>QIGK01000064.1 GCA_003228875.1 Rhodobacterales bacterium
TGGAATTTGTGGTTTGACCGCGCATTATTGCCTGACAATGGCGCTGGCCTTAGCACCTGCCTCCATAGTTGCACCAATGGATTTTATCCGGTTGCCAATTGTCGCATTTGTCGGCGTAGTTCTTTACGCTGAGCCATTGATGTTAGCAGTATTCATCGGTGCAACATTAATAATCGCCGCCAATCTATTGAACTTACGAGATAAAAATTAAGACAGTGCGGCTTTAACGGCCGAACCTACTTTGCCAAAATCCATTTGTCCGGTATATTTGGATTTTAAGGCGGCCATGATTTTGCCCATATCACGAATAGAGCTGGCGCCGGTTTCGTCAACAGCCGATTTGATCGCCGCCTGGACCTCTTGATCTGATAATTGTTTGGGCAGAAATTCCTCAATGACTTTGATTTCGCCCCGCTCACCTTCGGCAAGCTCCAGTCGCCCCGCTTCTTCATAGGTCTTGGCGCTATCGATCCTTTGTTTGATCATTTTTGCCAGAATTCCCAGAATATCCGTGTCGGTAACCCCTTCGGTGTTTTCTTCGCTGCGCGCCGCGATATCCCGGTCTTTTATGGCGGCATTTATTAGCCGCAATGTCGAAAGCCTTTTTGCCTCGCGGGCTTTCATTGCTTCTTTTTGCGCATCATTCAGACGTTTGCGGATCATTTTCTCACCAGATATATCGCTGAGTGAACAGCAGAACGTCGAATATATCGGGTTAATGTTTTTTTGACAACCGCCAGCGCCATTCGTAACCCATTGATAAATAGCACTATTTACTTTTTCTTCGCTCTTGACCTTGGGCCTACTTAACCGTAATTTCCGGCAAATTCCGCAAAGGATACTCCCATGTCGCACATTGCTCCATCAGAACAGGCGCTTGCCTCTGCGCCTGATTCCCATGCCAAACCAACTGCTTGCATCGCTTTGGCTGATGGCACAATTTATTATGGCGTTGGCTTTGGCGCGACCGGAATTGCTGTCGCAGAATTATGTTTTAACACCGCCATGACCGGCTATCAGGAAATCATGACTGATCCGTCTTATGCAGGACAGGTTATTACCTTTACTTTCCCCCATATCGGCAACACAGGCACCACCCCCCAAGACAACGAAACCCAATCGCCGATTGCCGCTGGAATGGTGGTTAAGTGGGACCCCACAGCGCCATCAAGCTGGCGTTCGGTGCAAACCTTGGCAGCATGGCTGGAACAGCATAACAGGATCGGAATTGGCGGGATTGATACCCGCCGCCTGACCCGTGCTATTCGCATGCAAGGCGCGCCGCATGTGGCTATTCAACATGCCGAAGGCGGGGTTTTCGACATTGATTTACTATTGGAAAAAGCCCGCGGTTTCAACGGAATAGAAGGAGTTGACCTTGCAAAAGAAGTCACCTGTGATGCGGCCTATCGCTGGGATGAAATGCGCTGGGCATGGCCCGATGGCTATACCAAACAGGCCAAAGACGGTTACCGCGTTGTGGCGATAGATTATGGTGCCAAACGCAATATTCTACGCTGTTTGGCCAGTGCAGGATGTTCGGTTACCGTGCTGCCCGCCACCGCCACCGCTGACGAGATTTTGGCGCTTAAACCCCAAGGGCTTTTCCTATCAAATGGCCCCGGAGACCCGGCCGCCACCGGCGAATATGCGGTGCCGATGATACAGGAAATTCTGGCGCGTTCCGACATGCCTATATTTGGCATTTGCCTTGGCCACCAGATGCTGGCTTTGGCTTTGGGCGCAAAAACCCTGAAAATGAACCACGGCCATCACGGTGCAAACCATCCGGTCAAGGAAATTTCAACTGGCAAGGTGGAAATCACCTCTATGAACCACGGATTCGCGGTTGATTCACAATCTTTGCCAGACGGGGTTCTGGAAACCCATATCAGCTTGTTTGACGGCTCCAATTGCGGGATTCGCATGGCTGATCGTCCGGTGTTTTCAGTGCAACACCACCCCGAAGCCAGCCCCGGACCCCAAGACAGCTTTTATCTGTTTGAAAGATTCGTTGAGGCAATCGCAGCGCGTTAACCAATTTTTATCTAAAATTTAAGACATCTGCGACAAGGTTTAGCCAAATTTAGATGGTGAACCAGTGGCGAGTCCTAAAGTTGAATATCACACACAGCAAAAGCGCAAGTTGGGGGAAATCCTGCTTGCTCAGGGAAATATCAGCAAATTTGACCTGACCAATGCGCTAAAAATGCAAAGCAATCGTGATGCTTTATTTGGCGAGATTATCATCTCACATCAAATGGCTAAACTTGCTGATGTTGAAAACGCCATTGATATTCAGTTTGACGGCATTATTTTGGATATTTCTGTCACTGCTGCCGATCCAGATTTGCTGAACGGCATTGATCCAATTAAATGCCTCGAAAAACTGATGATTCCATGGCGACGTCTTAACGGTAAGGTTATTCTTGCTGCTGCCAATCCCCTTGACCCATCGGTCCACACATTTGCCGAAGCACAATGGCCGGGGCAAACCATCATTGTTCGTGCGAAACCCTCGGATATTCAGGCCAGTATTGAGGATTCATTTAAGCAAGAACTAATCAAAACAGCCCGAGAACTGTGCCCGGAACCTTATAGTTGCCGTGGAATTGGCCAAAGACTAAACGGTATTTTGGGCCTGCTTGGCATTCTATGTTTCGCTGCACTGGTTTACTTTTTCCCATCAGGGATGTTCTTGGGTCTTATTTTTTGGGCATTGCTGGCCAATTTTGCAACAACTGTTTTACGGGCTACCGCCCTGACGCTTTTTTTATTTGGCCGAGATAAAACAATGCACAAGCCTCGTATCTTGCCACAGTTATCCGATTTTCGAAAACGCCCCAAGGTGACTGTGCTTGTACCGCTTTTTCATGAAAACAGGGTATTAGACGCCCTTTTGGCAGCGCTTGAAAAGCTAACCTATCCCAAAGAATTGCTTGATGTAAAAATCTTGCTTGAGGAAAAAGACACCATCACCGCGGCTGCGCTGGCTGCCCGAATATTGCCTCGATGGATTGAAATAATAACCGTGCCCGCCGATACTTTACAAACCAAACCAAGGGCAATGAATTACGCCCTACCTTATTGCAAGGGCGACATTATTGGTATTTATGATGCCGAAGACCGACCCGACCCTGATCAGATTGACAAAGTGGTGGCCCATTTGATGGCAGCACCAAATTCAGTTGGCTCGGTGCAGTGCTTTCTTGATTTTTACAACACAAAACGCAACTGGATGTCGCGGTGTTTTACCATTGAATATGCGGTTTGGTTTCGGGTGATCATGCGCGGTTTGCAACGCATGGGTGCGCCTTTACCGCTGGGGGGAACATCGGTTTTTGTGCGGCGCAATGTCTTGCAAAAAGTTGGCGCATGGGATGCTCATAATGTCACCGAAGACGCCGATCTGGGAATGCGCATGGCGCGGTTCGGGTATCGTTGCGAAATAGTTGATTCAACCACTTGGGAAGAAGCCAACAGCCGCCCCGTTGCGTGGGTAAAACAACGGTCAAGATGGCTTAAAGGGTTTGCAATGACATGGGCAACCCATATGCGTAACCCGTTATTATTGCTAAAGGAACTTGGGCCAATTGGCTTTTTGGGCTTTCAGGTGATATTTCTGGGAACCCTGACATCATTTTTATGCGCTCCGCTTTTCTGGGTCATCTGGACAGCGTTTTTGGGCACTGAATGGGCATTTTTTGACCTGCTGCCAAATCGGTTCTGGCTGTTTGCTTTTGGTCTTTTGATTGTCGGAGAAATCGTGATGATATTGATTGCGATAACCGCAATGTTGCTTAAAAAACGACCCGCGCTTATTCCTGTAATTGCCACATTATTTCTGTATTGGCCGCTTGGCACTTTTGCAGCGTATAAAGCAATATTTGAGCTGTTTTTCGCGCCGTTTTATTGGGATAAAACCGATCATGGTATTGACTAAGTTGAAAATGAAACTTTGCCCAGTGGCCCTATTTCCAAGGTCATTTTTCGCCCTGAACCAACCCCGTAAGGCGGGCAATGCGCGCCAAGCAAAAGCAAAGACCCCGCCGGCATAACCTGCCCCCTGCCAGTAAAATGCCGAGCCAGAAAAGCCAAGGCATCAATCGGATGTTGCGGGGCTTTTCCGGTGCCTGAAACCACAGTTTGGCCAGAATCACGGCAATCTGTAAACAGGGTGGAAAAATCAATTTCCTTAGGTGCCAATCCCGGCCCTCCAACAACAATACCGGCGTTAAAAACATTATGGGCAATGATTGTCGGAACATGGGTCAGCCCGTCAACGTTGCGACGGTCCAGAATTTCAAAGGCTGGGAAAAATTGCTCTACTTTGCTTGATAATGCCTGAGCAGACAAATCATCCCCCGGCTGAATATCAGCGGCCAACACGGCTGCAATTTCAGGCTCGACCATCAGATTAACATAAGAACCCGTGTCAAGATGGGCCGCGTTCGCGTAAACCTGATCGCCAAACACCCGCCCCACTCCGGGGTGGGACAGACCCATTTTTGCCATTAAAGCATCACTGTTAAAAGCAATTTTATATCCGGCCAAGCCGCCCATGTCTTTTGCCAGCGCTGCCAGAACCGCATCTTGAATGTCAAAAGCACTGGCCATATCGATTATATCTGCGCTGCAATCCTCGATCAACGCTCTGGATCGCAAGGTTTTCAGTATCTTGGATACCGGCATGATCAGGCCTCGCCAGTGTCTTGCTTTAAGCGGGTTTCATAAGCCATAGAAATATGGTTTTTCAGGGCATCATTGGCTGCATCTCCGTCTCGGCTGGCAATGGCGTTGACCAATGCTTCGTGTTCATCAAGCGCCATACTGCCGCGGCCCTCAACCGCTAGGGAGGTGGTGGTCAGCAAAGCCATGGTCCGATGCACCATTTCAAGCTGCTGGATAAGAAACCGGTTATGGCTGGCCAGATGGATTTGCCTGTGAAAGCGCCGGTTGGCGCGTGACAATTGATGCGGGTCATTAATCAGTTTGCGATCTATCACCACCATATTTTGCAAAATTCGGATTTCTTCAGGCGCGGCGTGCTGTGCCGCTAACCGTGCGGCCAGCCCTTCAAGTTCGGCGCGCACCACATATAATTCTCCCAACTGGTCATGATCCAGCGCCGCCACAACCATGGAACGCCCATCGCGCCTAAGCACCGACTGGGTTTCCAGCCGCTGCAATGCTTCGCGCACAGGGGTGCGCGACACGCCAAAACGTTCAGCCAATTCAGATTCAACCAACCTGTCGCCTGGCAAATAAATGCCGGTGTCGATGGCATCCAGCACCAACGCATACGCGTCTTTGGTCTGCCCAACACGATCTTGCATATCTACCCCCTGCTTTCCGGCCCAAAACCAGTTGCCCAATTAGACACCAGCCTGTAACGATACTGCAATGCCTTATGACGAATTATCCCACATTACCGACTGGGTTTTTGACCTTGATCACACGCTGTATCCGGCGTCCAGTTCGCTTTTTTTGCAGCTTGAGGCAAAAATGGAAGCCTATATGATGCGGGAACTGGCCATTGATCTGGCCAAGGCCAAATCCCTGCGCGCTGAGTATTGGCGCGAACATGGCACCACTTTGGCGGGCATGATGCACCATCATGGCACTGATCCGGTGGCCTTTCTGGATGAGGTTCAGGATATTGATTTTAGCTGTCTGGTGCCAAACCCTGCATTGGCCAAAGCTATTCAAAACCTGTCTGGGCGTAAAATTGTTTACACAAACGGGTCGTCCGGATACGCAAAAAACGCGGTTTTTGCGCTTGGCTTGTCACAGGTGTTTGATGGGCTTTATGGCATAGATCACGCCGGATACATTTCCAAACCCTATAAAACTGGGTTTGAGCGGGTGTTTGCCAAAGTTAATCTAAACCATAAAAACGCTATTATGTTTGAAGATGATCCGCGAAATCTTTTTGTTCCCCATGAGATGGGCCTAAAAACCGTGCTGGTTGGCACAAAAAGCGATGCAGCCCATATTCAATACCAAACCGATGATCTGACCGGATTTATCCTTGGGCTTGTTCAGACTGGTTAAACCTCCACCAGCTGGCCTGATTCCATGCGCACAACCCTGTCCATTCGTGCTGCCAAATCATGGTTATGGGTGGCAATCAACGCTGATAATCCTGTTTCTCGCACCAGTTCCATCAAGGCCGCAAAAACCTGATCCGAGGTTTCAGGGTCAAGATTGCCGGTGGGTTCATCGGCCAGCAAAATTTTGGGCTGATTGGCCAAGGCCCGACAAAAAGCCACCCTTTGTTGTTCCCCACCCGATAGTTCCGCAGGCCGGTGGTCATACCGTTTCGAGAGGCCGACCCGGTCCAGCAATTCGCGGGCGCGAGCATTTGCATCAGCTTTGCTGGCGCCATTGGCACGTTGCGGCAAGGCAATATTCTCTATGGCCGAAAATTCCGGCAACAAGTGATGAAACTGGTAAATAAATCCGATGGTTTCACGGCGCAGTTTAGTGCGGATTTTGTCTTTGCCGGTATTTGCCTGCACGTTGTCTATAAGAACCTCCCCCGACGTTGCGTCGTCCAAAAGGCCCGCGATTTGTAACATGGTTGATTTTCCCGCACCGGATGGCGCGATCAGGCCAACGATTTCGCCGCGTTGCAGCGTAAAATTAGTATCATTCAACACCGAAATTTCATTGGATTTACCCGCAAAATATTTCTTGGAGATATCGCGCAACTCCAGCACTGGGTTATTCATAACGCAAGGCCTCGACAGGGGAAAGCTTGGCGGCATTGCGGGCCGGAATGATGGTGATTAACAGCGATAACACCAGCGCCAGAATGGCGGTCAGGGCCACGTCTTCAAACCGCAATCGCGCCGGAATTTCGGTCAAAAGCTTAACCGTAGGGTCCCAAACAGACCGCCCCGCCACCCATTCGACCAGTTGTTGAATGTCGGAAATAAAATACGCAAACGCACAGCCAAGCACAACGCCCAGCACCGTGCCTATCACGCCAATCAATGATCCGCAGACAAAAAATATCCGCATAATTGACCCTTGGGTCAGGCCCATGGTCCGCAAAATACCGATATCACGACCTTTGTTTTTCACCAGCATCACAAGGCCGGAAATGATGTTCATGGCAGCAATCAACACCACCAGCGACAGGATAATAAACATCACCCGACGTTCGGTATCTAGGGCTGCCAGAAATGCGCCATTGGCATTGCGCCATGTCCATATTTGGGTGGTAAAATTGCTTGCCTGTTGCAAAGCATCGCGCAATTCATCCACTTTTTGCGGATCATCCACCAATACTTCAATTTCGTCAGCCACGCCTTCACGATTAAAGAAACTTTGCGCCTCAGTGAACGGCATATATATGCGAGTGCGGTCAATATCTGACCGCCCGACACGGAAAATATAAACCACCTCGTAATCATTGATCCGAGGCGTGGTGCCAAAAGGTGATTTCACCCCGTCTGGGGCGATAAGCTGGATAAAATCGCCCACCCGCAAATTTAATGCGCGCGCAATGCCCGAACCAATCGCAACGCCACTATCAAAATTAGCCAGATCACCAGTGGAAAATTCAGGGTTGATGATCAAATCCAGCGATTGCAGGTCTTCCAGCGTTTCGCCATATATCTGCACCCCCGAATTTTGCCCGTTGGCCGAAGCCATGACCTGCGCCTTGATAATCGGAGCAGCGCGGCTAACCCCTGGCACAGCGGCAATTGCGGCGGTCAGTTCCTCATAATTTTCAATGCTGCGTGCTCGGCCAACCGAGGTGTCATATTCGGCGGAATAAACCGTTATATGGGCGTTAACCCCCAGTATCCTATCAGTGAATTCTTCTCGGAACCCCACCATAACTGCCTGCACCACAATCAACACCGCCACGCCCAGCATCACGCCGATCAGCGCATACCACGCAATCACCGAAATACCGCCTTCAGCGCGGCGCGCGCGCAGATAACGCCATGCGATGGTCCATTCAAAACCGCTAAACGGTCGGGTCGGGGAATTAGCCAAGCAACAATCCTTTGTCTGCGTAAACCTGCGAGCACCGGTCCAGCGCTGCTTCGGGGGACATTTCTTCGGATTCCCCTGTGGAGCGACAAGTAAGCTCCACCTTGCCGTTTTTCAATCCGCGCGGCCCAACTGTGATGCGCCACGGCACCCCGATCAGGTCCATATCGTTAAATTTGGCGCCTGCCCGCTCATCCCGATCATCATAAAGCGGATCAAGCCCGCAAAGCTGCAAGCCTTTGTAAAGCATCTCACAAACCGGATCGGTGGCTTCGCCGCCCTGTTTCAGATTAACAATGCCAACCCGAAATGGCGCCACAGATTCAGGCCAAACAATACCGTTGTCGTCGTGGTTAGCCTCAATCAAGGCACCAATCAGGCGCGAAACCCCGATGCCGTGGCTGCCCATATGCACCGGCACTTGTTTGCCCTCAGCATCATTGACTGTGGCGTTCATGCTGTCAGAATATTTGGTGCCAAAATAGAATATCTGCCCCACTTCTATCCCGCGCGCGGTCATTTGCCGATCCGCTGGAATTTGCGCAAAAAGATCAGGCTCATGGGTTTCATCGGTGCGCGCGTAAGGCGTGGTGAATTCATCAAACACGCCTTGGCACTGGCTGTAATCATCATAATCAATCACGCGATCACCCAGCGAAAGATCAGTTACGGCACTATCGTAAAACACCTCGGATTCGCCAGTTTTGGCCAGCACCAGAAATTCATGGCTGTAATCGCCGCCAATTGGCCCAGTATCGGCTTTCATCGGAATAGCCTGAAGCCCCATACGTTCATAGGTGCGCAAATAGCTGACTAAATGGCGGTTATAGGCATGCAATGCTGACGCCTCATCAATGTCAAAATTATAGCCGTCTTTCATAAAGAATTCGCGGCCCCGCATAATCCCGAACCGAGGGCGGACCTCATCACGGAATTTCCACTGAATGTGGTATAAGGTTTTGGGCAATTCTTTATAGGAACCCACATTGTTGCGAAAAATATCGGTGATCAATTCTTCGTTGGTCGGGCCATAAAGCATATCACGGCCATTGCGGTCGGTGATGCGCAGCATTTCTTTGCCATAGTCCTCATAACGACCAGATTCCCGCCACAAATCTGCTGATTGCAGCGTTGGCATCAACATAGGAATATGGCCGGCTCGCATCTGTTCTTCATGCACGATGTTTTCCAAACGCCGTAATATTTTAAAGCCAAGCGGCAGCCATGAATAAATTCCGGCCGAAGATTGCCGGATCATGCCGGCACGCAACATCAGGCGGTGACTGACAATTTTTGCCTCGGCAGGGTTTTCCTTTAGGGTGGGCATAAAATAGCAGGAAAGACGCATAGGGGTGGCTCCAGAAAAGTTGTCATTCTTCGTTTAAGGCAAGGGCGCATGGCCTGCAATGAAATGATTTACCTGCTGTAAAAATAACCGTTGCAGAATCGCTCTATCAAGGGGTATAAAATCCCACGAACTGCGCAGAAGATTGCCACGGGAAACCGTCAGGACAAACTCGCCGGTTTTGACATTTGGCCTCGAATTATTGGCTCAAGTCTCAGGGAAATATTAAAGCGGCTCGTGCATCGGGCCGCTTTTTTCAATTTCTAAGGGTAAGAATTGCCGTGCAGTCAAACGCCGCCGCAAGGCTTTTGAGACGTTTTTCAACAACCTCGCCTGCCAGCCCTGCTTTGATCAAATGAAGGGTAATACAATCCTCATCGCGTGAAATTTTGGTTTGCGCCAAAGTTGTTGCCAAAGCCCCTGACACCATCGCGCCAAGACGCATGGCTTTGCCCAAAATTTGGGCCTCGGACATGGTTTTGTCATCCAGTAACAACAAGGCGGGTTGGTTTTCCTGACCCGAAGATTTGTAACGAGAACGGATTGCGAGGGCTAGAAACAGCCGCCCCTGATGGTCTATGCCGCCCATATTAGCACGGGTCACTGACTCAAAACTAACATCGGAACGATAATCGGGATGGCTGCGCCATGTGATGTCATGCAACAAACAGGCCGCGTGCATCAGGCGTAAAAACGCCACGGACCGGCCAGCATAAAGCGGTAAAAGCCAATTATAAAGCGCATCGCCAAACCCCGGAAACCGAGCGTTTGATTTTTCCATGAAACGACAGGCCACGATCAGGGGATCAAGCTTTCGGGTTTCTTCCGGCATTTCTTCAAAAAGCAGGCCTTCGCGTATGCCATAGCTGGAAATCGCGATCGATTCGGGTTTTAGAAGATCGATCAGATGTACCATGACTTTTGCGGCCAAAGGCACCAGTTTTAGCCTCGCCATCGAAGTGTCGGTAAATTGCGCCAATATTTCGGGGGAATTGGTCTCTGCCCAAGCTGCGGTTTCCAGCATTTGTTCTGGCATCAGCGTATATTCATGTAACACTTTCAACGGATAGCCTTGGCGCGTCATATCAAGCCGCGCGAGTGCGCGCCACGAACCACCGACCAAAAACAGACGCGCAGCCCGCGTTGACATTTGCATAGTCGCTATTTTTTGGCGAATAAAAGCATCCACATCGCCCGAAAAACCTTGCAATTTCAACGGCCCTAAAGGGGCGCTGACACATCCACCGACCTGACCATTTGCTAGTTCAGCCAATTCCATTGACGCGCCGCCAATGTCACAAACCAACCCTTGGGCTTCGGGCCAACCCAGCAACACCCCTTGGGCTGAAAGCCGGGCCTCTTCAGCACCGCTGGCCACATGCAATATCAGGCCGAGATCGCAAAAGACCTCAGCGCAAAACTCCTGCCCGTCTGCTGCTTCTCGCACCGCAGCGGTGGCCACACATGTAATGGATTTTAGGCCCATATTTTCCAGCAAAGCCATAAACCGCCGCAATGCCAGCATCGCGTGCTGTTTGCCTTCCGGGTTCAAAACCCCACTTTTTGCCATGCCCGCGCCCAGCCCACACAGCACTTTTTCATTATAAAAATACGCGGGCGAACGAGATGCGCCGTCAAATACCACCAACCGCACAGAATTCGATCCGACATCAATCACCGCAAAGCGATTGGAATTCGGGTCAATCATAGGAATGGGTAAGGCGTGGCGCGTCTTTTGCGCCTACGGAACCACGGCCAGATAATGACGGGTTTTCCATAAAAAACCGATGGCAGGAAAATGCTTTGTCACCAACGTCATGACGTTTGTAGCCACCATCCGCTTGCAAAACCCAGCTTTGGGCCTGATCAGCCAGATTGGCGGCCATCACCTGATCTATGATTTGGGCGTGAATAGTTTTATTTTTGATCTGCACCAGCGTTTCAACCCGCCATTTCAAATTGCGGCCCATCCAGTCAGCGCTAGAAATATAGACCTTGGATTTACTGCTCGGCAGCCCAAAGCCATTGCCAAAACACGAAATCCGCGAATGCTCCAAAAACCGGCCTATTACCGATTTTACCCGGATGTTTTCTGACAGGCCGGGCACGCCGGGGCGCAACCCGCAGACGCCGCGAATAACCAGATCAATTTTGACCCCTGCGCCACTGGCGCGGTAAAGCGCATCAATCACGTCGACTTCAATCAGAGAATTCAACTTGACCCAAATCGCGGCGGGTTTGCCGGATTTGGCAAATTCTATTTCGGCTTCGATATTGGCCAGCAAAGTTTCTTTTAACGTCAGTGGTGAGATTGACAGGTTTTCCAGCACTTCGGGTTGGGCATAGCCAGACACATAATTGAACACTTTGGTGGCATCGCGCCCCAGCGCTTTGTCACAGGTAAACAGCGACAGGTCGGTGTAGATATTAGCGGTAATCGGATGATAGTTGCCGGTACCAAAATGAGTATAGGTCACCAGTTTCTTGCCCTCGCGCCGCACCACCGTTGAAATTTTAGCGTGGGTTTTCCAGTCAATAAACCCGTAAACCACCTGCGCGCCTGCCCGTTCCAGTGACCGCGACAGCCGGATATTGGCGGCCTCGTCAAACCGTGCTTTTAGCTCGACAATGGCGGTGACAGACTTGCCCGCCTCAGCGGCTTCGCACAAGGCCGCGACAATCGGGCTATCGCGGCTGGTGCGATAAAGCGTTTGTTTGATCGCCAAGACATCCGGATCAGCCGCCGCCTGTTTCAAGAATTTCACTACCGTATCAAAGGTTTCATAGGGGTGATGCAACAGCATGTCTTTTTGTTTGATCGCGGCAAATATATCGCCGTTGAAATCCAGCACCCGTTCAGGCACCCGTGGCGAAAACGGTTTCCACAGCAAGTCAGGGCGGTCACTAATTACCAGTTCAGCCAAATCGGTCATGCCGATCAGCCCGTCAACCTCAATCACTTCATCCAGCATAACGCCGGTTTCCTGAATGATGGTGCGTCGTAAACCATCGGGCGCATCCCCCGAGATTTTCAGCCGGATCACCTGCCCGCGTTTGCGACGCTTGAGGGCTGTTTCAAATTCCCGAACCAAATCTTCAGCCTCGTCTTCGACCTCCAGATCACTGTCGCGTAAAACCCGAAAAGCACAGTTTCCTTGCAATTTGTAGCCGGGAAAAAGCTGGGTGACAAATATTTCAAGCAGGCTTTCAAGCGGCAGGAAGCGGATGGTGCCATCGGGCAGGTCTGCCAGCCGGTGAAAACGTGGAATTTGCGCGGGAACCGGCAACAATGCCTCCAGCTTTGGCTTGTCGCCTTTGCGTTTCAGCTGCAAAGCCAGCGCAAAACCGCCCGAGGCAATAAACGGGAATGGATGTGCCGGATCAATGGCGATCGGGGTCAGAATCGGAAAAACCTGTTCAAGAAACACTTTTTCAAGAACGCTGCGGTCTGCGTCGGTAATATCCTCAACCGAAAGAATTTGGATTTTTTCATTGGCCAATTCCTGACGCAATTTGCGCCAACTGATTTGCTGGCGCAGCATCAAGGCATGGGCGTCAATGTTAATCGCCTCAACCTGTTGCGCCGCGGTTTGGCCATCATTGCTAAGTTTGGCCACGCCTTCACGCAGCAATTGCCTCAGGCCCGCAACCCGAACTGTATAAAATTCGTCAAGATTGGTGGCGGATATCGCCAAAAACCGGACTCGCTCCAACAAGGGCACTTTAGGGTTTTCCGATTCTTCCAGCACTCGCCAATTAAACGACAGCCATGACATCTCACGGTTAAAAAACCGCTTAGGATCGGTGATTTCAATGGGCGGGCAATCACAAGCCCTGTCCACAGGAAGATTAAGAAAATCAGCGTTCATTCATGCCCGCCAGAATTTGCCTTGCCAGTGGCACCGTCAACGGGCGTTTTTGTGAAAATGCAGCCTTGTCGAGCGCCTGAACCAGTGCAACCGCATCACCATAAGACCGGTTCATATGTTTAAGCAAATAGGCAATCAGTTCCGGCCCAACCGTGACCTGCCGGTCAGCGAACAGCTTGACCATCATCATTCTTAACAACGTGTCATCTGGCGATTCCAGATTGACAACTGGAATGGCACTAAGCCGCGATACCAGATCCAGAAGTTCAATTTTCCAGCGTGCGGGCGCGGTTCTTCCTGTCAAAAGCAAAGGTCTTTTACTGGCATTAAACGTATTATGTAGATGAAAAAGCTGTTCCTGGGCTGGCCCATTACCACCAAGGCTTTCAGCGCCTTCCACAACAATTGCCGGGGCGTTTTCCAGATCAACAAGATCAATGTCTAACGCGTCGACTATTTTTGCACCGGTCTGGGCCGCCCAGACATGGCCGAGATGGGTTTTTCCGGCACCAGTTGGCCCGATCAAGGCCAGTTTGGCAAAGGGCCATTTTTGCCAAAAATCCAGCTGCTGAACCGCCAAAGCGTTACAAGGCGCTACGTAAAAATCGTCGCGCCCAAGCCCGGAACGCACGGGCAAAGGCAATATAAATTGTTCGGAAACCTTGCTCATTCTTCTGGGGTATCAGGCCCACGATACAAAGCGCCTTCCATGTATCTGGCTAAAAAATACCGGCCCAAAATGCCAATACTGGCAGCGACCGGAACCGCAATCAACATGCCTGCAAAACCCATCAAGGCCGCAAATGCCGAAAGCGAAAATATCAACCAGACAGGGTGCAAACCAACCGACCCGCCAACAAGTTTTGGGGTCAAGACATTGCCCTCAACCAGTTGGCCAACCACAAATACAGCGCCGACAATCGCAATCCAGATCGGGTTGTCCCAAAACTGATAAATTGCCAGTCCAATGGATAACGCACCGCCAACCATAGAGCCAATATAAGGAATAAAGGTCAAAATGCCGGCAATCAGGCCAACCACCAGCCCATATTGCAGCCCGATCAACATCAGGCATATGGCGTAAAAGCTGCCGAGAATAAGGCTGACGGTTAACTGACCGCGAACAAACCCCGCCAAAACTCTGTCTATGTCACGGCAGATTGTGCGAATTTCTTCTGCATGCTGGCGGGGCATCCAGTTATCAATTGTGGCGATCATTTTGTCCCAGTCCAGCAACAGATAAAACGCCACCACTGGCGTGATAAATAGGATCAGCACAAAATCAAATATCGCCAAGGAGCCGCTAAGAACGCCGTTAACAAATACCAAACCCTGATCTTTCAATACTCCTTCAAAGCTGGCCAATGATTGGCGAATGCGTGAATCCTCGATAAAAAGACCGGGGAATTTTTCCGCGAGAAAAACTTGCAACTTAGCGACAGATTCCGGTGCGGTCTGAAAAAGCCCCACCAACTGTTCAACAATCAGCGGCACAATTAAAAGCAGAACGAAAACCACAATCAAAACGGCAATCAACGAGATAATAGAGGTCGCCATTGCCCGTGGCATTCCCATACGTTCCAACCGGTCAGCAACCGGATCCAGAAAATAGGCAATGGCCGCCCCGGTAATGAAAGGCAGCAAAATGCTACTGAAAAGCCACAAAAATACTACCAAAAGCACGGCCATAAGGCCCCACCATTTTACCTGATTTCCTGCACTAAGTGCCATGTCATCCCCTAAACAAATTGTTCCTGTAATAATCGTTCTTCCAGACCATGGCCCGGATCAAACAATAATTTATGAGTGATATTGGGTTCTGATCTAATTTCAACCCGCAACACACCGCGTACTTCGGTTGAATCGGCCACAGCGGAAACTGGTCGTTTTTCTGGCTCCAGCACATCAATCTGAATGCTGGCATCCATGGGTAACAAAGCCCCCCGCCAGCGCCGAGGGCGAAACGCAGCCACGGCTGTTAATGCCAGAATGTTGGCATCAATCGGCAATATCGGCCCGTGCGCAGAATAATTATAAGCCGTTGAACCCGCAGGCGTGGATACCAGCGCGCCGTCACAGACCAGTTCCTGCATCCGTATTTGGTCATTGATAGATATTTGCAATTTTGCCGCTTGCGGGCCCGAACGCAGCAAGGAAACCTCATTGATTGCCAAAGCCGTGCTTATACTGCCATCCAGACAGGTCGTGGTCATGTGCAACGGATGAATTTGCGCCTGCTCAGCAGCATTAATACGCTTTAGCAGGTTTTGTTCAGAATAATCATTCATCAAAAACCCGACTGTGCCTTGATGCATGCCATAAACCGGTGCGGGCAGGTCTTGGGTTTTATGTAAAGTCGACAGCATAAATCCGTCACCGCCAAGGGCCACAATCACCTCTGCATTGTCTAATCCAGCTTGCCCATACAGACCGACCAGCCGCGCCATTGCCGCCTGTGCCTTTTCCGCACTGCTGGCGGTAAAATGAATATTGCTGATCGCCATTTCAATCTTCCTGAACTTGACATCCTATGTGGCAATCTTTGGCGCGCAACTCAAGCCCATTAAAATGTCGCGCGAAACATCACGAGCATCATTTTAGCATTGCCCATTGGTCTATTCTGCCCCTAAAAGGACAAAAATCACCAAGGAGAGCACCCATGGCCAACCCAACCGATGCCGGTTTCTTTACCGAAACGCTTTCAACCCGAGACCCAGAATTAAAAGCCGCCATAACCGGTGAACTGGGCCGCCAGCGCGATGAGATTGAATTGATCGCCTCGGAAAATATTGTTTCAGCCGCAGTGATGGAAGCCCAAGGTTCTGTGCTAACCAACAAATACGCTGAAGGATACGCAGGGCGGCGATATTATGGCGGGTGTGAATATGTCGATGTGGCTGAAACCCTTGCAATTGACCGCGCCAAACAATTATTTGGCTGCGAATATATCAACGTGCAGCCCCATTCAGGTTCTCAGGCCAACCAAGGCGTGTTTATGGCTCTGATTAAACCCGGCGATACAATTTTGGGCATGAACCTTGCGTCAGGAGGGCATTTGACCCACGGCGCAAAGCCAAACCAATCCGGCAAATGGTTTAATCCGGTGCAATACGGGGTGCGCCAGCAAGACAACCTGCTGGATTATGACGAAATGCGCGCATTGGCACTGAACCATAAACCTGCGCTGATCATTGCTGGTGGCTCTGCGATTCCACGCCAGATAGATTTTGCCAAATTTCGCGCTGTGGCCGACGAGGTCGGGGCGATCTTGATGGTGGATATGGCCCATTTTGCCGGATTAGTAGCCACCGGCGCGCACCCGCCGCCATTTCCCCATGCGGACGTGGTCACCACCACTACCCACAAAACCCTGCGCGGCCCACGCGGTGGCATGATTTTAACCAATGATGCAACGATTGCCAAAAAAGTGAATTCGGCAATTTTCCCGGGTATTCAAGGCGGGCCACTCATGCATGTAATTGCGGCCAAAGCCGTGGCTTTTGGCGAAGCCCTAAAACCCGAATTCAAAACTTATATAGATGCGGTGGTTGCCAATGCCAACGCGCTGGCCAACACCCTGATGAAGGGTGGGCTGGATATTGTTTCGAATGGCACCGACACCCATCTGATGCTGGTGGACCTGCGCCCCAAAGGTGTCAAAGGCAACACAACCGAGGCCGCACTTGGCCGTGCCCAAATCACCTGCAACAAAAACGGTATTCCGTTTGATCCTGAAAAACCCTCAATCACATCAGGCATCCGCCTTGGCTCGCCAGCAGGCACAACACGGGGATTCGGCGTGAAAGAATTTACCCAAATTGGCGAGATGATTCTTGACGTGGTTAACGGACTAGCCAGTAATGGCGAGGATGGAAACGCTGAAATAGAGGCCGTCGTTGCTGCCAAGGCTCAGGAACTATGTGATAAATTCCCTATGTATCCCAACCTATAGAACCACAACATGCTGTGGAAAATCTCGATTTTTCACTATTTTAGTAACCTTCCGGTAATCTTTCTGAGCGATACATTAAGTCGAGCAGCAACACATTACCGGAGGACAAAATGGGGCTACAAGCACTCATCTTCGACGTAGATGGCACTTTGGCCGAAACGGCTGAAATACATCGCGCCGCGTTTAATCAAACATTTGACGAATTCGGCACCGGATGGTGTTGGGACCGTGCGACCTATAGCTATCTTATGGATATGCCAAAGGATACGGACATGCTGGAAGCCCATAATGCTATTTCGGCATCCAGAAATTCTGAGCAGGCATTGGCACCAGAAATACTGCGTCGGATTGGCTTGCGAAAAATGCAGGTTTATTTAGCAATGTTGGCAGGTGGTGCCGCCTATCTGCGGCCCGGCGTTTGCCGCCTGATCGACGAGGCAAGGCGCGACGGCATCGCACTGGGCATCGTGTCGCCCCGCTGCCGGATCGAATTTGAAATGCTGATAACCAATACCCTTGGCTTTGATGGATTAGCCATGTTTGATGCTATTCGAACTTCAGAAGATTGCGGGCCAAACGCCCTTGCTGCCTATCGGTATGTGATTGCTGATCTGGCCATTGATCCGGTTAAATCTGTGGCCATTGACGACACGGTATCCGGCATTCGTGATGCGGTGATTTGTGGTTTGAAAACCATCGCAACCCCGGGAATATATACATCTTCAGGGCGGTTTGATGCGGCTGAAATTGTCGTCAGTGATCTGGGCCGCCCCACAGAGCCATTTGATGTGATTTCCGGCAACGCCAACGAAACCGGATACATTAGCGCGGGTTTTTTGCGCCAAATGATAGGCTCTAATCTGGCCGCCGCCTAGACTTACAACCGACCACGCCCATGACCATATCTAGATAAATGTGTTCTACGGTCTCACTGTCCAAACGACCACGATCTCTAAACCAAGTGTTGATCCCTGTCAGCATCGCAATAATAGAAAACGTGGCCAGTTTAAGATCAACCAGATCAAACACACCTGCGCCAACCCCTGCTTTCAGAATTTTGCTAAGACAATTTTCATAGGCCTGTCTTTGGTTGGCAATGGTTGAAAAGTTTTGGTCCGACAAGTTGCGCAGTTCCATATAGGCTATAAATACCGCATCGACACGTTTTAGGTGAAACCGGATGTGAAACCGAACGAACCCTTCGAGCAGTGCTTTCGGATCGTCGGAAAAATTACCGGATTCGACCTCCCATGCATCCAGCAATTCCTGCATATGGCTGCGCATAAGATCAAATAAAAGCGTTTGTTTGTCAGGGGTGTAAAGATAAAGCGCACCAGCCTGCACGCCAACTTCGGCTGCAATTTGGCGCATCGAAACCGCCGCATAGCCATGGCGCGCAAACAGCTTTGTCGCCGCGATTTGCAAATCGCGCGCGGTTTTTTCGCCACTGGAACCGGTTTTTCGCGCCATCATTACCTCTTTGATTCAAAGGTAACTGAACAAGCGTTCAATAGAAAGAGATTTATGCGTCAAACCGTTTTTTAACAAAACTGCCCGGCGCGTCTTCTAAACAGCCGTTCACTTTGCCCGGCACACGTTTTGCAACTTTTTTGCCGGAACGCTTTTTTAGCCAACGGTCCCAGTCCGGCCACCAACTTCCGGTGGTTTCGGTGGCTGACGCCAACCATTCAGGCAGAGTTTCGGCGGTTATATCTTTGTTGGTCCAGTATTGATATTTTTCCGTCGCAACCGGATTTACAACACCGGCAACGTGACCGGACCCGGCCAAAACAAACCGGACATTCGCATTTTCCATCATCTTAGCCCCCAAATAAACCGACCCCGCTGGCGCGATGTGGTCTTCTTTTGTGGCCACATGATAAACCGGAGCCGTGATATCAGACACCAAAACCGGCGTGTCCTGCACAGTTAGACCACAGGTGGAAAAAGCGTTTTTGGTATAAAATGTTTCAAGATAATAATGATGCACTTTGGCAGGCATCGCGGTGCTATCGGAATTCCAGTATAACAAATCAAACGGAAACGGGTCTTTGCCAAGCATGTAATTATTGACAATATAAGACCAAATCAGATCGCTGGAGCGCAGCATATTAAAAGCACTGGCCATGGTCTGGGCCGGTAAATAGCCTTTTTCCATTTGCTCGTCGACCATAGCGATGGTTTTGTCATCCACAAACACCTGTAACTCGCCCGCATCAACAAAATCCATCAACGCAGTAAAAAACGTTGCCGAAGCGACCCGTTTGTCACCGGTTTTACCAAATTTTGCCAACAAAGTGCCGGTCAGCGTGCCGCCAATGCAATAAGATCCCAAATGCAGTTTTTTCTGTGAGGTTTCACGCAAACAAATATCCATCGCATCCGAAACCGCTTGCAAATAGCTGTCCCAAGTTTCATCTTTTTGGCTTTCATTAGGGTTTACCCACGAAATGATAAACACAGTATATCCCTGCCCTACCAGCCATTTCATCAATGATTTCTTGGGGTTGAGGTCCAGCACATAATATTTGTTGATCCAGGGTGGAATAAACAAAAGCGGCTTGGCATAAACCGTATCGGTAGACGGCGCATATTGAATAAGTTGCAAAACATTGTTTTGCCAGATCACTTTGCCGGGGGTTACCGCCATGTCACGGCCCACCTCAAACGCATTCATATCGGTTTGACGGATTAATAATTCGCCTTTGCCACGCTCAATGTCCTCCAACATCATTTGCAAGCCACGCACCAGATTTTTGCCTCTTGAACTGGCCGTTGCTTCCAGAACTTCGGGGTTAAGCGCAAAAAAATTGGCAGGATTCATAGATTCTGAAAACAACCGTATGTAAAAGGCCGCTTTTTTGCGTTCCGGCCCCTCTAGCCCGTCAACATTTTCAACCGTGTCTTGCATCCATCCCGAGGTCAGCAAATAAGTTTGCTTAAGATATTCAAACACCGCATTTTCCGACCAATCCTGATGGGCAAATCTTTTGCCAGCAGCGGGAATTTCGGGCATTGTGGTCTCGTCTGGCGTCTCTCCCAGCATCTTTGTCATCGCGTGATGCCAAATTGCCGCTTGATCTTGCCACAACTTTAGCGCGGAATCAGCCGTTTCTTGCGGGTTATCAAAAAAAGCCTGCATCATATCGGTTAAGACCGGGCCTAAATTTAACGGATCAGGGTTTTCTGACTTTTCCTGATTGCTATTCTCTAAAAACAGCGCCCAAATCTTTGCAGACAAACTGGCAATTTCAGCCATATTTGCGGCGGTTTCTTGCGTTTGTTGGTTTAAGGATGCATCTTTGACGGTGGTATCGGGCATTTGCGGTTCCTGCTGCTTGCCCCGTGACACTTGCCACGGTAAACACAATGAAACCCGAAACGGGCAACTCTAGGCGCAGTATACGTGAAACTTTTTTCTTTTCCAACGGGGCGTTTTAGCCTGATCGCGGTTTTCATAACACTGTCGGCCTGTTCGATGGATGCTGAACTGCGCCAGTTTCGTGATGCAATTCCAGCCCAGATAGAAGGGATCGGCTGGCCAGCGCTTTCACCCATTGGTGATTTTGCCCCGTCGACCGATATTGTGCCAATCCCTGATCCCCGAAGCTTGGCGCAGCGGGCGGCTGATTTGCGTTTACGCGCAAATAATTTGCGCGGCCCAGTCTTGGAACCCAGCCGAAAAAGAGCAATGCGCGCAGCTTTGGCGCGGTATTATCAGGGTTGATCTTGCCGGTTTCTGGCCTCATAAACCCAGCGTTACCATCAAACCGGAGAACCTGCGTGACAAGCACAAAGTGGGATTTTGAAAGCCAGCAAGCCGCAACCCGTTATACCGTGGCACAGCTGATTGCTGATAAAAATGTGCCGGAAAATGCCAAAATATCGCTGGAGCTATTTTTTATCCCGTCTGACAAAGGCGAAACTAAAAATTTGCTAAAAGCGTTAAAAACATTTGGCTACACGGCAAGTTCTGAGCAAGAAACGCTTGAGGGTGGCACCACCCGCACCGCCGTTCTTGTTTCGATTGAAAACACTGAAATGTCGGCTGACAATATCTGGCTGCATGAAGAACGTATAACAAAAATCGCACTGACCCGCGGGTATACACCCGATGGTTGGGGCTTTTTGGAACCTTGAAGGACAAAATATGACAGCGCCTCTGAAAATCGCGATTGCCGGTCTTGGGACTGTGGGCGGCGGCATTGTTAAAATGGTGCAGAAACATGGCCCCCTGCTTGAAATGCGTGCGGGCAAAGCCATTGAAATTACAGCAATTTCGGCACGTTCGCGTGGCAAAGACCGTGGCGTAGATCTGTCGCGCTATGCGTGGGAAGACAACCCCGTGGCCTTGTCGCGGCGCGACGATGTTGATCTGGTGATTGAGGTAATGGGCGGCGAAGACGGCCCCGCAAAAGCCTGCGTTGAAACCGCTTTGCAAAATGGCAAACATGTGGTGACAGCCAACAAAGCCATGCTGGCTATGCATGGGCAGACCATGGCGGAAATGGCCGAAAGCGCTGGTGTTGCCTTACGGTATGAGGCCGCCGTGGCGGGTGGTATCCCGATTGTCAAAGCCCTGACCGAAGGGTTGGCGGGCAATGAAATTACCCGCGTTATGGGGGTGATGAATGGCACCTGCAACTATATTTTAACCGAAATGGAAAAGACCGGCGCGGCCTATGCGGATGTTTTGAAAGACGCGCAACAGTTAGGATACGCTGAGACTGACCCGACTGTTGATGTGGGGGGCATAGATGCTGCGCACAAGCTTTCGCTGCTTTCATCTGTGGCGTTTGGCACCAAAGTTGATTTTGCATCCGTGCAAATTGAAGGCATTGAGCGGGTCTCGCTGTCTGACATCAAGAACGCACGCGATATGGGCTATAGCATCAAGTTGCTTGGCGTTTCGCGCATGAACGCTGACGGGCTGGAACAACGGATGCAGCCTTGTCTTGTTCGGGCAAACTCTCCGCTTGGGCAGCTTGACGGCGTCAGCAATATGGTTGTCGTTGAAGGCGATTTTATTGGCCAAACCGTTTATCAAGGCCCGGGTGCCGGCGAAGGCCCAACCGCCAGCGCCATATTGGGGGATGTCATGGACATTGCCCGTGGTCTGATTATTCCGGTTTTTGGGCAACCTGCGGCAGGGCTTGCCAAAGCTGATGCTTCCAGTGCCGGATCAGATGCTGCTTATTATTTACGGTTTTCCCTGCAAGATCAGGCCGGCGTTCTGGCAACGCTTGCCACTATTCTAGGAAATTTTGGCGTGTCAATTAACCGGATGCACCAATATCGCCATGACAGCGAAACCGCGCCTTTGGTGATTGTCACCCATAACACCAGCCGCGCGGCGCTAGACAATGCATTGGCGGAGATCAGCGCATTGCCTGCCAGTTTGGCGGCACCCATAGCATTGCGCATCGAGACCTTGTAAAATCTCCGTAAACCATAGCAAAGGATAAATTTATGAAAAAAATCATTCTCGCCGCATTTTTTACAGGCATGTCCAGCGTTGCCAGCGCCCAGATGGCAGCCGTTGATGAAGACGTTGCGCAAAACCTGTTGCTTGCCATCACCCTGAAAGGGTTTGAATGCGCGCAAGTGGTCAATGTTGAACCCATTGGTCTTGAAGGCGCAAAAGTCACCTGCATCAAAGTTGCCGGTAATGGTACCATAGGCACGTATATTTTTGGTGTGTCCGCTGACGGATTATCTGTTACCGAAGAATAAACCAATATAACGGGAAAGGCCCAAAATGCCCGACAATTCTATTTATTCCGATCGCATGCTTTCGCTCGGTCTTGCACGTGTTTCCGAACAAGCCGCCATTGCCGCTGCCAAACTGGTTGGTTCCGGCGATGAAAAAGCCGCTGATCAAGCGGCGGTGGATGCAATGCGCACCCAGCTTAACCAGCTTGACATAAAAGGCCGTGTGGTCATCGGTGAGGGCGAACGTGACGAAGCCCCGATGCTGTATATCGGCGAAGAAGTCGGCACAGGCGATGGCCCTGAGGTCGACATCGCGCTTGACCCGCTTGAGGGCACAACATTATGCGCCAAAAATATGCCCAATTCATTGGCGGTGATCGCCATGGGGCCGCGTGGGTCAATGCTGTATGCCCCTGATACCTATATGGAAAAACTGGCAATCGGCCCGGGATACCCCACCGATATTGTCACATTTGACATGACCCCATCCGAACGGGTGATAGCGCTGGCCGATGCCAAAAAATGTGCTCCTGGCGAAATCATGGTTTGTGTGCTGGAACGCCCGCGCCACGAAGAAACCATCCGCGAGCTGCGCGAAGCAGGGGCCCGGATTAGCCTGATAACGGATGGCGATGTCGCCGGAATAATCCATTGCGCTGAATCAGAGAAAACCGGTATCGATATGTATATGGGGGCCGGGGGCGCCCCCGAAGGCGTGTTGGCAGCGGCTGCATTAAAATGTATGGGCGGGCAGATGTATGGCCAGCTTATTTTTCGCAATGATGACGAAAAGCAGCGCGCCGCAAAAACCGGCATTACCGATTTGAATAAAATTTATTCTTTGCATGAACTGGTCACAGATGATGTGATTTTTGCCGCAACCGGTGTTACAGATGGTTCGGTGGTTTCCGGGGCGCGTCGCGTTAACGGCGCATTGGAAACCGAAACCATTCTTATGCGGTCGCGCACCGGATCGGTTCGGCGATTGTTTTATCGGCAACGTAATCAATAAGGGGTAAATATGGTCAGGCGTGTTGGATTTGGTGGAAATAAGCCACCGGAAAACCGGGCAAGCAGGTTGCGTGCTGAGCGTAAACTTGAAAAATTCCATCTTGAGGGTGCCCATGACCCTGAGCCAAAAAATAAAGGGAATTCAACCGCGCCGCAAACCCCGCAGCCATCAGAACCCAACCACGGTCGAAAACGCGTGTCGTCGTGGCGGACGATTTTCAATATTATTTTAGCCCTCTGGATCCTATCCTTGGTTGTTTCATTTTTGCCAGATTTTGGCCGAAGCAACTTATCCAGCGACGGGTTCGGCCCTTCTGGTTTTGTCAGGCTCGCCTTCATGGGCATTCTTGTTTACTGGGCTATAAAACTGCTTAAAAAAAATCTATTCGGGCCGAAAGGCTAACACCATGACAGACGGATTTCTTGGTGTTTCCAGCTCTTTGACAGGGCGTAAATGGGTTGGTCCATCAGCGAATTCTGAACGTCTAGCCGAGGCCATAGCCCAGCAATCCGGTCTGCCTGACATGCTGGCGCGGGTGCTGGCGTCACGCGGGGTTAACCCGTCGGAGGCCGAAGCATTTCTGTCACCGTCAATTCGCGAACTGATGCCAGATCCCTCCAAATTTTTGGATATGGATAAAGCCGCGAAACGACTGGTTGCGGCCATAAACAACAATGATCGCATCGCGATTTTTGCCGATTATGACGTGGATGGCGGCAGCTCTGCCGCGCTGGTTCTGGCGTGGCTTAATGCCCTTGGAAAGACCGCAACGCTTTATGTGCCTGATCGGATACTGGAAGGTTACGGCCCCAATGATACGGCCATGGAAAAACTTGGCAAATCCCATGATCTGGTGATCTGTGTGGATTGCGGCGCGGTTTCCATAAGCCCGGTTAGGGTCGCCAATGCGGCAGGCGCGGATGTGATCATTCTGGATCATCATCTGGGTGGCGAAGAACTGCCCCCTGCCCTTGCCGTTGTGAACCCAAACCGTCAGGACGAAACCGGCGATTATCATTATCTTTGCGCCGCCGCGGTAGTATTTCTGGCCCTTGCCGCCTGTAACCGCTTGCTGCGCGAAGCAGGGAAACCGGAACCAGCTTTAATGCCAATGCTTGATCTGGTGGCACTGGCCACGGTGGCTGATGTTGCGCCGCTGATTGGCTTTAACCGCGCCTTGGTGCGGCAAGGCTTAACCGTCTTGGCAGGGCGTGAACGCCCCGGACTGGTGGCTTTGGCGGATGTGGCAAAAATGAATACCGCGCCAAAAGCCTATCATCTGGGGTATCTGCTCGGGCCGCGTTTGAACGCGGGCGGGCGGGTCGGGCAAGCGGATCTGGGCGCGCGGTTGCTGGCCTGCACTGATCCCTTTGAAGCCCGCGCCATGGCCGAAAAGCTGGATATGTTGAATGTTGAGCGCCGCGAGATCGAAGCATCGGTGCAGGCCGCCGCCATGGAACAAGCGATTGAACGCGGCACCGATGCTGCACTGGTATGGGCGGCAGGTGCTGGCTGGCACCCCGGTGTTGTGGGTATTGTCGCAGCACGGTTAAAAGAAAAATTCAACCGGCCCGCGATTGTGATCGGGGTGGAAAACGGGGTTGGCAAAGGCTCTGGCCGCTCGGTTTCGGGCATTGATCTGGGCGCGGCGGTATCGGCATTAAAACGCAGCGATGTATTATTATCCGGGGGGGGGCATAAAATGGCAGCGGGGCTTTCGGTTGCGGAAGATCGGGTTGAGGAAGCCATGACAAGCCTGACAGAAATGCTTGAAAAACAAGGTGCTGCATCGCTTGGCCCTGCCGATTTGCGCATCGACGGCATGTTGGGCAGCGGCGCAGCAACCGTGGACCTTTTGGAAATGCTAGAAAGCGCAGGCCCGTTTGGTGCCTCCGCCCCAGCCCCGCGATTTGTGATCCCATCTGCCAATATAACCTTTGCCAAGCGCGCCGGAGAATCGCACCTGCGCCTGACATTTGACAATGGCGGCGGGCGGCTTGATGCAATCGCTTTTCGCGCCTTTGAAACTGATCTCGGCCCAGCCCTAAGCGCCCATTCAGGCGCAACATTCCACTTGGCCGGACGGTTGGAAATTGATGATTGGGGTGGCCGTCGCAAAGTAAAATTGCAACTGGAAGACGCCGCCCCCGCAGGGTAACATGGTGAAAAGGCGGTGAGATATGCAACGAATTCTAGTCCTGAACGGACCAAACCTGAACCTGCTGGGCCAGCGCCAGCCTGAAGTATACGGCAGCGCCACGCTTGCGGATGTAAAAACCCTGTGTGAACAAACCGCCAAAAACCTTGGTGTGCAGTTGAAATTCAGCCAAAGCAACCATGAGGGCGAGTTGGTTGACGCGCTTCAAGCCGCGCAGTCCGATTTTGACGGTGTGGTTCTTAATGCTGGCGCGTTTACCCACACCTCTATTGCCATTATGGACGCAATTGCAGCGATTGATACACCGGTTCTGGAGCTGCATATCAGTAACATCCACAAACGCGAGGATTTCCGGCGTCATTCTTATGTTTCCTCTGTCGCGATCGGCATGATTTGCGGGCTTGGCGTTAACGGATATTCACTGGCTGTTCGGGCAATGTTTGATCATCTGGAAGGCTAAAAAGTGCCACAAATAATTCTGTGAAATCGGCGACAATTCTGCTTGCATCCATCCGCCGCCACGCATAAATAGACGCCACAGAGAGCGATGCGCCCTTCGTCTATCGGTTAGGACGTCAGGTTTTCAACCTGAAAAGAGGGGTTCGATTCCCCTAGGGCGTACCACTCTCTGTTAATTTTTCCCTTGAAATCGTCTGACACAACCCTATCGTTCGGGCCAAAGTTTTAACCAAAAGAAATTCTTATGCCTCCAGTCCATCAAAACTATGTAAACCTTGTCTATGCCATTTTGTTTGGTCTGGTGATCAGCGTTTCATGGCTGATCTGGCAGGGGCCTGATCTGTTATTGCGTATGGCTCTTGCCTCAGTGATGTTTCTTTTGGCGCGGGATGTTTTGGCAGGTGCAGCTATATTTCGCGGACCGCGCAAAATAGGCAACCCAAAACGCTGGGTCTATGCCTATTACCACGCGCTTTATTTTGCGGTCTTTATGATGTTGTTCAACTGGCGCGGCACCGACGAATTGCCGCAATTACTGATTGGCACCGCCATCGGTTCCGTTATTTTTGCCGGTATGATGGGGTTTGCCGTCAAAGCCAAAGATCACGCCTATACCCATCATTTTGAAACCGAAATGCCCGGCAAGCTACGACAAATCGTATTTTTTGGTTGGCCTTTGCTGGCCATGGCCAGCTTTTTTGGCTTGATCCGCTATCAGATTACCAATCCGGTGGTATTTTTTGCAGGAATTATTTTTCTGGGCTTTTTGTTTCCACTTTACCAGCGCAAAACTATGGGCGGGTTTGTCTGGACAAATTTTCCCCGCATTGTCGGTTATGGCTTATTGGCAGCAGTGCTGGCAATTTCTGTTTTGGCTTCGGTTTTGGAACAAGAACCAGTCGCGGTTCCCGAGCCAGACCCAACCGCAGCCCAACCGATTTATCAAGAGCTGTCGCCCTAATATCACTGGCTTAACCACCAACCATCAGCGGCATCAGCACCACCTCGCTATTGTCGGAAATCGGTGTGAACCAAGCATCTTTGAATACTTCGCCGTCAATGGCAACTGACACGCCTTGCTCAATAATCGGGGCAAGCCCGGGATAGGTTTTAGCAAGCGAATCCAGCACAGCTTTGGTGGTGTTTCCTGTAACCGAAACAGATGATTGGTCGTCAGTATAACGGCGCAATGACCCCCATATGACGACCTCTACCATTACTTTTTCGCGTCAATCGCCGCCATAATTTTTGGCGGAGACATTGGCAATTCAAACAACCGAACCCCCGCGGCCGCACAGACCGCAGCACCAACCGCAGCCAAGGGCGGCACGATGGCGGTTTCACCGCAGCCACGCACCCCAAACGGATGACCGGGGTTGGGGACTTCGATGATCACAGTATCAATCATTGGCAGATCGGATGCCACAGGAATACGGTAATCAAGGAAGCCTGCATTTTGTAACCGGCCATCTTCGCCATAAATATATTCCTCATTTAACGCCCAGCCGATGCCTTGCACCGCGCCGCCTTGCATTTGCCCCTCCACATAAGATGGATGAATGGCTTTGCCGACATCCTGAAACACCGTATAACGTTTAACTGTGGTGAAACCGGTTTCGGGGTCAACTTCGGTATCGACCAGATGCACGCCAAAACTAACGCCAGCTTTATCTGGCGCGCCCTCGTGGTGGCCCGCAATCGGCCCGCCGGTGCGCCCGGAATTGGCTGCAATTTCAGCCAGCGACAATGGCGGGAATTCGCCGGCATTATGGCCGGTTGGATGCACCGCGCCATCAATCCATTCGACCGCATCCACATCAATGCCCCATGTTTTGGCCGCACGTTTGCACATCTCAGCTTTGGCAGCTTTGGCAGCGTTGATGGTGGCGATACCCACAGCGAATGTCACACGGCTGCCATCGGTCACATCGGAAAACCCAACCGAGGCCGTGTCACCGATAATTGTCTTGATTTTTTCGTATGGAATGCCCAATTCCTCAGCCGCCATCATACTGATCGAAGCACGAGAGCCGCCAATATCAGGATTCCCTTCGATCAAGTTAACAGTTCCATCAGCGTTAATCGCCATAGAAACAGAGACTTGCCCGCCAAAGTTAAACCAGAATCCGCATGAGACACCGCGACCTTGGTTAGCGCCAAGCGGGGCAGAGTAATGCGGGTGGGCTTTGGCGGCTTCCAGTGATTCAACCAGCCCAATGGCTTTGAAGGTTGGCCCGTAAGAAGATTTTGTGCCCTCGCGAGAGGCGTTCAAAATACGGACATCAATTGGATCAAGGTCAAATTCTGCGGCCAGTTCACCAATCACGCTTTCAACCGCATAAACAGCCATTGGCGCACCCGGCGCGCGATAAGAAATCATTTTGGGGCGGTTGGTCATCACATCCCAGCCCTCGGCCCGCACATGTTCCAGATCATAGGTCGCAAAGGCGCTCATCGCGCCCATCATCACCATTTGATAGGGAAACGCACCGCCCTGATAACGCAGTTTGGCGTGGCCAGCGGTTATTTTTCCGTCTGCATTCATACCGATCTTAATGTCCATAGATGCCGACATTGTCGGGCCAGATGCGCGAAACACTTCATCACGGCTCATGACCAATTTAACCGGTTTGCCTGCTTTTCGTGACAAAGCCAGCGCCACGGGTTCAATGAACACCGTAGTTTTGCCGCCAAACCCGCCGCCGATTTCTGATGCCGTAACCCGCAACTGGCTCTCATCCATGCCCATGATCTCAGCGCAGATCAGTCGCACATTATAATGGCCTTGGGTGGAACACCAAAGATCAGCTTTGCCGTCCGAACCCACATTGGCAAGGCAAGCATGGGGCTCGATATATCCCTGATGGGTCGCGGCGGTTTTGAACGTGCGCTCAATAACCTTGTCAGCTGCGGCAAATCCGGCATCAACGTCGCCATGACCAAAATCGCAATAATAAACCACATTACCGGGTGTGCCCGCCACAACGGAGCGATGTTGGCGGTTTGCGTGTAAAACCGGCGCGTCAGGCTGCATGGCTGCATCCACATCGGTAACATGAGGCAGGGTTTCGTATTCAACTTTGATAAGTTTTAACGCTGCTGCCGCAACGGATTTACTGATCGCCGCAACAGCCGCAACCGCGTGGCCGTCATAAAGCGCAACACCGTTTGCCATACAATTATGCATTGTATCGCGGGTCATCTCACTGTCAACTTCACCAAAATCCGCAGAAGTTATGACCGCCTTAACACCCGCAAGCGCCTCAGCCGCGCTGGTATCTATAGAAACGATACGGGCATGGGCATGGGGGCTGCGTAAAATGCGCGCGTGCAGCATGCCGGTTGCATAAGTATCCGCACCAAACAAGGCTTTGCCGGTTACTTTTTCAACACCGTCAGGGCGCACAGGCCGGGTGCCAAGGACCTTAAATTTGCGTTTCACGTTCATGACTTTTCCCCTCGCATTTCAGCCGCCGCTGTCATTACAGATCGAATGATTTTGTCATACCCTGTGCAACGGCAAAGGTTGCCCGCCAGCCAATAGCGCAATTCTTCTTCGGACGGGTCCGGGTTTTTATCAAGCAGCGCTTTGGCTGCCACCAAAACGCCAGGGGTGCAAATGCCACATTGCAAGGCCGCGCCTTCCAATAAGTGGCGTTGAAGCGGATGCAGCGCATCACCGTCTGCCATGCCTTCAATGGTTGTGACCGCGCTGCCCTCTACCTCTGCGCCCAGAACCAGACAGGAACAAACCAAACGTCCGTCAACTGTCACGCTACAGGCACCACAATCGCCGGTGCCGCAGCCTTCCTTTGCGCCGGTCAGGCCAAGCTGATCACGCAGCACGTCCAGCAAAGTTTCATCTGTTTCACACAGGAATTCAACCTGATCACCGTTTATTTCGGTCGATACATGGATCTTGCTCATAATGAACCTCCTGCGCGCTGAAAGGCAATTTTTGCGGCACGACACGCCAGCACTCCGGCAGTTTTGGTGCGAAAATCAATTGTTCCGCGACGGTCATCAATTGGAGAGCAAGCCGCCGAACAGGCCATTGAAAGCTGTTCCAGCGCTGCGTCATCCAGCTTGCTGCCAACCAAAGCCTTCGCGGCATCGTCAACCAGCAAAACCGTCGGAGCAACAGCACCCAGCGAAACCCGGGCGGATTGAACGCTGCCATCCTGTGCCAAAATTAAATTCACAGCAGCACTGGCCACGGCAATGTCCATTTCTGTTCTTGGAATGAATCGCAAATATGCATCCCCCGAATTTTTTTGTTGTCTTGGCAGGCAAACAGCAGTGATGATTTCATCTTTTGCCAGACTGGTTTTCCCAGGAGCAATCGTGACATCTTTGACATTGATTTTGCGACGCCCCAACGGGCCAAGAATTTCCACCCGCGCCGCCGCCGAAACAAGTGCCGGCACCGCATCAGCCGCGGGCGACGCATTGCAAAGGTTGCCAACCAGCGTGGCGCGCCCCTGAACCTGCGTTGAGCCGATCAACTCCATCGCCTCAACAATGCCGGGCCATTCGGCCTTTAGGCCAGCATCCTCGCCGAGTTCAGCACCGGAAACCGCAACGCCAATTCTATATTCGGTTGACGAGACTGAAATTTCTTTCACGCCCGGTATCGCTTTGATGTTAATTAATAAATCCGGCTCAACAAGCCCAAGTTTTAGCTGCACAAGTACATCGGTGCCACCGGCTAATATCATACATTTACCTTGCTCAGACCCCATCAGGTCAACCGCATCTGCAAAACTGTTCACACCCACATATCGCATGAAAATTACCCCAAATTGATTCACCTGACTTTGGCCATGCAATCAGGTTTACGCAAGCCCAAAACAAATACCTGAGACAGATTTCTAACACTATCAGGCCAGACCAGTGCCGCAGAAAGGCCACAGTTTTAGGGGATGCTGGTTTTAATAAATTGACATCGCATCAAAATGGTTCTGGAAATGGTTGAAATAAAAAAAATTTGGCTCTATCCTTAATTAAGTATTGCCAAGGCATGTTAATTATTTCGCCCGCTCTTGGGCCATTAAAAAGTAGGAGGTTGCCAACAATGACAGCAGCTAAAACCATCGCATATGTTATTGCCGGAGTTATTTCTGCAACGTCGGTTGCAGCACAAGATGTATGGATAACACCAGACATACCTTTTGTTGAACTTGAGATTAACGAAACCTTTATTGTGATTGAGCGCAATCAGGATAATGCTGCTGTGATTGCTGCGGCTTTTGCCAAGACCTCACGTCCTTGTCCGCCATTTTGTGTGAATCCTATGTCTGCGGGCGAAGGTGTCGTAACCGTTGGCGAAATTGAACTGATTGCTTTTCTTAATAACAATGTTCAATTAAATGACGGGTTTTTGGTGGATTCCCGCACCGAAGATTTCTATCGGGTTGGCACGATTCCCGGTTCTATAAACCTACCGTTTAATCTGTTTACGCCGTCCGACGAAAACCCGTTTTTATTCCCGGTTCTTAGCCGCTTGGGTGGCGTGCTGCAAGCTGACGGAGAATGGGATTTTTCAAACTCTCCAACGCTGATGTTATTTTGCAATGGCCCGTGGTGTGGGCAATCTCCGCGTGCAATCGAAAACCTGATGACGCTGGGATATCCTGTCGAAAAGCTGCTTTATTACCGTGGCGGAATGCAGAACTGGCTGTTGCTAGGCTTAACGCTTCATGTGCCATAATACCTTAGCCGATCTAACAAATTTGGCCGCTGTTTGGTGAAAGCCTAACGAATTTTTTGCAAAAGCGGTAAAAACTGGCCCATATTTGGGCCGTGCTGTAAGCCGGTTAATGCCAGCCGCAGCGGCATAAACAAGGACTTACCTTTGCGGCCAGTTGTTTCCTTAACCGCATTTGTCCAGTTTTTCCAAGTGGTTACATCGCGTGGCGCAGCAGGGAGCAGCGCCATAGCGCTGGCAACAAATTCCGCATCTGCTTCAGAAATAACGGGTTCAACCCCGTCACGGCAAAGGGTCCACCAACCGGCAATATCTGCGGTTTTTTCGATATTTTCGCGAATGGCCAGCCAGAAAGCCTCAGTCAAATCTTCCGGCACGCCCGCCGCTTCCAGCGCCGCTGCCATTTGATCGGCGGATCGGTTGTGTAGCAGCTTGGCCGTTAGCGGCACAAGGTCGTTTTCATCAAATTTTGTTGGCGATGCGCCAAATTTTGACAATGCAAATCCAAGGCTAACCGGGTCCATATCATCGTGCAATTCCACAGGGTCAGAAGACCCCAAACGGGCCATAAGCGATATAACCGCCATAGGTTCAATACCATTGGCACGAAAATCCCGCAGGCTTAGACTGCCGAGGCGTTTGGACAAGGCCTCTCCTTGAGGGCCGGTCAGCATGGAATGATGGGCAAATGCTGGCATATCGCCGCCAATGGCATTGATGATCTGAATTTGGGTTGCGGTGTTGGTAACATGGTCCAACCCCCTAACAACATTGGTGATTTTCATATCCGTATCATCCACAACCGAGGCCAGCGTATATAAAACCTGCCCATCCGCACGGATCAGGACAGGGTCTGACAGGCTGCTGGCATCAATGCTTTGAGCACCCAAAATGCCGTCTTTCCACTCAATGCGTTCATGGTCCAGCTTAAAACGCCAATAGCTGCCACGCTCAGCCCGCAGAGTGTCTTTTTCCGACTCCGACAGGGCCAGTGCAGCGCGGTCATAAACCGGTGGTTTACCCATGTTTAGCTGTTTTTTGCGTTTAAGATCAAGCTCTACGGGGGTTTCAAAACATTCATATAACCGCCCTGCATCACGCAGATTTTGCGCAACATCGCTGTAACGATCAAGTCGCGCAGACTGGGTTTCGATCCGGTCCCAAGTGATGCCCAGCCATGTCAGGTCTTCCTGAATGGCCGCTACATATTCGGGTTTTGAACGCATAGGGTCCGTGTCATCAATCCGCAAAATAAATTCGCCACCCGCTTGACGCGCAATCAGATAATTAAACAGCGCAGGCCGCAGGTTCCCGATATGCAAATAACCGGTTGGCGAAGGGGCAAAGCGGGTGATGGTCATGGTTCTGATCCGTTCAGGAAATTCTTTGCGCTGTCTTACATGCCATTGATATGCAGGGGCAAGGCTGGCGTTAACTTATGGGGGTATTTCAGCGATTCCGGTGTAAGTTTTATATAAGTTTTGTATAAGTTTTCCATATGCCGTGAAAAGGTTAACAAAACGGCCCTAAGTGCCATCCCGCCAGCGATTGACAATCGGATAGCGGCGATCCAGCCAAAACGCCTTTAGGGTCAGCCTTGTGCCGGGGGCCGATTGAAAACGCTTATGCTCAGAAATGTGAATCAGGTTTTCGACCCGTTTAACGATGGCGCGGTCATGGCCCATGGCCACCACTTCGGCCACGGATTTATCATGGTCGATCAGGGCCTCCAGAATGTCATCCAGCACCGGATATTCCGGCAGGCTGTCGCTGTCTTTCTGGTTGTCGCGCAATTCGGCAGTTGGCGGTTTATCGATGATATTTGGTGAAACCACCTGCCCTGCCGGACCCATCATCCAGTCAAAATGATTTTTGTTGCGCCAGCGGCAGGTTTCAAACACCCGAGTTTTATACAGGTCTTTGATCGGGTTAAATCCGCCCGCCATATCGCCGTAAATTGTGGCGTAACCCACCGCGACTTCGGATTTGTTGCCGGTGGTCAGCAGCATCGCGCCAAACTTGTTGGACATCGCCATCAATAATAAACCGCGCAACCGCGACTGAATGTTTTCTTCGGTGACGTCCACTTTCATGCCATCAAACAGCGGAGCCAGCGTTTCAGTTATGGCAGCCCTACCCGTCGCAATGGAGACGGTGTTTAATTCACAGCCCAGCGCCTTGGCAACGCTGCTGGCATCATCCAGCGATTCCTGGCTGGTATATTCGGATGGCAACATCACGCAGCGCACATTTTGCGGCCCCAGCGCATCAACGGCAATGGTGGCCACAATCGCCGAATCTATGCCGCCAGACAGACCCAGCAACACTTTTTCAAAGCCGGTTTTAGCCATGTAATCCCGCAAGGCCATGACCATGCAGCGGTAATCTTGCTCCCATTCATTGGCATGCAAATCGCGCGCGCCTTGCACCGCTTGCCAGCCATCTTTGTCGCGGCCAAATTCAACAGTGGTGATATTTTCCTCAAACACAGGCATTTGCACAGCCAAATCACCGCTGGCGTTCAAAACAAATGTTGCGCCGTCAAAAACCTGATCGTCTTGCCCGCCGACCATATTAAGGTAAACCAGCGGCAAGCCGGTCTCAATAACCCGAGACACCATCAGCCCGACACGCAGGTCATGTTTGTTGCGCCGATAGGGTGAACCATTGGGAATTAGCAGGATTTCTGCACCGGTTTCAGCCATGGTTTCGGCCACATCTGAATGCCACGCGTCTTCGCAGACCGGCGCACCAATGCGCACACCGTTGACGTTAAACGGGCCAGATATCGGGCCGCTTTCAAACAAGCGGTGTTCGTCAAAAACATCTTCATTGGGCAGGTGATGTTTGCGCGCCACCACATTGATTTTGCCATCCTGCAACAGGAAATAAGCGTTATATAACAGGCCATTATCATTTAGTGGCCCGCCAATTACCATGGCAGGTCCAGCGGCACATTCTTTTGCAAGCTGTGCCAGTTGTGCTGCTGCATCGGCTTGAAACGCCGGTTTTAGAATCAGGTCTTGCGTCTGGTATCCCGTCAGGAACATTTCGGGCAAAGCCAGCAAATCCGCCTTGTCGATGGCAGCTTGACGATGGGCAACCATGGCTTTGGCCGCATTACCGGAAAGATCACCAACCACGGGGTTAAGTTGTGCCAGCGTGATGCGAAATTGATCAGGCATTTTTGTGTCCTTGGCTGATTTCACCAACTGAATTACACCCCATGCCACGACAATGACAAGACCCGCGCGCGCGGGTTTGTGCAGCATTGCGTAAAAAACCATTGTCAGACCCGACAGATGTCCATAATATTCGTTAATTGGGTAAGCCCTTGAAAATAAAACAACAGGAGTCCGATTCTTTTGCCAGATCGGGGACATAAATTGAAAAATCGTCTTTTATTAAGTACCGCCGCTGTTTTCTTTGTTGCGCTGGCAACGCCAGGGTTTCCCCAAACCGGGGAAGTTCAGGTTAAGCAATATGATACTGGCGGCATTTATGAAGGCGAGTTTCTAGATGGTAAGCAGCATGGTCAAGGGACCTATCGCTTGCCCAACGGCTATGAATATTCCGGTCAATGGGTCGAAGGCCGCATTGAGGGTACGGGCGTTGCCCGTTTTCCAAACGGATCAGTCTATGAAGGTGCGTTCCTAAACGGCCGCCCCGAAGGCACTGGCAAAATCACGTTTTCCGATGGCGGCACCTATGAAGGTGGCTGGGTTGACGGCAAAATCAGCGGCTCCGGCACTGCGGCTTATGCCAATGGCGTGGTCTATACCGGTGAATTCGCCAATGCGGTGCATCACGGTGTTGGCACCATGACCAGCCCTAATGGATATATTTATGCAGGCGTCTGGGAAGACGGCACCAAGCACGGTACCGGCATAATCACCTATCCTGACGGCGCGATTTATGAAGGCGATATTGTGCGCGGTGTTCGCGAAGGCCAAGGCTCGCTGACCTTGCCCGACGGGGTGACTTATGTTGGCGCATGGCAAAACGGCCAAATCAATGGCGAGGGTGTGTTGGTTCAGGCCAATGGCGACCGCTATGAGGGCACGATGGTCAATGGCCAACGCGAAGGCGATGGCGTTGCGTTTTATGCTTCGGGCGACAGTTATGAAGGTTCGTTTCTGGCAGATCAACGCAGTGGCAATGGCACATTTTTAGGCGCGGACGGGTATCAATACACCGGCGTTTGGGTTGCCGGACGCATTGATGGTGCTGGCGAGGTTACCTATCCAGACGGTTCGGTTTATATCGGTGATTTCCAGAATGATGTGGCCCACGGCATTGGCAGAATCACCTATGCAGACGGATCATCTTATGAAGGCGACTGGTTAAACGGCGTCATTGAGGGCTCCGGCATTGCTCGGTATGAAAATGGCCTAGTCTATGAAGGCCAGTTCAAGAATGCCAAAAACGATGGCACCGGCACCATGACCTATCAGGATGGATACCAGTATACTGGCGAATGGAAGGACGGATTGCGGGACGGTCAAGGCGTTGCCACCTATTCCGACGGTACCGAATATACCGGTGCGTTTGTTTCCGGCCAACGCGACGGAACCGGCAGCATCACAATGCCCGACGGCTTTGTTTATGATGGCGCTTGGTCTTTGGGTGAAATTAACGGTGATGGCACCGCAACCTATCCAAATGGCGACGTCTATCAAGGCCTGTTTGAAAAAGGCCAACGCCAAGGCATAGGCATCATGCTATACGCCAACGGCGAAGAATATAACGGGTTCTGGAACAACGGCGCACCAAGCACAGAGGCTGAAGCCAGCGGGAATTAAACGGGTGGTGGGGTAGAACCCCACCCTACGGGCGCTGACTATTTCAATGATTGGGCCAATAGTCACGGCTGGCCAAATTTGGCGGCGCTTAAATATCGACATGGGATTGACCAAAGCAGGCTTTTTACCCATCTGGAAAATTGCCGCTGCCAGCTTTACAAAATACTGCTTTTCAACGTCTTCCTGATCCGCTTTTTGAATTCGCGCACCTGAAAGCCCGGCTCGACCTCAAACAGGCGCACGCCCGCGTGGTTCAAGGCAAAGATTATGTCATGAATAGAGTCATCTTTGCTGGTGCGCGCGCTGTTGCTTGGCCCTTCGCTATAATAGATCACACCCAAAATCGGCAGGCCCTCACCGTCGATCACCAGATAATCCAGAACCTCTCCCTTTAAGCCACGCTTGATTTGCTCTTGTTCAGCTTGACTGCCGTTGCTGCTTTGCAGGGTAATAAACCGGTCCAAGGCACAGTGAACCAGAACACTGAATGCGGAATTGATCTCCCATACGGCGGTTTCGATTAGGTCCAGAACATCCAATGCGTCGGTGCTAATCACCTGTTTGGCCTTAAACGATGTGTTTTTAGGGATGGTGACAGGTTGGGGTGTGCTTTGTTCTGTGCTTTGAGGTTTGGCCAGCCGCGCAGCGTTTTCCTGTTCCCATTCCTGCCGAAGCTCAGCACGATTTCGGATAAACATGATAACACTGTAAATCAGTATCAGTGCCGCGATAACCACCAAAACAATCGGCACCGAGGACGGCAGGACAAAAGCTTGATTGCTAGATTCTGGTATCGGAATGGAATCCATATTTGGCCCTCTTTATAAATCCACCGCAACCGGCACTTATGATACAATATTTAGCAACCCGGGTTAAATTGCACGTCTTAACTTTCGCTCTGCGCGCTTATCACTTGTTTCTGGGTGGGTTTATTACCTGAATCGGTTTCAAAGCCTACGAAATTTTCGTATTTGTGCCGCTTCTGTTGTTGGATAAGCCTCTTTACGCCCCAGAATCCGACGTTATAGTGCGCCTATGAAAACTTTGGTTTCACATCGTCAGGCTTCCAGCTTGATCCTACTCCTTAGTCGCCTCTGAGCGTGCTGAGACCATCGGCGCGCATGCTCAGAGGAGTAAATTTTGCGCCGGAAATTATCTCAGCTAAGGACTTATAGAAATGACCGATATGACTAAAAAAGCGTCAGAACAGGACCAAGTGTTGATATTTGACACAACCCTGCGCGATGGCGAACAAAGCCCCGGCGCCACCATGACCCATGTTGAAAAGCTGGAAATCGCTGAATTGCTGGATGATATGGGGGTTGATATTATCGAAGCCGGTTTTCCGATTGCCTCCGAGGGTGATTTCAAAGCGGTGGCTGAGATTGCCAAGCGCAGCAAAGACAGCGTTATTTGCGGGCTGTCGCGGGCCAAGGCTGGCGATATTGATCGCGCGTGGGAGGCAGTAAAATTCGCCAACCTGCCGCGCATCCACACCTTTATCGGCACCTCGCCGCTGCACCGCGACATTACCGAACTGACCCAAGATGCGATGTGCGATGTGATCCACGAATCGGTCACCCATGCGCGTAACCTGTGTGATAATGTGCAATGGTCACCAATGGACGCCACCCGCACCGAAGATGATTATCTGTGCAAGGTGGTTGAAATCGCCATCAAGGCTGGTGCCACCACCATCAATATTCCTGACACGGTGGGCTATACCGCGCCGGCTGAAAGCGCTGATTTGATCCGTATGCTTTTGGAACGGGTTCCGGGTGCTGACGAGATTATTTTTGCAACGCATTGCCATAATGACCTTGGCATGGCCACCGCCAACGCGTTGGCGGCTGTTGCTGGCGGGGCGCGCCAAATTGAATGCACGATAAATGGTTTGGGCGAACGGGCTGGTAATACGGCATTGGAAGAAGTGGTCATGGCGCTGAAAGTGCGCAATGACATCATGCCTTGGACCACGCGCATTGATACAACGCAAATTATGAAAGCCAGCCGCATGGTAGCGCAGGTTTCGGGGTTTGCGGTGCAGTTTAACAAAGCCATCGTTGGCAAAAACGCTTTTGCCCATGAAAGTGGCATCCATCAGGACGGCATGTTGAAAAACGCTGAAACCTTTGAAATCATGCGGCCTGAGGACATTGGGTTGTCGGAAGCCAGTTTGGTAATGGGCAAACATTCAGGCCGTGCGGCGCTGCGCTCAAAACTGGAAAATCTTGGCTTTACGATTGGCGACAACCAGTTGAAAGACGTATTTGTGCGGTTCAAGGAACTGGCGGATCGCAAGAAAGAGATTTTTGACGACGATCTGGTGGCTTTGATGACCGGCAGCGCTGATCCAGCATCGCAATTATTGGAGCTGAAATCCCTGCGAGTGGTTTGTGGCACCACTGGGCCGCAAACGGCTGCGTTAACAATGCGAGTGGGCGACAGCGAAAAATCAGTTGAAATCACCGGTGACGGGCCGGTGGATGCCACGTTTAATGCCATTCGCACCCTGTTCCCGCATGAAGCCCGCCTGAACCTGTATCAGGTGCACGCGGTGACCGAGGGCACCGACGCGCAAGCGACGGTTTCGGTGCGCATGGAAGAAAACGGCAAAATTGTTACCGGCCAGTCGGCGGATACCGATACGGTGGTGGCCTCAGCCAAGGCATATATCGAAGCGCTGAATAACCTCGTGACCCGACGTGAAAAAACTGCGCCAGCATGAACTTTACCAACCATATGAACCAAGCCCTGTCAGAGGCCAGATTGGCCGCTGAACGGGGTGAGGTTCCGGTTGGGGCGGTGATTGTGCTGGATGGCAAGGTGCTGGCTGCGGCTGGCAACCGCGCCCGAGAATTGCTGGACCCGTCCGCCCATGCCGAAGTAGTAGCGATTCGCGCCGCATGTCAGATGATAGATTCTGAGCGGCTAACCGGTGCTGATCTTTACGTCACACTTGAACCCTGCCCCGCCTGCGCCGCGATTATTTCCGCAGCGCGTATCGCGCGGGTATATTACGGGGCGGCTGACCCGAAATCGGGCGGCATTGAGCAAGGGCCGCGAATGTTTAGCCACCCCCAATGCCATCATAAGCCAGAGGTTTACGGTGGCATTAATGAGGACGAGGCCGCAGAATTGCTGAAAGCATTTTTTAAAACTCGGCGCCCGTAGGATGGGGTTCACCCCACCATTATAACTTAGATATTGGATAAGGCTTGATTTCCACCCCACAAGCCCGAATTATAGAACAAACAATTTAAGGAACAAACCGATGTTAAAAAGCCTATTGATCCGCTGGTTCGCCGCACTTGTGCTGGTTATGCTAACCTATAACCCCACCAGTTTGAATTTTGTGCAATGGGCGATTGCCAATTTTGATGCCAAAATGTCAATTGTCATATTGGTTGGGCTGGTGTTGCTGGTGGCTTATGTAGTGTTCCTGCGCGCCACATTCCGCTCGATCGGATATATCGGCATTGGCATGGTTGTTGCGGTGATCGCCGTATTGCTTTGGGTGCTAAACGATATGGGTTGGCTGGACCCAACCAACGCCACGGTGATGACATGGATTGGGCTGATTGGCCTGTCGGTAGTGCTTGGCATCGGGCTTAGCTGGTCGATCATTCGTCGTCGTCTTTCAGGACAGTTTGACATGGACCAAGTCGGCGATAATGAAGAATGACCTGCCGGATCGGGACGGGTTGCCGGAACATCTGAAAGTCCTGCTGGACACTTATCCGCGGAATGGTTGGTCAACCCATCAAAATTTTTCGGAGCTGACAAAGTTTTGGCTGAACCGCCATATTATGTTTCGCACAGCACTGGAAACATTGCAAATAGAGGGCAACCATTTTCTGGAGGGTGAGCGAGACCCGCAGCGCTATGCAGCCTTGATCACCAAGGTTGGCGGATTTTTCATCAATGAACTGCACATGCATCACCACATAGAAGACCAACATTATTTTCCGCTGCTTATCCGGCAGGATGAACGGTTATCGGACGGGTTTGACCTGTTGGACAATGACCATCATCAACTGGCTGAATTGCTGGAAGGCATGGCAAAATCCGGTAGCGATCTGATTAAAAAAATTCATTCCAAAAGCGAAGCATCTATGTTTGCGGCGGATAATTTACAAAAAATATTGCGCAGGTTTGACAGGTTTATGGACCGGCATCTGACCGACGAAGAAGAACTAATCGTGCCGATTATTTTGAAATATAACCCAAGGATCAATCTGTGACTGCGCAGCAATTTTTGGCGTCATCCGCCCGGCAAAGACGCATTTTTGCAAAAATCAGGGCCGGACATCAAAAAGGCGTGTCTAAATCCGGTGGATATGTTGATTTCCAATCGACAAGCCCCATTTCATTGGTTATCAAGCGCCGTTCCGATTAAAAATGAAAGACTACCGATGGAAAATATCGTCCTTGCTATTCATCTCATTCTGGCACTTGGCCTGATCTGTGTTGTTTTGTTACAACGTTCCGAGGGTGGCGGGCTTGGCATTGGCGGCGGTGGTGGCGGTGGCGCAGTCTCAGGCCGCGCGGCGGCAACGGCACTTGGCAAAGCCACTTGGGTTTTTGCCATCGGGTTTATGATTACATCGCTGACTTTGACGGTGATGGCACAGCGCAATGCTGGCGGGTCGGTTATTGACGGGTTGAATGCCATTCCAGCAGCAGAATCCGGTTTGCCAGCAACTGATCCAAATGCTATTCCGGTGCCTGATTCTGGCGCGCTGACCGTGCCACTGCCAGTTACCGACCCGCCCGCATCAGAGTAATGGTGGGGTGAAACCCCACCCTACGGGGTTGGGTGCAGTTTGGCAGCGCAGCGATTTACATAATCAACCAATTTTTGGTCAGCATTTATGCAAGCGCTTAGCAGTGTTTTGGTGGGAGAACTCATTATCGCGCCAAGCATCGGACCTGTGATTGTATCAGCGGCCGTAGGCATTTCACCAAACAAAAACGGCTTGTCTGCCAAAAGCGTGGCAATTGCCGCGATATCCGCGTCGGCGCGGGTAAATTGTTCCGAAACCGAATGTCGCGCCATGCCTTGTGCCATTACTTGAGCGCGGACATGTTCTCGGATTTCTTCGGTGACCGAATCCGAATCGCGAACTGGCGCGGGGATTTCACCAAAATACGCTTCTTTGACATGCACCCAATTCGCATCAACCAACCAACGGTCACAGACCAGAGCAAAATAAAGATGTTCCTCGACCATCCGCATTATCGCACGGGATATGGCGCGTTGTTCCGGCGTTAGACCCTGATCAAAATCAATGCCGGTTTTTTGTTCGATATGGCTGCGGATGGCATCGCTGTCGGGGATTTCTTTGTCTCCGTCAATTAAGACCGGCAGCTTTTGTTTAGGTGTTTTGTCTAGCTCTGCATTAAAATCGGGCTGCCATTCCAGCCCTGCCATATTTAATAAGCACATGGCTTTGACACAAAACGGGCTGGCAGAGGGTTGGCCAAAGACGGGCGGGTAGCTGAGAAGTTTAAGCATTTTTGTTTCCTAAGTTGTTGAAATGCTTTGTTAGCAAAACCCTGATGACAAAAACTGTCAGTAAGCATATAGATACTGTCACCATGTCCAAAGCCACCCGCCTGATGCAAATGATGCAAATTCTGCGCAGCCGCAGACCGCCGGTACTTGCCGGATATTTGGCGGCTGAACTGATGGTGTCGCAGCGATCAATCTATCGCGATATTGCCGAGTTGCGCGGCATGGGTGCAATCATCGACGGGGCGGCGGGGTTTGGATATACTTTGCAAGAAGACCCTGCCCTGCCGCCAATGATGTTCAGCCATGACGAGATCGAAGCGCTGGTGCTTGGCTTGCGCGAAGTGCGCGCCGTTGGCGATCCGGTCTTGGCAGATGCGGCAAATAACGCGCTGTCGAAACTGAAAGCCACCCTGCCGGATCGGCTGCGCCAGCAGTTTGACCATGCCAGCCTGCACGTTAAACGGTTTCGAAACTCGCCAGTGATTTTGATTGATATTTCAGCATTGCGTAATGCGATTCGCCAAGAACTAGCGGTTGAAATGCGCTATTGCGACGAACACAAAAATCAAACTGAACGGCAGGTTTTGCCGCTGGGCATTGTCTATATGGATACCGGCCTTATGCTGATGTCTTGGTGCAATCTGCGGCATGGGTTCAGGGTTTTTCGGTTGGACCGCATTCAAAAGCTGGCAATCAGCGCCGTTAGTTTTCGCCCGAAACGCGTAAGCCTGCTGCGGGATTGCTTTGCTGAAATCAGCAAGCCACGCGGCAAGGCGCCTTAAGCTTTAAGCTTTAAGCCCTTGATACATTGCAGCTTTACCCCGCTCTATATAGTCCATCAATACCTTATCCGCCGCGCAAAATCGTGATATTTCAGTTGATGAAGGCGCATGTGCCAAGGTCACCAGAAACGGAACCGCAGTTGCGTCAGCGCCCGTGGGCTTTGCACCAAACAAGAAATCCTTATCCCCTAAAACCGTGCGCAGCGCTGCCAGATCAGCTTTGACCATGGCAAGGCGTTCAGCGTTGGAATGACGGCCCACGCCCTGCGCCTCTGCCTGCCCAAGCATCTTTTTGCGAATTTTATTGGCAAGCAGAAAATCTACCCATTTTGGGGCTTTTGCAAATATTTGATGACGCACCAACTGCCAGTTTTCCTCCGTCTCATAACGTTCGATCAGGCCAATGAAATAGCTATGCTCCTCCAACATTTTTATAAGCATATAGGAGGTGGCGCGCTGCTTAACATCCAGCCCTTTATCAAAATCAACATCCAGCTTTTCTTCGAGATATTCACGAATGGCGTTACTGTCAGCAATGACCCGCGCGCCATCTTTTAGCACCGGCAGTTTTTTCTTGGGCGATTTTCGCGTGTCGCCAGCGTAATGCACCGTCCATTCCGCGCCAGACATATTCAACAAACACATGACCTTAGTGCCAAAGGGGCTCATGCTCGGGGCGCCAAAAGCGGGCGGAAAAGTGATGAGTTTAAGCATTGTTTCCGATTTCTTTGTTTCAAAAATACGCCAATCCCATACCATGACTAGGGGCGCGGCAGCAAACATTCTACAAGATATCGTTGCGGAACCCTTGCGCCGGGCGGTTGGCTTCTGTAATAATCAAACCCCGTGATATAGCAGATTCTGCACAGGCGGGCTCTCATATAAATTGATTCTCACGGGGGCCTTATGGCGCGTTATATTTTTATTACCGGTGGTGTGGTTTCCTCGTTAGGCAAAGGTCTGGCATCAGCGGCGCTTGGGGCTTTGTTGCAGGCGCGGGGCTATTCAGTGCGGTTGCGCAAGCTTGATCCTTACTTAAATGTGGATCCCGGCACCATGTCGCCTTTTGAACATGGCGAAGTGTTTGTGACAGATGATGGCGCGGAAACCGACCTTGATCTCGGCCATTATGAGCGTTTCACGGGGGTCTCAGCGCGCAAAACCGATTCTGTTTCTTCGGGGCGGATATATTCGACCGTTTTGGAAAAGGAACGGCGCGGCGATTATCTGGGTAAAACCATTCAGGTCATCCCGCATGTGACCAACGAGATCAAAGATTTCCTTAAAATCGGCGACGACGAGGTTGATTTTATGCTGTGTGAAATCGGCGGCACGGTTGGCGATATCGAAGCCCTGCCGTTTTTTGAGGCTATCCGCCAGTTTTCCCAAGACCGTTTCGGTGAATGTATATTTATGCACCTGACATTGCTGCCCTATATTGCAGCAGCAGGGGAATTGAAAACCAAACCCACCCAGCACTCGGTTAAGGAACTGCGCTCCATCGGCATTGCGCCCGATATCCTGATGTGCCGTTCTGAGCACCCTATTCCGGAAAAAGAACGCGCTAAGCTGGCCCTGTTTTGCAATGTGCGCCCCGAAGCGGTTATTCCCGCACTTGATCTGAAATCGATCTATGACGCGCCGCTGGCCTATCACCGTGAGGGCATGGACCGCGCGGTGTTGAAAGCGTTCAACATTACCGACGCACCCGAACCGGATCTGACCAAATGGCATGACGTGATGGAACGGGTAAACCACCCCGAGGGTGAGGTTAAAATCGCCATTGTCGGCAAATACACCCAACTGGGCGACGCCTATAAATCTATTGCTGAGGCCCTGACTCATGGCGGCATGCATAACAAAGTAAAAGTGCGGGCTGAATGGATTGATAGCGAAATTTTTGAAGGCGAGGACGTCACCCCGCATCTGGAAGGCTTTAACGCTATTCTAGTGCCCGGCGGTTTTGGCGAACGAGGGACTGAGGGCATGATTAACGCCGCCACCTATGCGCGCACACATAATGTTCCCTATTTTGGTATTTGTCTGGGCATGCAAATGGCTGTTGCTGAGGCGGCGCGTAATCTGGCGGGGATTTCGGACGCGGGGTCTGAGGAATTTGACCATGAGGCTGGTGAAAAACGCTTTACGCCGATTGTCTATCACCTGAAAGAATGGGTAGAGGGCAACCGCACCATCCAACGCGACGAGGCTGACGACAAAGGCGGCACCATGCGGCTGGGGGCCTATAATGCCACGCTGAAAGATGGGTCATGCATTGCCGAAATTTACGGCACGACTGCCATATCTGAGCGCCACCGCCATCGGTATGAGGTAGACATGGGGTATCGCGAGGCGCTGGAGGCCAAAGGGCTGAGTTTTGCCGGTATTTCCCCCGATGGTAAATTACCCGAAACCATCGAGATCAGCGACCACCCATGGTATATTGGCGTGCAATTCCACCCCGAACTGAAATCAAAACCGTTTGAGCCACATCCGTTATTTGCCAGTTTTGTCGGGGCGGCAGTGAAGCAAAGCCGTCTTGTTTAAGATGTTACGCGGGTTGTTTTCCGTTTTGCTGGTCAGCGCGGCAGGGCAAAGCATTGCCCAATAGTTGACCGAAGACATTCAGGATATTCCCTATGATTTGTTACAATCGCTTGCGACGGATCAAATTGATTTTGAGGGGTATGTGGATTGGACAAACCAACCTCAATCAATCCCGAACAACCTTAAAATTGACGGCACGGAATTTGCTACTGCGTTTTCTGGTCAGATCGTAAACGGGCAGATAACCGGCACATTTGCTGAGCAGCCATTGGAAATGCTTCCGCTGTTATTTCTTGACCGTCAGTATATCGCACAGGCTATTTCAACAGGCTGGGCATTCGATAGTATTGACAGCGGCGGCGCCTCCAGAGGTTCGATGCTTCAGACAATGTATGTTGGTGGTAACAATCGGCTTCCTGCAAATATGTTGTCCGGTTGGGCCGAAGCAAATGGCAATAGATTGCTCACCAGTTTAAGCCCGCGCATTCAATTGAACGACACAGGCGGCTGGTCGGATTTTTCGGTGGTTGGCATAGAACCGGTTGCAATGATGTTTGAAGATGATCAAACCGCGATAGGGTTTTCGATCATTAAATTAGATAGGCATTCGCAGGAAGATTTGGTGCATACT
>QIGK01000128.1 GCA_003228875.1 Rhodobacterales bacterium
TCAGACCAACAATCTCATCAGCAAGTTTTTTCAGATCAGCCATTTTATGCTCTCCGTTATCAGTTTCAATTTATTCCGGTTAGATCGCGTTCGCGTATCAGCCGGTCATATAGTCGAGATATTATGCCGCCTGCTCCTCGAGGGTAGAAAGTATACCCGCGATATTGCTGGCAGGTGCGCCAATTGCGCCAGCGATGTTGCTTGCAGGGGCAGCAAGACAAGCAGCGATAGAGGCAAGAACCTCTTCACGGCTTGGCATGGCTGCCACAGCTTTAACACCGGCAACGTCCAGAACTGTATCACCCATGGCACCGCCAAGAATAACGAGTTTGTCGTTATCTTTGGAATATGCCTGCGCCACCTTAGCAGCGGCAACTGGGTCGACCGAAAAGGCCAGAACAGTCTGGCCCGTCAAAAGATCGCCGATGCTTTCGCTAGCTTTCCCCTTCAGGGCAATTTTGGCGAGCCTGTTTTTGGCAACGCGAACCGTTGCGCCAGCTTCGCTCATGCGAAGGCGCAGGTCCGTCATATCTGCAACTGTAAGACCAACGTAATGTGCTACCACAACCACGCCAGAGTCCGTGAAGATTTGATCGAGTTCGCCGATCACTAATTGCTCCAAGTTTATGGAAGGGTCGCCCCCTCCGGCTCAAATTCATCGGGCGACAACATGCCCCCCGACGTCTTGGTCCTTACGAAACCAGCCAAAATCACCCAAGGGTTTGCACCCAAAATTGATCCTGTTTGCTTCCGTCTCAAGCAGGAATTATGCATCTTAGCACCCACTATCTCGGACGAAAACGGGCCGTTACAGCCCGCCTAACCCCTTACGGGGATCTCTTATTCACCCGCCGCAGTTGCGATGTCGAGTGTAACGCCCGGCCCCATGGTGGAGCTAAGCGCGATTTTCTTGACGTAAGTGCCTTTGGCACCCGTTGGACGGGCTTTTTGAATTGCCGAAACAATGGCTTTAACATTTTCAGCCAAGGCAGCCTCGGAAAAAGACGCCTTGCCGATACCCGCATGCACAACACCGGCTTTTTCAGCCTTGAACTGCACTTCGCCACCTTTGGCAGCTTCAACAGCCGCTTTGATGTCCATGGTTACCGTGCCAACCCGCGGGTTTGGCATCAGGTTGCGTGGGCCAAGAATTTTGCCCAGACGGCCAACGATTGGCATCATGTCAGGGGTGGCAATGCAACGGTCAAAATCAAGGTTGCCCTGCTGGATTTGCTCCATCAGGTCTTCCGCGCCAACGATATCTGCGCCAGCTTTGGTTGCTTCTTCGGCTTTTGCATCGCGGGCAAAAACAGCAACCCGCATGGTTTTGCCGGTGCCGTTTGGCAAGGCGCAAACGCCGCGCACCATTTGGTCCGCATGGCGCGGGTCAACACCCAATGCAAATACGATATCAACAGTTTCGTCAAATTTTGCGGTTGCGTTGGCTTTGACCAATGCAACAGCTTCTTCAACAGATACTTCGGACTTGCCCGAAAATGCTGCTTTGGCAGCGGTAAAACGTTTTCCTATATGTGCCATAAGACTACCCTTTCACCTCAATACCCATCGAACGGGCAGAGCCCATGATGATTTTCATTGCGCCGTCGATATCAACCGCGTTCAGATCGCGCATTTTGGCTTCGGCAATTTCTTTGACCTGCTTCAAGGTCACCGAACCAACAACCTCTTTGGCGGGGTTATTGGCACCGGATTTCAAACCAGCCGCTTTTTTCAGCATGTAAGATGCTGGCGGGGTTTTGATCTCCATGGTGAAAGATTTATCAACATAATAGGTAATGATCGTCGGGCAAGGCGCGCCGGCCTCTAGTTCCTGTGTTTTGGCGTTAAACGCCTTACAGAATTCCATAATATTAATGCCGCGTTGGCCCAATGCTGGGCCGACGGGGGGCGACGGGTTTGCCTTACCGGCGGGGACTTGTAATTTTAGCGTCCCGGCTATCTTCTTGGCCATGTTGGCCTCCTTTGTATACCGCCCGATGGTCGCAACCAGTTGGGCATCGTGGTAGTGTGGTCTGGTCCGGGCGTGCGCGCCCTCGCCTCCCACACTCGGGGTTTATCAGGTCTGTTTAGAGACCTGAGTAAATTCAAGCTCAACCGGTGTAGCACGGCCAAAAATAGATACGGTCACTTTGAGGCGGGCATTTTCCATGTCCACGTCCTCAACCATGCCGCTGAAACCTTCAAACGGGCCGTCGATGACGTTCACCTGTTCGCCGATATCGAAGAAAATCAGATTACGCGGGCCGTCAGCGGTTTCGTCAACCTGATTAAGAATCGCAGCCACTTCCGAATCGCGCATTGGCGACGGAGTGTTTTGCGCGCCCAAGAAACCAGTGACACGATTGATGCTGTTAATGGCATGATAGGCGCGGTCGGTCAGCTCCATCTGCACCAGAACATATCCCGGCATAAAGCGGCGTTCGCGGGTGACTTTTTTGCCACGGCGCATTTCCAAAACTTCTTCGGTGGGGACCAAAACCTGAATGATTTCATCCTCCAGCCCTTTTTGGCGCACAGCCTCATGGATCGCTTCTTCAACTTTCTTTTCGAAATTCGAAAGAACGCTAACTGAATACCAGCGTATCGCCATTATGCCCGTGACCTCAATTTTTTGACGTTATCGTCATATTTACGTTTTATTACAGGGGTTTAACCTGTTACTCCCAAACAAACGAAAGCGCGCTAACGAATCGAAGCGCGCAGTTCATAGGTGGAAGCGTTGCCTATACAACCGGAACCGGATGGAATCAAGAGGCGGCAGTAAGCAAAGTCTCTAAACCGAACCTGATAATCAGATCGACAAAAAAGAAAAAGATTGCTGCAAAAATAGCCATGACAAGAACCATGGCGGTGGTCAAAAGCGTCTCACGGCGGGTGGGCCAAACCACCTTTGACACCTCGGCGCGAACCTGCTGGATAAACTGAAATGGATTGGCGCTTGCCATAGGGGAATCTCCTGCTTGGTGCGGTTACTGAACCGCCTCTGCATCACATACGGTGTCCAGCAAAAAAGTTCAAGATGCCGCGTGCATGACAGCAATGCATTTTGGCTGTGCCGAACGCCCTATACATTTGCCCTAATATCCCCTAGATGCAGCCGCTTGTTATTAAAAAAGAGACCGCCGTGATCGAAACCTTTAAAAACGCGCTGCAAAAGCGCGGCTATGAAACCCTGACCCAAGTGCAGGAGGCCGTGACTGACCCCGCCTTGGAAAACGCTGATCTTCTGGTCTCAGCCCAGACGGGTTCAGGTAAAACCGTTGGCTTTGGCTTGGCCATTGCGCCAACCATTCTTGAGGCTGACGGATGTTTCAGCCGCGCCAACAAACCGCTGGCACTGGTCATTGCACCAACGCGCGAACTGGCTTTGCAGGTCAAACGCGAACTTGATTGGCTATATGCCGGCGCGGGCGCGATTGTGGCCTCTTGTGTGGGCGGCATGGATATGCGCACCGAGCGGCGCAATCTTGATCGTGGTGCCCATATTGTTGTGGCGACACCGGGGCGACTGCGCGACCATATCCAGCGCAATTCCATCAAGCTCGGCGACATCCGCGCCGTAGTGCTGGACGAAGCCGACGAGATGCTGGACCTTGGCTTTCGCGAGGATCTGGAATTTATTCTTGAACAAGCGCCTAAGGACCGCCGCACCCTGATGTTTTCCGCCACCGTGCCAAAAATGATTGCGACATTGGCCAAGAATTACCAGCGTGATGCAGTGCGCGTCACCGCCGTTGGCGAATCCCGCCAACATGACGATATCGAATATCGCGCCCTGAACGTGGCCCCGCGCGACAGCGAAAACGCTATTATCAATGTTTTGCGATTTTACGAGGCCAAAAACGCCTTGGTATTTTGCAACACCCGCGCCATGGTCAACCGCCTGACAACTCGGTTTTCAAACCGAGGGTTTTCGGTGGTGGCCCTGTCGGGGGAATTATCCCAAAACGAACGCACCCACGCATTGCAAGCCATGCGCGATGGCCGCGCACGGGTTTGTGTGGCGACGGACGTGGCCGCGCGAGGCATTGATCTGCCCAATCTTGAACTGGTAATCCATGCCGACCTGCCCAGCAATTCCGAAACATTATTGCACCGTTCGGGCCGCACGGGCCGCGCCGGGCGCAAAGGGGTCAGCACTTTGATTGTGCCACCAAAAGCGCGGCGCAAAGCCGAGCGCCTGCTGCGCGGTGCCAAAGTCGATGCCAATTGGGGCGAGGCCCCATCTGCCGATGCGGTGATCAAACGCGATAATGAACGGCTGGTTGATGCGCCAACTTGGACACAAACTATTTCCGAGGATGAGCGCAGCGCCGTCGATAGGCTGGTGGAAAAATTCAGCGCTGAACAACTGGCCGCCGCATTCCTGCGCGTGAACAACGCCAAACAATCCGCGCCTGAAGAATTGGGTGTGTCACATGAAAAAGGCAAACCCGCCCCGCGCACGACATTTGGCCCCAGCGTCTGGTTCAGCCTGAACATTGGCCGCAAACAACGCGCCGAGGCCAAATGGCTGCTACCGGCCCTGTGCAAAGGCGGCAACATAGACAATAGCGATATTGGCGCGATTAGGGTGCAGGAAAACGAAACCTTTATCGAGATCACCAAGAAAAGCCTGAACGGCTTTACCAAGGCGCTTGGCAAAGGTTTGCAACTGGAAGATCGCGGCCAGTTAAAATTGCTGGATAAAGCGCCAGACATTGCCAACATGCCCCGCCCGAAATTCGAGGGCAAAAACAAAAAGCCGTATGATAAAAAACCCTATGACAAAAAGAAAAAGTCTTTTGACAAAAAACCCAAATGGCAACCGGAATCCGAACAGGCATTTAATGAAGGGCCGGATACCAGCAAAAAGAAACGCCCCAAGAAAAACGCAGCCCCCGGAAAACCGGCAGCACCGGCCAACACCAAAAACAAAGGCAAACGCCGTAAGCCTGCCAAACGGGATTAGGACCTAGGCCCAACCGAGCGCAGCGAGGCCACGCTCAACAGTTGTGAGTCGTATAATTTTCTTACGAAATACCCCCTTCCCTTTGTGAATGGCTTCGGCTTCGCCTCGGTTTACCCCTGTTTCTGGATGTTCGAAAAAACTCACGTTCCCGTTCTTGACGCTTGAGAAAATCAAAAATTGCCCCTGAAGCGAGGCGGTCTACCCGCTTGGCTTCAGGGTTCGGATTAGCTTCCACCTTTTTTTCAATTCATAAAGGAGATGGAGCGTCAGTATTTGACTCATCATACCGGTTCTGCGTGGATTTTTATAACACAGTGTATTACAGTTATTAGTGAAACCATAAGTTTGTTTTGTCGGATTGGAACGAAAAATTATTATCAAAATCTAACAATCTCCCATATTTTTTAATAACTGGATAAGTTGATGCCCGAAAACGTCGCAATAATTATTGGAAACGCCGAGTATGAAAGCCCAGATTTTGGCAACCTAGAGGCTTGTGTAAAAGATGTTGATGCAATGGAAGAGCTGCTCAAGGCTACGCGTAGATTTGACAAGATTATCCCATTAAAAAATGTTTCAGGCGATGATATAACGGAAGAGCTTAAGCGGCTAACTGGTAGTCAAAGTTATGGCACCATTTTTATATACTTTTCCGGTCATGGGCATCGTGATAATAAAGATACGTTCTATTGGACAGGGAGAGATTTTGATACGAGCCAACCCAATACGACAGGTGTGTCCCATGGGGTGTTGATAAGTTTCTTACGGGCTGCAAAATGCACAAACCGCATAATAATACAAGATGCGTGTTTCTCTGGCCACGCTCTTCTTAAAAGCTCTACTGAAAATTATAGCGCCGCGTTTGGGGACATTTTAATATTATCGTCTAGCCTCGCTAGTGAGGAAACCCCCGCTGGGCGGGAGTTAAGTCCATTTACCGATAGGTTCATCGAAGCATCATGCACAGTGAAAACCAAAGGCCCTATCGACTATTTTAATGTGATTCAAAAATTAAAAGACCTCTACGAAAACATTACCGATCATAATCCTTATTTGGCCTACCAAGGTTTGATTACATTGGGATTTTGTGATAATGTTACTTTTTTGAGCGACATAAACAAAAAATATACTGAATTTGAAAAAGAAGTTAGTGAGCCTGAAGTTTTGATTCAGGCAGTCACACCCCTATCTGAAAGCGACATTTTATCTACGGTAGAAAAGAAGTTGGTGCCAAAAGAAAAAATTCAAGAAATGATTTTGGCAATCGAAGGCCGCATCAACGAAAAGTATGAAGAACAAACAAATTTAGCGCAAATATTTTCACTTCGAAGCACAGCAAACGCGAATTATTATAATGTCGATGGCTTGAAACCCATTGTCGAATTTGTGAGAGGTCAGTCTAGGTGGGATGAATTTGTAACTGCAACACACACGCGCACTAAGAAAAGGAAAACGCATTATTTTAATATTGATGATGTTCTCTACAAGCCTGAGTATGATGAAAACTACTATTTGGAAAACAATTCCGGCTTAGAAGCCGTCCATCAACAGTATTTCCTCGAGCCAAGTTCAAAATTGCTGAGGCGACACGTTCTGGAAATGATTATTGTTCCAGGGATTTTTAGCGCCAGTCTTTTTTGGCGGTTGCGCGTTCAAGGCTTGGAAAACTGGGACACATTTTCCAAAAACGCTGGTCAGAAAAAATGGCAGAGTTTGAAAATCGAGTGGGATGGGAACAACTTGTCCGACCTTGATGTTTTATATTCTGATTTGTTTGAGCAAGCTAAGAAATCACTTTATAGGACTGCAACCAATTTGTCAGCTAAATTACCCGACAATTAGAGAGATTTGGCAAGCGATAGAAATTATGGGCAAGCGTGAAAAGAACCTAACAAAATATCGAGTAGGTTACCACGCATTTCATTCCTGCTCCATCGAGCTAACCCAGTTTTTCAGGAAATTCTGCTTTTTAAGCCGGTCGAGAAACACCAACAACCCCGGCCCCAGCCGGATAGGCCGTGCGGCGCTGTTTTCACGTAGTTGTGCTGGGTTAATCGGTGGCAGGCTGGTTAATTCGGTCAGCTCGGGCCTTTGGTTCAGCTCTGCCAGAAAATCTATCATCAGACCGGCTTCAACCGGATTTTCGGCATTTTTCGGGATCAGCGCCGTGCGCAGCATCACATTGACATAATCGCTAAACCGGACAATTCGCAAATCGGGAAATTCCGCAAGGCGCGAGCTGGCATAGCTGCCAACTACGTTATAGGCCAAGGCCAGTTCTCCCGATGCCACATCGCGGATCATATCGCCCGACCCCCCGTAAAGCTGTGCGTTTAACCGGCCCATGACCTCTGTCAGGCGCCAATAGGAATCAGAATTGCGGGAATCCTGTGTGGCAAAAAGATACCCCGCGCCGGAAATCCGCACATCATAGGTGCCGATGCGGCCATCAAATATTTCGGGGTTATCGCGCAACAACGAAATCAGGTCTTCGCGGGTTTCGGGCGGGGTCATGCCCGCAAAAGCCGCGTCAGAAATGATCAGCACCGCCGGTTCTTGGGTAAAAGCAAAAATCTGGTCGCGCCAAATGGCCCAGCCGGGCAAGGTTTCGGTGGCGTTGGAAGTATAGGTTTGAGCAAACCCGTCATTGGCCAGCTTGGTTTGTAAATCCATGGCTGAGGAAATCGCCAGATCAAACACCGCAGCCTCCTCATGAATGGCTTTCATCAGCTCGGTGCTGCTAGCGATCACGTATTGGATGTTTATCGTCGGGTTATTCTGCTGAAATTCCAGTATGATTGGCTCAAACACATTGGCATCAGCGGTGGAAATAATTTGCAAGGTAACCAAACCATCGGTGGCAGGATAAAAAATGCTATCTTCGATTTCAAAAGCAGCCAAGCGCAATGGCATCAGCATGGCAAAAAACAGGCTTAAGGCAAAATAAGCGAAACGCATGCGCCACTCCCTTCTGGGTTAGAGCGGATTAGAATATGGCCTTGATGGGCGCGGGCAACCACATCGGCAATGGTCAGCCCAAGGCCTGAACCAACAATATCCGCAACGTTCTCACCCCGCGAAAACCGTTTGGTCAGCCCGCCAAGATCAGCGGCACCAAAACCACGGCCCTGATCGCCGAAGGAAATCTCAGTGGTTTTATCGCGGGTCAGTTTTATGATGATCTCGCTGTCGGCAGGGGAATATTTGATGGCATTGTCCAGAATATTTCGCAAAGCATTTTGCAATAGAATCGGGTCACCCACAAATGGGTAGGGTTTGTCGGGGATTTCCAGCAACAGCGAAATATCCTTTAGCCCCGCAGTTGGCGAAAGATGTTCGCAAGTATCGCGGGTCAGCTCGCCCAGGTCAAAATTTTTCGCCAATAAATTATCTGTGCGAAAGGTCACCATGGCATGGTCCAGCAATTGCCCTGCCGAACGCGAGCTTTCGTCAACCGCACGGATCATTTCACGCAAGGCTTTTTTGTCGCTGGGTTTTTCCATGCCCCGCAAGGCAATTTCAGCCCGAGTGCGCACAATTGCCAACGGCGTGCGCACACGGTGGGCAGCCTCGGCAACAAAATCCTCTGATTGGGCCAATGAGCTTCGCAACCGGTTCATAAAATTATTAAGCGCCCCAACCAGCGGCACCAATTCGCTGGGCAAAGCTGCCTTGACCGGGCTGAGATCATGGGGGCCACGCCGCTGGATTGATTGGGTCATTCGTCGCAATGGCGACAAAGCAGATTGGGCTGCAAGCAGGCTAAGCCCAATAGCAAACAGAAAAAATCCAAAACCAACTGCCGCCGCAGTTGCCGAAATTCGGGACGAAATTGTCGCCAGTCCCAGCCGCGTCTGGGCAACAATTGTTGTGGTATTAACCGCCTGCCCGCCTGAACTTACCGGTCTTGTTATGGCCACAGACCGGACTTCCTCGCCGCGAAACACAAAAGTTGAGAACACCGGATCAGCCGCAATTGGTGATGCTGGCTGGGGCAGATCCCCGTATCCTGTCAGGGTTTCCCCATCAACGATGATGCGATAAAACACCCTGTCCTGACTGATAGACCCCAGCATAGAAAGCGCAGAATAAGGCAATTCAAGATTAACCAAACCGCGCTCAGAATAAAGCGCGTCTGCAATGGATGTGGCCGAGGCCGCCAGAATATTATCTTGGGTTTCCGTGGCGGCAGTTTCGGCAACCACCCGCACAATCAGGTAAAACGCAAAGGACAATATCGCCGCAATCAATGAAAGCTGAACAATCAACCGGCGGCGGATGGAATTTGTTTTTTGCCCAAATATCATGCCGCTTTGGCTAAGCGATAACCCAGGCCACGCACGGTTTCGATTCTGATTGCGGAGCCGTCCAGTTTTTTGCGTAACCGCCCGACATAAACCTCGATGGCGTTTTCCGATACGTCTTCGGAAAAGGAAAACAGCCGGTCCATCAGATGGGATTTAGAAAAAATCTGGGCTGGATTGACAAAGAATATTTCCAGCAACCGCAATTCCCGATTTCGCAGTTCTTCAACCCGCCCATCCATGGTTAAATGGCTGTTCATCGAATCAAGAATCACCCCTTCAAAGCTCCGTGCATTGATGGCAGACCCGCCTTGACGGCGTAAAACCGCGCGGCAGCGGGCTTCTAATTCTGAAAAATCAAACGGTTTTGTCAAATAATCATCAGCCCCAAGGTCGAGCAACCCAACACGGTCTGACACTTGGGAGCGCGCCGTTAGCACAATTACCGGTGTGCGTTTTTCACGGCGACGATGGGTGGCCAAAAAATCCCGGCCATCGCCATCCGGCAGCATAATATCCAGCAAAATAAGATCATATTCCGCCACATCGATAAACCCGTGCGCGGTGGTAAGATCGGGGGCATGATCAATTACATGGCCATCCAGCGCTAAACGGTCAACCACCGCTTTGGCCAGTTCGGCATTATCTTCGACCAACAAGTATCGCACAATGTGTCCCTTTTTTTGCTCATGACAGGTTGGTGTCAGGTTGCCGCCTTAACTGACACAATGTGCGCAGCCAATAGCGTATGTCAAACAAGCAAAATTCTCAGGAGGAATGAAATGCGTAAAAACTTTTTCAAAACATTTGCCATCGCGGCAACCCTAAGCATGGGGGCACCGGTTATCGCAACCGCACAAGCAGCAGAATGTATCGCCCCTGCCAACCCCGGTGGCGGCTGGGATTTCACCTGTCGTCAAATCGGCAAAATCATGTTTGATATCGGCGCGGTTGATAAGCCCATTCAGGTAACCAACATGGCTGGCGGCGGCGGTGGCCTTGCCTTTACCAATGTGGTGGCGGAACGCAATGAAGACGCTAACCTGATCATTGCTGCATCCACAGCAACCTCCACCCGTCTGGCCCAAAACGCCTATGCGGGCATGACCGCTGACCAAGTGCGGTTTGTTGGTGCGATCGGCATCGACCCCGGCGTGATTGTAGTGGCGGCTGACAGCCCGTTTATGACCCTAAGTGATTTGCTAGAGGCGGTTGTGGCCGATCCGTCTTCGGTTACCTTTGCTGGCGGTTCTGCGGTTGGTGGCTTTGACCATATGAAACCTTTGATGCTGTTGCAGCGTGCGGGCCTTACCGACATAACAACCGTAAAATACATCGGTCTTGATGGCGGCGGTGATGCGATCACACAAACCATTGGCGGCTTTACCCAAGCCATGACCGGCGACATGTCGGAAATCGTTGGTTTCTTGACGTCTGGCGATGTTCGCGCTTTGGCGGTGCTGACCTCCGAGCGGGTCGAAGGGTTTGAAGATATCCCGACTGCCATAGAACAAGGCTATGATGTTGTGGCTGGTAACTGGCGTGGTCTTTATATCCCGCGCGGTGTTTCGGATGAAACCTTTGATTTGTGGGCCGGTCGCCTACAACAGGTTGCTGATTCTGATGAGTGGGCCGAAGCAATGGCTGCCAATGGTCTGGCTCCGTTCACTTTGGTTGGTGATGACTTTCAGGCATATATCGACAATCTGATTGTCGAGATCCGCCAAATGAGCATCGAGATCGGAGTTATCCAATAATGGCTTCTGACCGGATATTTGGTCTGGTCGTGGCAGTTGTGGCGCTTGCATATATTGCAGGCGCCACGCAAATCCAGACCAGTTTTTTAAGCGACCCGGTTGGGCCGAAAACCTTTCCGATCATGATCGGCACAGTGGCGGCACTTGCTGCGACTTTTATGGTTTTGAAACCCGACCCGGAACCTAATTGGCCTGTTTTACGCACCTTTGGTGCCTTGTTTTTTGCGGTTGTTGTGCTGGTGCTATACGCATTTTCGCTAAAACCAATGGGGTTTATCATCCCGACAGCAATCACTGCCGCAGTGCTTAGTTATCAAATCAAACCCCAATTTGCCAAAGCCGCGCTTTCCGGCGTCGGGCTTTCAATCGGGCTGTTTATATTATTCAAATTTGCGTTGGATCTGGGCCTTATTGGCTTTCCAAAAAGCTGGACGAGTTAAATCATGGACATTATGTCAAATCTGGCGCTGGGGTTTTCCATTGCGCTATCGCCTTATACCCTGATGCTGGCGGTTGCCGGTTGTTTTCTGGGCACGATTATTGGCGCTTTGCCGGGGCTTGGGCCATCAAACGGTGTGGCCATTCTTATTCCCATCACCTTCACGCTAGGCCTTGATGCGACATCGGCTTTGGTGCTGATGACCTCAGTTTATTATGGGGCGATGTATGGCGGGCGGATCAGCTCTATATTGCTGAATATTCCGGGGGATGAACCGGCGCTGATGACCACGCTTGATGGCTATCCGATGGCCAAAGCGGGCCGCGCTGGGGATGCGCTGGTTTTATCTGGCTTTGCATCATTTTACGGGGCGTTATTCGCTACTATTGGTTTGATGTTTCTGGCGCCACTTTTATCGAGGGTCGCCTATCAATTTGGACAGGCTGAATATTTTGCTTTGTATTTGCTGGCTTTCTGCACCCTTGGCGGCATGGCCAGCAACAATCAGGCCAAGTCAGCGATTGCCGCCTGTATCGGGCTTGGCATTGCCATGATCGGCTATGATTCCCGTGGCATGCCACGGCTTACCGGCGGTAATCTGCATCTGTTTGACGGCATTGATTTTCTGGTGGCGATTGTTGGGTTGTTTGCGATTGCTGAAGTATTTTTCTTTATCGAAAGCCACGGCAAAAAATCCTCCATCGGGGTGAAGCTCGACAAGGTTCGCATCCCGTGGAAAGACATTTATGCAACCCGCTGGACCATGTTTCGGTCTTCGGTGGTGGGCTTTATTGCCGGAATATTGCCGGGCGCCGGTGCGTCTTTAGGCAGCTTCTTGGCCTATATGTCTGAAAAATCCATTGCCGGTAAAGATGGCGGCTTTGGTAAAGGCGCGATCAAAGGCGTTGCCGCGCCTGAGGCTGGCAACAACGCCGCTGCTGGTGGTGCATTGGTGCCAATGTTAACCCTTGGTGTGCCGGGTTCGGGCACTACGGCAGTTTTGTTAGCCCTGTTGATGACGCTAAACATCACCCCCGGTCCGACATTATTCACCGACCGTCCCGAGGTGGTCTGGGGGTTGATTGCTTCCTTGCTGATTGCGAATTTTGTCTTGCTGCTGATGAACGTGCCAATGGTAAAAATATTTGTTAAAGTGCTAATGGTGCCGCCGTGGATATTGCTACCCGGTGTGACAATGGTTTCTTTTGTTGGCATTTATTCGCTTTCCGGCAGCTATTTTGATCTGTTGCTGATGGTAGGTTTCGGGGTGCTTGGCTATGTGCTGCGCAAGCTCGATATCCCGACAGTGCCGGTTATTCTTGGCATTTTGCTGGGTGGCCATATGGAAGATGCCTTGCGCAATGCCATGGTGATTTCAGGGGGGGATTTTATGTATCTGTTTTCCTCGCCCATCGCGATTGGGCTTTGGATTGCAGCAATTGTCGGGTTTGTCGCGCCGATGTTTCTGCGCCGTTTCTTGAAAAAACCGCAAGCCGTTACTGATTAAATGGTCCGGGTTCTTATCCCTTCCGGCGCGCTTGGCCTGAATTATGACCAAGACGCGTTGGAACGGGGGCTGGCAGCAAAACCCGATATCATTGCCATTGACGGTGGCTCTACCGATAGTGGCCCCGCCTATCTTGGGCGGGGCGTTTCAAAATATTCGCGCAGCTCTATAGCAGTTGAATGGAAAGGCCTGATGATTGCGCGCGCCAAAATCAACGTCCCGCTGGTGATCGGATCAGCCGGAACCTGCGGGGCAGACAGCACCGTGGACCAATTGGTGAAATAACCCGCGAAATCGCAACGGAACTGGGCCAAAGCATCAAAATAGCGATGTTGAAATCTTCGCAACCCAATCAGCGCGTCATTGATGCCTTGGCAAAAGGCAGGCTCCACGCCCTGCCCAATGCGCCGGACATATCAGCCGAAATTCTGGCGGAGTGCAGCAATATCGTGGCCCTTGCGGGGGTTGAACAAATCACCCTCGCCCTGAATACCGGTGCCGATATCATCATCGCGGGGCGCACCACCGATGCCGCGATTATTGCCGCCCTGCCCCTGATGCGCGGGATGCATGCGGGTGCCGCATGGCACGGAGCCAAAATCGGAGAATGCGGCGCGCTTTGCACCACCAACCCACAATCCGGCGTGATCATTGTTGAATTTGACCAAGACGGGTTTACAGTTATTCCTATGGCCAAAGATGCCCGCGCCACGCCGCACACGGTTTCGGCGCATATGCTTTATGAAAACAGCGACCCGTTTATCCTGTATGAACCGGGCGGGCATCTGGATGTTACGGATGCCAAATATACCGCGCTGGATGATACATCCGTGCGGGTGACCGGCTCAAAATGGCTGCCCTCTGAAACCTATACCGTCAAGCTGGAGGCAGCGGCACCCGCAGGCCATCAGGTGATTTCGCTGGTGTTGCTGCGCGACCAGCGTTATGTGGAAAATGCTGCAATCTGGGCCGATGATATTCAGAAAAAATGCAGCCAGAAAGCCGTTGAACGTCTAGATATTTCCGCTAATGATTTTTCACTTGAACTGCGCCTGATCGGACAGAATGCCAGTTTTGGAGATATGGAACCGCGCCGTCAAACCCCGCTCGAAATAGGCGTTTTAGGCATTGTCACCGCAAAAACCGGCCCGCTGGCCATGGAGATTGCCAAAATCCTCAACCCGTATTTGCTGCACCATCCCCTTACCCCGCAAGAAGAACAGCCCACCTTTGCCTTTCCGTTTTCACCGCCAGAAATAGATCGCGGGCAAATTTACAGGTTTTGCCTGAACCATGTCCTAGCGTTAGATAACCCGATGGACGCCTTTACCCTAGAGGTGATTAATCATGGTTGAACTGGGCAAAATCGTGCAAAAAATCCGCAGCAAAAACGCAGGGCCGTTTTGGCTGACCATTGATATTTTTTGCGGCTCCGAGGCGGTGTTCCAACAGGTTGTCACCGGCCTTTCCAACCAAGCAATTGCAGCGGTTTTCGGTGTGGACAGCACATCGATCAAACGCTTTGATATCCCCGACCTGAATGTGATTAAAATCAGCCTGCCAAGGCCCGAAACTCAGGGCGCGGTGCAGGACCGCGACATGCACGGCGCATCCTGGGCGGCACTATTGCAAGAACTGGAACTCGGTTAACCCTCAACGATTTCCTCAGCACGGCGCAGATCAACGCTTACCAGTTGCGAAACGCCTTTTTCACCCATGGTCACCCCGAATAACCGGTCCATACGCGCCATAGTCAGCGCGTGATGGGTAATAATCAAAAACCGCGTATCGGTCTGTTTGGCCATTTCATCCAGTAAGTCACAAAACCGCGTAACATTGGCGTCATCCAACGGTGCGTCGACCTCGTCCAACACACAAATCGGTGACGGATTGGCCAAAAACACAGCGAATATCAAAGACATAGCCGTCAATGTTTGTTCGCCACCAGAAAGCAGCGATAACGTCGACAGGTTTTTGCCGGGCGGTTGACACATCAATTCCAGCCCTGCTTCCAGCGGATCATCGCTTTCCACCAACACCAAATTGGCATCGCCGCCACCAAACAGGTGTTTGAACAACATGCTGAAATTCTTGTTGACCTCGTCAAAGGCTTTTAACAGCCGTTCGCGGCCTTCGGAATTCAGGTTGGCAATGCCGTGGCGTAGTTTTTTCACTGCCGCTTCAAGGTCATTTTTCTCGCCATTCAGCCCGTCAAATTCTTCTTGCACTTCTCGGGCATCTTCCTCAGCCCGCAGGTTGACCGCCCCCAAAGCATCGCGCTGACGTTTCAACCGAGCGACATCATTTTCGATGCGCTCAGCGTCAGGCATTTTATCGGGGTCTGCCTCCAGTGTTTCCAGCAATGCGGTCGGGGTTACGCCAGTTTCGTCCAGCACCCGATCCGCTGCAACATCAACGCGAATGACCGCGGCTTCGTTCACCGCATCAGCCCGCGCCCGCGCTTCGCGGGCATCAGCGGCATTGCGTTCAGCGTTACGTTCGCCTGTTTCGGCTTGGCGCAAAGCTGTTTCGCCAAGCGCCAGCGCATCGCCCGCATCGCCGCAGCGGCTTTTTGCCTTTTCAACCGCTTTGCCCATTTCATCGCGGCGCGCCATAATTTCATCAGGCGTTGTTTTTGCCGATTTTAAGTCGGTTTCCGAAACGTCCAGCCGTGCTTGTAAATCAGACAATTGCGCTTCGGCATTGTCTGAGCGCCGTTGCCAGTTGACTTTTTCTGCTTCGATTTCTTTGTTGCGTCTAACCCGTGCTTCGCCTTCTCGGCGTAAATCATCTGCTATTGAACGCTTGGTCATCATGGTCATACGCGTTGCTTCTACGGCAATTTTTTTGGTTTCAACCGCGTCCCGCGCCGCATCCATATCGCCTAAGTCTTGTGCGCCCTGCTCTGCCTCGCGCAATATGGCCAAGGCCTGAACGCCGTCCTCAGCATGTCGCGCCGCTGCCATTTTGGTAGATTCCAGCTGGCCAAACAGCATTTCGCGTTCGGCTTCGGCCTTTGAAAGTCCGCGCGCCGCTGTTGTCACAGCTTCGTCTGCTGCCCGCCGCGCCATTCGCGCAGATTGGTCTGACGCTTGGGCTTGGTCCATCAAAACCCGTGCCGCCTGATGGGATTTTTGCGTAGCATTAGCCTTGGTTGATGCATCGCCAAACGCGGATTCAAGTTCGCTCAAACGGTTCATTTGTTGTAATCGCAACGCCGCCGTCGATGGCGCGTCTTCAGCCGCAGCCCGATACCCGTCCCAACGCCATAAATCCCCCTCAACAGAAACCAACCGCTGGCCGCGTTTCAGCAAGGCTTGCAACCTTGCACCGGCTGCCTTGTCAACAATACCGACCGCCTGCAATCGCCGCGCGAGCGCTTTCGGTGCAACCACAAAATCCGCCAGACGCGCAGTTCCATCGGGTAAATCACCGCCGGATAGTTCAGGCAAAAGCAGCCAGCCCGATACGCCGTCAGCATCGATTTCCGATGTTTTCAAATCGTCACCCAAGGCTGCACCCAACGCCGCCTCATACCCTTTGGCCGCCTTGATTTTATCAAGCACTTGTTGGCCATCACCCTGATCCCGCGCCATCAACCGACGCAATGCAGCGGTCTCACCTTCCAGCGCTTTGGCCTCACCGGATGCGCCCGATAATGCCACCCGAGCATCGGATTCGCGCAGTTGCGCATCAGCGCGCGCCTGCTCGGCTTGCGCCAACGCCGCTTCGGCCAAACTGGCCTTTTCAACAGAATCGCTCCGCAAGGATTTAGCGGCATTTAGCTGAGTTTCGACATTTTCAAGCCCTTGGGAAACTCGTGTCACTGCGCTTTTTGCTTCTGCATTGGCCGTCGAAACTTTTTCCACTTGTTCGGTGGCTTCTTGTAACCGCCGTTTGGCGGTTTGGTGCCGCGCCACCAGCCGCGCCGCATCCTCGGCCAATTGGTCCATTTTGGTTTCCTGAGCCTGCAAACCACTGGCAGCATCGCGTGCGGCATCGCGCGCGGTTTCCAGCTTTTCGATATGCCCTTCCGAAGCATTGACCAAAGCAGCCGCTTCCCAGTTCAACCGATCAATCGTTTCGCCTGCGTCTTTGTTCAGCCCCGTTTCACGCGCCATGTCGCGCTCCAGCTGAACTAATCGGTCTTGTAGTTCTTCGATCGCTTGCAAGGCGCGGGTTTCTTGCTCTGCTAACGCCCCTTGCTCTACCATCAAACGTTGTAATATTGCCGCCGCGATGGCTTCTTCTTCACGCAGCGGCGGCACTTTGGTCTCGGCATTTTCACGTTCGCGTTGCGCGGCCCCAGCTGCCCCCTGCGCAGCAGCTGCCACGCTGGTGACTTCGGTCAGGGCTTTGCCAGCAACCAACCGTTCGATATCTGCTTCGCGCCATCGCCGATATAACAGCAGCCCTTCGGATTGACGCAATTCTTCGGAAATTTCACGATAGCGCCCCGCTTGCCTCGCTTGTCGCGCAAGGCTTTTCAGCTGCACATCAAGTTGTTCCAGCACATCCTCAACCCGTGACAGGTTCAATTCGGTCCCGTTTAATTTCAGTTCTGCTTCGTGGCGACGCTGATACAGGCCGGAAATTCCGGCAGCTTCTTCCAGCACTCGCCGCCGTGACTTTGGTTTGGCATTGATCAATTCTGCAATTTGCCCCTGACGAACAAGCGCCGGAGAGTGGGCGCCGGTTGATGCATCTGCAAACAACATCTGCACATCCCGCGCCCGGCAATCTTTGCCATTCACCTTATAGGCTGATCCCGCATCGCGGGTTATCCGTCGGATAATCTCGATCGAATCCGAATGATTGAAAGCCGCAGGTGCCAGCCGTTTGCTGTTATCAATATGCAAGGTGACTTCAGCAAAATTACGCGCCGGTCGCGAATCTGATCCGGCGAAAATAACGTCTTCCATGCCACCACCGCGCATGGCGGTCGGGCGGTTTTCACCCATCACCCAGCGCAAGGCCTCCAGTAAATTGGATTTCCCGCAGCCATTTGGCCCGACCACGCCAGTAATACCCGGTGCGATCACCAGTTCTGTTGGGTCTACAAAGCTTTTGAAGCCAAGTAATCTGAGTTTCGAAAATTGCACGCGGCTTGTCCGCCTTTGATTCTGCCCGGGGCTGAATTGTTTCGCGCATGGACCCCAGAGTCAATAATGAACCCCTTCATTTGGCGTCTTTGGCCAAGATATCTACAACATATCGTATTATTTCGATTTCCATATTGCAATTTCGAAAGCACCGCGTATTGCGTATTCTAAAAGGGGAACAAAATGACACTCAAACTTATCGGGATTTCGGGCTCATTACGCGCCGGTTCTTTTAACACGATGCTGGTCCATGAAGCAGCGCGTTGCTTTGGGGAATGTGACTTTGAAATGACCAATATCCGCTTCCCGCTATTTGATGAAGATCTGGAGGCCAAAAACTTTCCCGCCGAAGTCACTGCGCTAGCAGAAAAAATTAGCCAGGCTGATGCGGTTGTCATTGCCACACCCGAATACAATAAAAACCTCTCCGGCAGCCTTAAAAATGCCCTTGATTGGCTTAGCCGCACCAAACCGCAACCTTGGGCCCGTAAACCCGTGGCCATTCTGTCAGCCGCCGCGGGCAGCACAGGCGGCGTGCGCGCCCAATATTCCCTGCGCCACTGCATGACCACGTTTAACCCGCGTATCCTGCAAGCCCCCGAAATTATGATTGCCTTTGCGGGTAAAGCATTTGATGAAACCGGACGATTAGTCGATGAAAAATCCGTCCAGTATTTGACCCGCCAAATGGACGCGCTCAAAGCGGAAATTAAACGGCGCTGACCGCTAAAAATTCTTTGTTTCAAGAAGAATCAAACACCCGATGGCGCAGCCGAGGGCATGGCCCAAAGGGAAGCGGTTTTTTGTGTCAGCAAAAACGCCGCTGGACTGCGGGAACCAGCCATAACTTTTAGAGACTTGGCATCAGCGTTGAGATTTCAATCAAGTTTTCATCGGGGTCTCGCACATAAAGCGACACGATCGGGCCAGTTGCGCCGGTGCGGGTCACTGGGCCTTGTTCAATCAAAATATTGTGGACCTGCAAGTGCAAAACCCAGTCTGAAACCTTGCCCGAGGTCAAAAAACAAAGATCAGCCGAACCGGCCGTTGGGTGTTCTGCTTTCGGGTCAAATTCAGCACCGAGCTGGTGCAAGTTAATTTTTTGATCTCCGAATTTTAACGCGACGCGCTTGGTTCCATCCGCCACCAGAAATTCCAGCATTTCCATGCCCAGAATATCCCTGTAAAATTGGCATGTCGCGGCCATATCAGCAACAGTTAGAACCAGATGATCAAGGCTATCAACTTTCATCCGGTGCCTTTTGCGTCAGCACCAAATCTGGCACTGCCATGTCCAGATCCGCCACACCTAACGGATTTTTCGGCTTGGCCAGCATATAGCGTTTAATCCAGTATAACCGTGTTTCAGCGCGGGTGATCGCCACATAAGCCAAGCGTTTCCACAGCGGAATACCCGCCTCCACCCGACCAGCGCGCGACGCCGCGTAAAGATCAGGCGCAAACACCTGCACCTCAGGCCATTGCGACCCTTGGGCCTTGTGGATGGTCACCGCAGCGCCGTGCAAAAATACCGCGCCCATACTTGCCGCGGTTACAATTTCTGGGTCTTCGCGGTCCGGTATTTCGATTTGAATTATAGATGCCGCATTGACCTGCGGATCACTAGCACCGGTCACATAAAGCCGACTGAATCCCGGCTTTTTACCCGGCCCCAAATACACACATTGCGCACCTTTAATTAACCCCCGCGCCTCCAGATCAATGCGTTTTTTGCGGTGCTTCAGGGGCAATTCAATGCCATCGCAAATCAACGGTTCGCCGGTCAGAAGCGCCGTCTCCGGCGCGTCATAGGCCTTTCGAAATGCATTGATCAACCGAATACGGGTGGCATTGCGCCAAACCAAAACCGGTGATCGGGCCATTTTTTCCGCGTCAACGCGCGACGCTACAACCACGCGGTCATCTTTGGCCGCTGCTTCATCGATCATCGCTTCAAAGTCACCAAACCCCAGCTCCGGATCGCCAAGCGCATGGGCCAAATCAAGGATCGGATTATCGGCGCTTTGCCGATGCACGCGGTGCAAAACCAATTTACGTTTCTCGGGCAGTTTGTCAAAAGTCATGGAACCCGATTGCCCGACAGGGGCTAGTTGCGCCGGGTCACCAAACAGAACAAGGGTCTGAAAAATTTCTTTCAGGTCTTCCAGTTGCTTGTCATCAATCATCGAGCTTTCATCAATAAAGCCGATATCCATCGGGTCATCGCGCCGTTTCCAGCCGATAATAAAATCTGACCCGCGCAAACCAGCAGTTGCCAGCGCCCCGGGGATGGATTTATTGGTTGCAAAATATGCTTTGGCGCGATCCAGCGCCGCATCCGTCAGCCCCTCAATTGTTGGGCGTTCCGCGTTGCCTGACAACCACTCTGCAATCTGCTCATACTCCGGATCATATAGTGGAGAATATATGATCCGGTGAATGGTGGTCGCTGGCACGCCAAAACCCCGCAACACGCTGGCAGCTTTGTTAGTGGGCGCAAGCACTGCCAAGGTGCGCTTGTCTTTGCGCAGCCGCGATTCATATTCGGCAGAGATGCTTTCAACACCCAAAGCCTCAATTGCCTTGACCAGTTTGGCCAATAACATGGTTTTGCCTGAGCCAGCTTTACCAAGCACAGCCAACACTTGCGCCTTTCCAGCCGCGCCGCTGGTCAGCAGCTCGTTTTCCAGATCAACCCCGGCTGATTTCAACACTTGCGTGATGACATCATAGGCCTCAGCCTGATCGTCAGACAATATCATATCGGCTCCGCAAAATGCTTTGCGAAACTCTTAAACCACTAACCGCTTAGTTGCCAGTGTTAGGCAACCATTGCACCCTCGGTCATCGTAACCGGGAAGCTGTCATTAAACCATTTTTCCGCGGTTACGCGCGAAATGCCTGATTTACGTGCAATTGTATCCATGGCTTCCTCAGAAACTGTCCAGAGGCCAACGCTGATGGAATCTTTGCCCTCGCCGCTTGTGCCAAGCACCTCAGGGCACCAGCCAAGACGTTTGTAAATTGATACCATGCGCGTATCAAACACGCCAACCCAGTTTTCAACCGCAAAACGGGTACTCATCTCCAGACCCGCCAGCATCAATGCTGCACCGGCAATTGCGCTGGTTTTTGTGTCAGCATTTGGTGACAGGCAAAACCGTGTGCATTCCCAGATCAGCGGGCTTATCAAATTGACGCCACCCGTCAGGTTACTGAAATGGTCATTTACCATGGTTTCAGCAGTTGTGGGTAGCAAACGCATAGACCCGCCATGTTCGCCATTTTCCAACTCATAAATCATATAAAGCGGGTTTTTTCTGTCATATTCGTCCATCTCATGGCCGTTTTCATCGACAGACACATCCCAACCAAGGCGTTCTTTAAACTGCCAGGCGCGGTCTTTATACATAGTGTCTTTAAGTAATGGAAACGCATCCAACGCATCAGCATATACAAATTTAATCATTCTTTTTCTCCGGTTTAGGTGGCATCAACGTGATGTGGCTAACTCGTTAAAGAACAAAAATTCTGATTGCCCAACTTTCCTTTTCTCTGATTTAAAGAAGAATTAAGCCCTTTGTGTATGCAAGGCTTACGGCGTGCACAGTATTCAACGCGCCAAGTTTGTGGCGTGCAGAATCGATATATACCCGTAAGGTGTGCTCAGATATTTCCAGCTTTTCGGAAATTCTTGAGCGGCTCATTCCATGAGCAAGATATTTTAGTGTGTCAGCCTCACGCGGAGAAAGCGGCTGTTGCGCGCGATTTCCTTCTGGAAGCATTATTTTAACAACTTTATTATGAATAAAGTGTGAAATTAACAGCATATCTTTTAGAAATTCTTTATAAAATGTCTCCCAGTGCTTATCTGTGCAATTATCATTGATGGTAAAAAGCGCGAATTGTCCGTTTGGGCCGCGAATCGGTATCGACAGGCCCTGATTTCCGATGCCTGCATCGGTCGCTTCACCCAGAAAAGCACGGCTACCGCGACCTGACCAATCAAGCCGCTTCCAGTCCATCGGATGAAAATGTTGCAAAGCACCGCGCACCACCGGATCAACCTCAACATATTTTTGTTCTTGGTAGTGATCCATCCACTCTGGCGTATAGGTAAGTGCTGCATAAGGCGCACCGTCCAAGTTAACCGCATGATAGACAGCATTCGACACGCCATATGTGTCCCGCAGAGACTCAACAAGCGTTTGGATATCATTTGGAGTCTTGCTCGATTCCAGATTGCTCAGGAATTGTTCCAGCTTTGTCACGGTGTCCATCCAAAACAAGTTCTCTTTCAGAGACTCGCTCCAACTCCGTCGCTGCTAAAATAATTGCGTCGTCCAGATGTTCAGACAAAGCCATCATTTTGCTATCCAAAGCAAAAGCGCGGATATCCGCCAGTACATCGATTATCCAGTCTTTGTCCACCTTATCATTCTTCGTTACTATTTCAAGTGTGCCGCCGTGTTTCCGCCTTTATTACAAACTTTATTACAAATGGATTAACACTTGGAAATTCCCCAGAAATGGGGAGGGCGCATATTTTAACTCATTGAAATCATTGAAAGACGTAAAATATGTCGTGAAAGCTCGCCTTAAAATGTCATCATTTTGCCCGATTCGGGCCATATGGGTTAAGCCGATTCTATGCATTTTCCACCTCGCGGGCGTCCTCCAATGTGCGTAAACCCGTGATCGGGGCGCTGACCAGCACAGCCATATTTCCGGGCTTATGCTCATTATTCATCATTTTGGTATGGGCATCTGGAATTTGCTGCCATGGCAAGACCTCAGACATGCAGGGTTCGATCCGCCGTTCAATCATCAACTGGTTCGCTTGGCTGGCTTGTTTTAGATTGGCAAAATGGCTGCCTTGCACCCGTTTCTGATGCATCCATAAATAACGTGCATCCATGGTCAGATTATATCCGGTTGTGCCCGCACAAATCACCACCATGCCACCACGTTTTACCACAAACACCGATACCGGAAAGGTCGCCTGCCCGGGATGTTCAAAAACGACGTCCACATTATTGCCTTTTCCAGTGATATCCCAGATGGCCTTGCCAAATTTACGCGCCGCCGCGAACCATGTTTTATAGGCATCGGTGTTCACTGTGGGCATCTCGCCCCAACAGTCAAAATCCTTGCGGTTAATCACGCCTTTGGCCCCCAAAGACATAACAAAATCCCGTTTGCTTTCATCCGAAATCACGCCAATCGCGTTGGCACCCGCTGTGTTGATCAGCTGAATAGCAAAAGACCCAAGGCCGCCGGACGCCCCCCAAACCAGCACATTCTGCCCCGGTTTCAATGTGTGGGGCCGGTGGCCAAACAACATGCGATAAGCGGTTGCCAATGTCAGCGTATAACACGCACTTTCTTCCCATGTCAGATGGGTGGGGCGGTGCATCAGCTGTTGCGCCTGCACGCGGGTAAATTGCGCGAATGACCCGTCGGAGGTTTCATAGCCCCAAATGCGCTGGCTGGGGGAAAACATAGGGTCGCCACCGTTGCATTCCTCATCATCACCATCATCCTGATTGCAATGCACGACCACCTCGTCGCCAACCTTCCAGCGTTTGATTTTATCACCCACCGCCCAGATAATGCCCGAGGCATCGGACCCGGCAATATGATAAGGTTGCTGGTGAATATCAAACGGCGAAACTGGCACGCCCAAACCAGCCCATACCCCGTTATAATTTACGCCCGCCGCCATCACAAAAACCAACACCTCGTTGCTGTCGAGCACGGGCGTGTCGACCACCTCACAAGCAAAACTTTTGTCTGGTTCACCGTGGCGTTCGCGCCGGATCGTCCATGCATACATTTGTTTTGGCACATGCCCCAGCGGGGGGATTTCGCCGATTTCATACAGGTCTTTTTCAGGGGCCATTGTCTTTTCCTCAAAAATTGGTCACGCAACATTATTGCGTAAAACGCTTCATTTGGGTAATGACATTATCTTGCCAAGCTCGCAAGTGGTTTTTGTGCGATGCAGCAGAAAAGACTATTTGGTGGGGTTATGGGGCAAATGTTCAATGGATTTGGCGTAATATTCCAGCAGGTGCATGTTGTCAGGGTTAGCATGCAGCACGCCATCAACTTCATCCAGAATATGGCGAATCGTTAACATGCGAATGCCGACATCAACCGCATAATCCTCATCACCCCGGGGGATGTGATTATACACGTTGCAAGCCGTGTAATCCTGCCACAGCTTATGCGCGGCGGCTTTTATAGCAATGCGTTTCAGCGGCTTGCCTTCAGCCGCCAAAATAACCTTGGAAATCAGTGAAACCGGCAGCACCGGAACCACGTTGCCAATTGCGGCCATCAACTCTGCACCCAGCTCGGCGATCTGGTTCTCTTGCGGTTGATCAGCGCGCGCCTCGACAAATTCCCGCAGTGAAACCGGTTTGCCAAAGCTAACCACCGCATAGCCGAAGCGGTGAAACTTACCGCGCATCCGCAGCCAGATATGGTGGAAAAAGAACTTAAAAAACGACCCCGGCGCAAAGCGAAAGCTCTTTTTGCCGTCTTTGTCACGCGCCGCCAGCAACACGCGATCCTCCAGCACTCGGTCATAATTCAGGCCAACCGGCACAAAAACTACGTCTTTTTTGCTGTCGGGGGTAAAGCCGCTGACGATATAACTCAGCAAGCCCAGCTTGGCCTGACCAAGGCCGCCATCGCGGCTAAGCCCCCCTTCGGGAAAAATCGCCTGGGTCACACCGCCCTCAGTGGCCATTTGCACATAGCGCGCCAAAACCCTGCGATACAACGGGTTCTGCGATTTGCGCCGAATAAAATAGGCCCCCATAGATCGGATAAACCCCTGAAGCGGCCAGATCCGCGCCCATTCCCCAACTGCATAAGAAAGCGCTGATCGCGCCGAGGCCAGATAAGTCACCAGCACATAATCCATGTTGGAGCGATGATTCATCACAAAAACCACGGTGGATTCCAGATCAACCTCGTCCATCGCTGATTCGTCCAAATATCCCAGCCGAACCCGATAGAGCGATTGCGAAATCCAGCGTGACACCCGCGCGGCAAAACCAAAATAGGCAAAGGCAGAAAAATGCGGCACAATTTCCCTCGCATATCTGGCAGCCTTTTTAGCAACCACTTCAGCGGGTTCACCCGATTCATTTGCATGCTCAATGATGGCCTCAGCGACCAAAGGGTCATGGGCCAGCCGGTCAATCAACACCCGACGGTCGGTCAGCTTAAAGGGCTGGATTTGCAGTTGCAGGCGGTTATTCAGTTTCTTGACCGCGCGGTTAAAGCGTTTGCGAAAAAACCAGCGCACCGAGGGAAATAGCAGCCGTTGCAAAATGCCAATAATCGCGAATATTCCGCCGATCACCAAAACCCATACAGGAATTTCCACTGTATTAAACATTGTCATAGCCTATAGCAGTCTGGCTTTGGGTCCAGCGCAAACTTGCATCATATTATTTCTGTAAATCATGCTTTTGCGCAATATTATTGCTTGAACATTTTACATTGCAGTGCAATATAAAACTTCTTTCTCGGAGGTTACGATGAAAAAAGACAAACCTTGGCTTTTTCGCACCTATGCAGGGCACTCCACCGCTGCGGCGTCAAATGCGCTTTTTCGTTCCAACCTTAAAAAAGGCCAAACGGGCCTGAGCGTGGCTTTTGATCTGCCCACCCAAACCGGATATGACAGCGATCACATTCTGGCACGCAGCGAGGTTGGTAAAGTTGGGGTTCCGATCAGCCATCTGGGTGACATGCGCGCACTTTTTATAGATATTCCCCTTGAAACCATGAACACCTCCATGACCATCAACGCCACCGCGCCGTGGCTGTTGGCGATGTATATCGCAGTGGCGGAAGAACAAGGCGCGGATATTTCTGCCCTGCGCGGCACGGTGCAAAACGATATTATCAAGGAATACCTGTCACGCGGCACCTATATTTTCCCGCCCGAACCCAGCCTGAAAATGATCGGCGATGTGGCCAGTTATTGCCTTGAACACCTGCCGAAATGGAACCCGATGAATATCTGTTCCTATCATTTGCAAGAGGCTGGGGCGACACCGGAGCAGGAGCTTGCCTTCGCACTGGCCACCGCCACAGCGGTGCTGGACCAAGCAAGGGAGCAAGTTTCACCAGCGGATTTCCCGCAAGTCGTGGCGCGGGTCTCGTTTTTCGTAAATGCCGGCATCCGGTTTGTGACCGAAATGTGCAAAATGCGGGCTTTTGTTAACCTGTGGGACGAGATTTGCCTTGATCGTTATGGCGTGACCGACCCTAAATTGCGGCGCTTTCGCTATGGGGTGCAGGTCAATTCGCTGGGCCTAACCGAACAACAACCCGAAAACAATGTCTATCGCATATTGATCGAAATGCTGGCGGTCACACTAAGCAAAAACGCCCGCGCCCGCGCCGTACAGCTGCCCGCATGGAACGAGGCCCTTGGCCTGCCCCGCCCGTGGGATCAACAATGGTCACTACGAATGCAGCAAATTTTGGCGTTTGAAACTGATCTGCTGGAATATGACGACCTGTTTGATGGCAACCCGGCGATAGATCGCAAAGTCGAAGCTTTGAAAGTTGGCGCGCGGGCCGAGATGGCCCAAATAGACGCCATGGGCGGCACGGTGGCGGCGATTGATTATATGAAATCGGCGCTGGTGGAAAGCAATTCAAAGCGGCTGGAAAATATTGAAAACGGGTTGACTACTGTTGTTGGTGTAAACCGGTTTGAAGCCGGTGAAGAAAGCCCACTCACCGCAGGAGATGATGGCATAATGACCGTCAATCCGCAGGTGGAAGCCGCCCAAATAACCGCCCTTAACGCCTGGCGCCAAGCGCGCGACAGTGCCGCCGTTCAGGCGGCGCTAAGCGCGCTTGGGTCGGCCGCGAAAGCGGGCGAAAATATTATGCCAGCGTCAATTGCTGCTGCCAAAGCGGGTGCGACCACCGGCGAATGGGCTGCGGCCATGCGGGCGGTATACGGAGAGTTCCGCGCTCCGACAGGTGTTTCAACTGCGGTTTCTAACACCGCTACCGGTCTTGATGACCTGCGTGCCGCCGTCAGCCGACATGCTGAGAAAACCGGCAAACAACTGACATTCCTGATGGGAAAGCCCGGCCTTGACGGCCATTCCAACGGGGCCGAACAAATTGCCGTTCGGGCCCGCGATTGCGGCATGCGGGTGATTTATGAAGGCATCCGCATGACGCCTGCGGCCATTCTGGAAACAGCCGAAACCGAAGCTGTGGACGTGATAGGCTTATCGATTCTGTCAGGCAGTCATTTGTCATTACTGGATGAGTTTTTAGCCCACAAAACCACGGAAACGCCAGTCATTGTTGGTGGTATCATACCTCAAGAAGACGCTGGCAAGCTGCGGGATCAGGGAGTTGCACGGGTATACACGCCCAAAGACTTTGATCTAAATAAAATTATGGCCGATATCATCGCACTCGCGGCCGTGTCCTAGGCACGCGGATTTTATTGAAATAATCGCTTAAAAAATCAACGTCCGACCAGCGTTGCAACAGATCATCACTGTAACCCAATCGCTGCGCCAGATCCCAAACCAAGGTAAGCAGCTTTTTGTTTTTCATTGCATATCCGCGCCGCGCTCGCGCGTTAAATTGGTCATATGCTGGAAGTTCCTGAAATTTATCAGGGTCAAACCCGCATTTCGCCCATAAATCTCTGATCGCAGCGCTATCGGCTTTATACAGGTCTTCGAATCGAAAAAGCCCCAAGAAGCTTGAACCGTGGCTTTGATCCAACAAAAAACTGTGGACTTCTAACCAATGGTAAAGCCCGCGTTCAAAATAGGAAAATTCAGCGTAGTCTGACTGAAATCCCGGATATAGCACACCCTTAATATGCGGGCGGATAATGCCGTGTTTTGACAGCGTATCGTCGCCATCGCCTAACAAAGCATGGGTTGTCATGGACGCTGCCGTTGCAAATGGATTGCGAAGCAAATGCACAAATCCAAATTCATCACCGTATCGTTTTTGCAAATACGGCCCCCATCCATAAGCGGGCCACCCTGTTTCAATAAACCGCCCACCACTGGCTAATTGCGTGTCGATTTGGCCAAATAGGTCTTGTAACTGATGGGTTTCGGCGAGCACTTTTTCAAAATTTGTATTGCGAAACACCTGCGCGGGCTTAAAATTTGGGCCTGCGCCCTCATGCACCACCAATGTATTTGCATCACCTTTCGTCAGTAAACGCGCCAAAAATTGCGTGCTACACCGACCTGTCGACAGAATAAAGATGACTTTCGCCATGCTTACAACTTGCGCTCTACCATCATTTTTTTCAACTCTGCAATCGCCTTGGCCGGGTTTAACCCCTTGGGGCAAGATCGGGTGCAGTTCATAATGGTGTGGCAACGATACAGTTTAAACGGATCTTCCAGATCATCCAGACGTTCGCCTGCAGCCTCATCACGCGAATCGATGATCCAACGATAGGCATGCAGCAAGGCCGCTGGCCCCAAATACCGATCCCCGTTCCACCAATAGCTGGGGCAAGAAGTGGAACAGCTGGCGCACATCACGCATTCATACAACCCGTCCAGCTTTTTGCGGTCCTCAATTGATTGCCGCCATTCCTTGGCCGGCCGGTTGGTTTTGGTTTCCAGCCACGGCATGATGCTGGCGTGCTGCGCATAAAAATGCGTCAGGTCAGGGATCAGGTCTTTAACCACCGGCATATGGGGCAGTGGATAAATCTTCACGTCGCCCGAAACTTCATCCCAGCCATAAAGACAGGCCAATGTGTTGATGCCATCAATATTCATCGCACAAGACCCACAAATCCCTTCACGGCAAGAACGGCGAAAGGTTAAGGTCGGGTCGATCTCAGTTTTGATTTTTATCAATGCATCCAGCACCATCGGCCCACAATCATCCAGATCAACATAATAAGTGTCAATCCGCGGGTTTTCCCCCGCATCGGGATCATAGCGATAGATTTTGAAAGCCCGCACATTGGTGGCACCCTCTGGTTTTGGCCAGATTTTACCAACTTTCATGCGGGAATTCTTTGGAAGCGAGAGTTCGACCATTGCTTAATTAGCCCCTAGACTAGACACAATCGTGCCGCCGTTTTCGATATACGGCAAGGCTGCCAGTTTCTGCTCATTGGTCATACCCGCCCAGATAAGCTGATCATCCGGCGACAGCGATGCCCCCGAAGGCAAAAACCCAACCGCGCCGGTGCTGGTGGTTTCAAGACAACCCGCAAGCAAAAGTGCTGCTGCGGATGCTGCAAAAATTGATCTGGTTTTCATATTACTACCCCTCCACTATTTGGCCATTGGCGGCCAGTTCATTCATACAATGTTCAAATACTGCTGCTGGATCAAGACCGCGTATATAGGCGTCGCTTAAACTAATAGACAAACCGCCAAAAAAGCCGGTGTTTGAATTGGCCCCAACGGTTGCACCATAGGTCGGCCCGCTGGCATCACTGGCTTTTCCCTGACAAAGGACAATGGCATCTGACCGTGTCATGGTTTCCAATGTTGTGGTGCAGGCCGAAATGACCAATGCAGCGCCTGTTAAAACAATGTAAATACTTTTCATAAAAATCTCCTAATAAACGCGCTTTTTGGGCGCGAGCTTTTTCATCTCGATCCCCCCGTCTTTTTCAGCAGTCAGCGGATTCAAGTGAACATCACGATACGTTAAATCAACTTTCCAGTCATCCCCCATAGTTGCCAGCGAATGTTTACGCCAGTTTTTGTCATCGCGATCCGGGAAATCCTCATGGGCGTGGGCGCCGCGGCTTTCCTTGCGGGCCTCAGCCGAAACAATGGTTGCCAGCGCGTTTGGCATTAGATTTGCCAGCTCCAGTGTCTCCATCAGGTCGGAATTCCAGATCATTGAACGATCAGTCACGCTAAGATCATTCATCAAGGCAGCAACCTTATCCATCTTTTTACAACCCTCCGAGAGACTTTCAGAGGTGCGGAAAACGGCGGCATCATCCTGCATGGTTTTTTGCATATTCAAGCGGAGTTCCGCCGTGCCAACGCTGCCGCTCATGTGGCGCATACGGTCAAACCGCTCCAGCGCCGAATCGGTTGATGCCTGATTGGTTGGGCGGTTGGCAGTTTCGGGGTTCACAATTTTTCCGGCTTTGATCGCAGCGGCGCGGCCAAAGACCACCAAATCAATCAATGAATTTGACCCCAGACGGTTGGCCCCATGCACGCTGGCACAGCCGGCCTCGCCCACCGACATCAAGCCGGGCTGGATGCGGTCATGATCATCAGCGGTCGGGTTCAAAACCTCGCCCCAATAATTGGTCGGGATGCCGCCCATATTGTAATGCACGGTTGGCAGCACCGGAATCGGTTCTTTGGTGACATCCACACCGGCAAAAACTTTGGCGCTTTCGGAAATGCCCGGCAGACGTTCGGCCAAGGCCTCAGCAGGTAAATGTTGCAAGTTCAGATAGACATGGTCTTTGTTCGGGCCAACACCGCGCCCCTCGCGGATTTCAATGGTAGAGCACCGCGAAACCACATCGCGCGAGGCCAGGTCTTTATAGGTCGGCGCATACCGCTCCATATAGCGCTCGCCCTCGGAATTGGTCAGATAACCGCCCTCGCCACGCGCGCCCTCGGTTATCAACATGCCCGCGCCATAAATGCCGGTCGGGTGGAATTGCACAAATTCCATGTCTTGCAATGGCAAGCCTTGGCGCGCCACCATGCCGCCACCATCACCAGTGCAAGTATGTGCCGAAGTAGCGCTGAAAAACGCGCGGCCATACCCCCCCGTGGCCAGCACTGTCATTTTGGCGTTAAAGCGATGCAAGGTGCCATCATCCAGTTTCCATGCCAGCAAGCCTTGAATTTCGCCGTCCTCAGATTTGATCAAATCAATGGCAAAATATTCAATAAAAAATTCAGCATTGTTTTTCAGGCTTTGCCCGTAAAGCGTATGCAACATGGCATGGCCGGTGCGATCTGCGGCCGCACAAGTGCGTTGCACCGGCGGGCCTTCGCCATATTCGGTGGTGTGGCCCCCGAACGGGCGTTGGTAAATTTTGCCCTCTTCGGTGCGGCTGAATGGAACACCGTAATGCTCCAGCTCATAAACCGCTTTGGGGGCTTCGCGGACCAAATATTCCATCGCGTCCATATCGCCCAGCCAGTCTGACCCTTTGACGGTGTCATACATGTGCCATTTCCAGTTATCCGGCCCCATATTGGCAAGGCTGGCAGCAATACCGCCTTGGGCCGCCACTGTGTGGGAACGGGTCGGGAAAACCTTAGTGACACAGGCAGTTTTCAGCCCCTGTTCTGCCATGCCCAGCGTGGCGCGCAGCCCCGCGCCGCCAGCGCCAACAACAACCACGTCATAAAAGTGGTCGGTAATTTCATATGCAGCCATCTTTAATTCCTAACTCAGCCGCCAAAGGCGATTTTAGCGATTGAAAAGACACCGGTCACACCCAGAATGGCGGAAAATGCCGTATTGGCCAACAGCGCCAAAACCAGCTTTTTCTTGCCATGGATGTAATCAACGATGACCTCTTGCAACCCGTGCTTAAGGTGCAGCGACACGGTGATAAAAAACAATATCCCAACAATGGCGTTAAACGGGTGCGCGTAAACATGGCGCACATCTTCAAAATCTCCACCCAGACTAAGCGCCAGCGGCACCACAAACAGGATCACCAACGGCACCAGCGCAATTGCCGAAATCCGGTGTCCGATCCATTCATGGGTGCCGTCTTTGGCAGAGCCAAGCCCGCTGACGCGTTGACGGTCTGTTTGAAAGGACATCAAGACCCCCCCAATGAAATGGCAACAATCAAGATCGTCAGGATGATCGAACAGGCAATAACAGCCAAACCGGAACGCCAAGCGGTTTGCAATTCAAACCCATAGCCCGCATCCCAGAACAAATGCCGGATACCGTTGCAAAGATGAAACATCAACGCCCAGAGCGAGGCGATCAGGATCAAACCGCCAAAAACCGAAGTTAACACCGCATCGGCAAACGCAAAATATTTCTCGCCAATCGCTAGGGTCAAAAACCACCATGTAACCAGCACCAGACCAAGGCTAAGCCCAACGCCGGTAATGCGGTGGGTGATCGATAGAATCATGGTATACATCGGACGGTAAATTGATAAATGCGGCGAAAGCGGTCGATCACCACGGTTTACATCAGCCATTATACGCTCCTCGGGCAGGGTTTATCTGGGCAACCATACCCAAACAAAGGTTTAGAGCAAGTAAAACTGCGTCATTGTATTCATTGGCATGCCTAAACAATCAATAAAACCAGAATTGTGATCACATAAAAAATTATAGTGATCACAAATCGATAGCGTCGGTTTACAGCATTATTCCAGCCAATTCCGGCCTTGTTGGATGGGAAAATGGTTTCAAAAAGTCTTCGCCTAAAAAATGCACGCGCTTTATCCAGCCATCGCCATTCTCCAACTAAACCCCGTCAGATGAAAAAGATAGTTGAGCACTGAAACCCTCATAAAAAAGATGCATATCTTCTTCGTGCGGGCAGTAACCTCTCTATGATTTATGGGAGGGTGTTGAAACGTCAACAGTGGTCACTCCAATCGGGATATTAAATGGTTTTAAGATTGTTCGTTGTCATTATCTAATTCACCTTTTTGTTGCGTATGATTGATAACTCCGATCAACCCCAAATTTCCAAGATAATAAAAAAACCAAAAGCCAAATGTAACACCTATTTCAGGTGAACCATCTTTGGGAAAAGGTATATTTCTCATTAATATCAATATTGGCAATGTCGTTAGAAGTCCCACGAAAGCCATAACTAGGTGGACATAAAAGGCTGTACGCCTACCGATGTGTGAGTGCGGAAAGGCCCAAGCCGAATTGTTGGCCAAATTGAACCGAAGCAATTCTTTGTGCGCAAGCATATGCCTGTTCAAAAGGACGTAAGAAATAAAAATTGCGGTTACAATCAATATTTCTAACGGAGCGTAACGGAGCAGAGAAAGAGATATGCCACTAGCTAATATCAGTGCGTGAATTTGAGCTAAAATTCGCAGCCCAAATTCCCCTCGTAGCGCGACTATAAACAATTTTGATACTCCCACTGAGTTAGTGCCGTCCGGTTACTTTCACCGCATTGCTATAATTTATATCTGAAGCTGTGTTTATGAAAAATTTATCGCGATGGCTAACAAATGCCCCGTTTTCTAACTTTTCCAATAATTCTTTTGTAAAATCTACTTGGTAGCCAAAGCCGCCATTCCAGCGAAATACGTTGCCCATAACAGGGATGCAAGGGACAGCATCTTTTAAAGTATCGGAAAACACGGATTGCCAAGCTTCTCCAACGCGGCTTTCATCGAAGTTGCTCCGGTTTTTTATTGCCCAACGCAGATTATTTTCCCCACCAATCAGTCGTCCTTAGATTTAGGTATGGCCACCCAATAGTTCAGATCAAGCAGAATATGGGGTTGATATTTTCCTGCATCAGTTTTCAAATCAAACCCGCTTGAATTCCGGTTTGTGGCCACCAACCGCAACCGCAATGCGCCGATACCGTTGATTTCAGTTTTATCCAGCACTTCGGACCATGCCCAAACCGTGTCTCCGGCAAAACACGGGTTGGCATGGCTGCCGGAATTGATTGCCAAAACCATCTGCGCATTTGCCAGCCCGTTGAATGACAGCGCGCGGGCCATGGAAATAATATGCCCCCCATAAATCAGCGGCCGACCATCGGGGCGCTGCGAGGTGTCAAAATGCACCTTTGCGGTATTTTGCCAAAGCCGCGTCGCCATCATATGTTCAGCCTGCGACAGGGTTACCCCGTCAATATGGTCAATTTTTTCACCGATTTTGTAATCGGCAAAACGATGCGTTTCGCCCGCCAACGTAAAATCATAATTGTCAAAATCCAGCCCCTCGGGCAGGATCAAATCATCTGGCGCAACTGTGCTGGCAAGCTCTGGAATTACTGTTTCCGGCATTGGCGCATCCAGATTATTTTTGCGCACCATCACCCAGCGCACAAATTTCAACACAATTTCATCGCGCTGGTTCAGCCCCGCCGTGCGCAACCAAACCACGCCGCTTTTGCCATTTGAATTTTGCTTTACGCCAATAATTTCAGATCGCGCCCGCAGAGTATCGCCCGCAAATACCGGCATTAGAAACCGACATTCCGCATAGCCCAGATTGGCCACCGCATTCAGGGATATATCCGGTACGGTTTTGCCCAGCACCAAATGAAAAACAATTAAATCTTCGATCGGGCTGCTGGGCAATCCACAGCCCCGCGCAAATTCATCCGATGAATAAAGCGCAAAGCGGCTGGGATACAGCGCTTGATAAAGCGCCCGCTCCCCCCCTGAGATCGTGCGCGGCACAGCGTGGTCAAACACCTGACCGACCAAAAAATCTTCAAAGAAATTTCCGCGAGTGATCTTCACACCTGCCCCAGTTTCATATCACGGGAATATTCACCGTCATATTGTTTGACCACCGCTTGCGCACATCGCACGACGCCGCGCGTGGCATCAAAACTCATGACCGGATCGCCCTGTAATGACCAGCCTTTGGCCAAAGCCTCGGATACTTTGTGGCAAAAATCCGAAGTATCGTCTTCGGTTAATAATCTATAGGCAAGCATGTTATCCTCCAAAAGGTGACGGGCCGATCCAGATATGCAATCCAGCAATCACCGCAAATACCACGCCTGAAATCACCAGCCATTTGATGTCGCCCGATGCGGGGCCAGCTTTTGGCCGGTCCCATTTGCCCTCGGTCATATTGATCAGCAACATTGAAATCAACGCCCAGATGCCAATGCCGCCAAACAACACCAGTGATGCCATGTCACCATTGGCCAACAAATGCGCTGATGCCCAGACAGCCGTGCCCCATAACATCGGATGGCGAAGCCATGCGCGCGCCCGCCCTTTTGATTTTCCCATGCCCATCAAACCAATGGCCACCAGCATCATCAGGTTGTTCACACCCTTGCCCCAACTCGGTGCGTTGTAAATCATATCAACTGGCGCGGCGCGATACCCGATGACCATCAAAACCACTGACAGAATTAGCAAGACGCCAAACACACCTTTGGCAGGGCCAACCCCCAGTTTGCTGTCCATGCCAGCCCGCAACTGCGGCGTCAGGCGTTTTACAAAATGCCCCAGCCACCAAATCACCATACCCGTATATAGAAGTGTCATGTCATGTGCCCTCAAGCCTGTTGATTTGCTCCGATTTTGCCAGCAAACGCCGTGCATTTTCAACATGTAAATTCTCGACAATTTTTCCGTCCACAACTGCAACACCTTTTGCAGCGTCAAATGCCACGATATATCTTTCAGCCAAGACGAGATCCGCAGGGCTCGGCGCAAATATCCGGTTGGCCGCTTCCAGTTGCATCGGATGGATCAGGGTTTTCCCATCAAACCCCATGTCACGCCCTTGCTGGCATTCGGTTTCCAGCCCAGTCAAATCTTTGAAAGCGTTATAAACCCCGTCAACACAGATTAAACCATAAGCACGCGCCGCCAGCAAACAGAGCGACAAGCTGGTCATCACCGCCACGCGATCAGCCGTGTGGCTGGCGAACAGGTCTTTGACCAAGTCATTGGTGCCCATAACCAACCCAGCCAATTTTGGCGTTTGGGCGATTTCTGCTGTATTCAAAATGCCAAGCGGCGTTTCCATCATGGCCCAAAGCTGGGTTTTACCCCGAAGTTTTGCCGCGATTTCGATCAAATCCGCACTTCTATCCACCTTTGGAATCAAAATCCCGTCGGGTTCAGCCTCTATTGCCGTCTCCAGATCATCAGCGCCCCATTGGCTATCCAACCCGTTTATTCGGATCAACACTTTGCGTGGGCCATAACCGCCTGAACGAACCATTTCAGCCACCAGATCACGCGCGGCCGGTTTGTCATTGGGCGAAACCGCATCTTCAAGGTCAAATATCAACGCATCCGCCGCCAGTGTTTTGGCCTTTTCCAGCACCCGTTGCCGCGACCCGGGTAAATAAAGAACTGAACGGTATGGATGGGACATAGCTGCGCCTTTCCGAATTTGTTGCACCGCAACAACATACCAGCCCTTTTCGCATTCGCAATACAATCCTGCGCTTGCGGAGAATCGAAAATAGGAATAGGCCAAGTGATGAATTTTGAATCTCAAGGAGAGTTTCCAATGGCACGCCCAAAAATAGCCCTGATCGGCGCCGGACAAATCGGCGGCACGCTCGCCCATCTCGCAGCAATGAAAGAACTGGGCGACATTGTCCTGTTTGATATTGCCGAAGGCATCCCCCAAGGCAAAGCATTGGATATCGCAGAAAGCGCCCCGGTTGACCGGTATGACGCCAAAATGTCAGGTGCCAATGACTATTCCGCCATTGCTGGTGCAGATGTGTGCATCGTCACCGCAGGCGTGGCCCGCAAACCGGGGATGAGCCGCGATGATCTGCTCGGCATCAACCTCAAAGTCATGAAATCGGTTGGTGAGGGCATTGCTGCTCATGCGCCCAATGCGTTTGTAATCTGCATTACCAATCCGCTCGATGCGATGGTTTGGGCCTTGCGCGAATTTTCCGGCCTGCCAAAACATATGGTTTGCGGCATGGCGGGCATTCTTGATTCGGCCCGTTTCCGGCATTTTCTGGCGGATGAGTTCGAAGTTTCGGTTAAGGACGTCACCGCATTTGTGCTGGGTGGCCATGGCGATACCATGGTGCCATTGGCGCGCTATTCCACCGTTGCCGGCATTCCCTTGCCTGATCTTGTGGAAATGGGCTGGACAACCCAAGACAGGCTGGATGCCATCATCCAGCGCACCCGCGACGGTGGCGCGGAAATCGTTGGGTTGCTCAAAACCGGCTCTGCGTTTTATGCCCCTGCCGCATCGGCAATCCAGATGGCCGAAGCATTTTTAGGCGACCAAAAACGTCTACTGCCTTGCGCGGCCCATGTGGATGACGCCTACGGATTGAAAAACACCTATGTTGGCGTGCCCACCATTATTGGCGCCGGTGGTATTGAAAAGATTGTTGAAATCAAACTGAACGCGGATGAACAAGCCATGTTCGATAAATCCGTTGATGCGGTCAAAGGCCTTGTAGACGCCTGTATCGCCATTGACGGCTCGCTGGCCTAAAGCAAGATCCAAAGCCGAGCAAAGCGAGGCCATGCCCATAGGGGGCGTGGCCTTTTTTGTGCGCCAGCAAGAGCAAAACCGCGCTCATCAAGGCTGGCAGGAAATGTGAGCCGAGGCAATCAGCATAGTGAAGCCGTCTTTCGCTGCACCGCTATCGAACTGGTGCTGTGCGGGCGGAGTGAGCTTTCGTTGCATAAACAGTCTCTTTGTCGGCTCCCAGCCCAAAACGGACGTCATGCATTTCTAACCAAGCAAAATTGGTGGCGCGGCGTGCCTGCAATGCGACTCGTGCGCGTCGCACTTTATCGCTTATTTTTTTGGGGCGGAGTAGCCCAATGCATGATATTCACGCAGTCTACGTCATATATTGAAAGACGATTGTACAACTCCCAGTCCTGCGTGAAGACTCTAACCTTCTCTTTTTTCAGGCGAGCCAAACATGAGATAATTGCCGCATCCGCAAGACCTACCCTCATGTATTCGCTAATTTTAACAACCTCTTTGCTAGGCTGATATATCTCGTCAAGGTTGAGGATGTAGACGCTCAATGCGTGGGCAGAGCCAACAACCGGCTGCTGTTGACCTGCTCCTAAATGATTGGAAGCTTCAGTTAGAATGTTTGGCAATGAAATGTGACTGTTGAGTTTTTTGATCTCATCATCCAGTTTCTGGAACATCTTTAAGGTATGCTGTTTGGTCTTGCCTGTCCCAATAAGATCGGGCCGCAAGGAACCACATAAAAATAAGACCAGTGGTCCGCTATCCAACAATACAGAGGTCAAGGTTCAACCTATCCTCTGGAAGATGCCTTCGTTGTCCAAATAGATATGTCGCACCTCTCGAACCGTCTTGGTGGTTTTTTTACCAAATCCAGAAAGGGAAGCCATGGCCCCAAGATTAGCTGGTTCTGAAGTTTCTTGACGTTTTCCATTGAAACCAATGGAAACAATCCATCCATCGCCTTCGGGCTCTAGCCCTTCTAACAGGACGCCGTCTAACCGATTGTCGCGATCAACAAATGTTTCAAAGTAACTGAATGCCTTTTCGACAATCTCCTCAACACTCAGTTTCTGCTGTTCTTCCGGCATAATCAAAATCCTCTAGCTAAATACATTGGCCCACATCATTAATCTGACACAGCAGTGAGCCAGCCCACTTAGCCACAAGATCGCCCCAATCTATGGATTGATCAAGGACATTCTTCCTTGCCACGGCTTCGCAACTTTGAACATTCATTTCCTGCGCTTTGTTGTAATCCGTTCATCATGCAGCATTCCGCACTAAGGGCTCTAAGTGCAAATCCGCTGCGATTTCAAACAACGGCCGCTTTTGGAAATCATCCTTAAATTTCTTAAAACATGGCTTGACCGACAACGGATACTCGACGGAAGCGTTCCGCGCAAAAAGGCTGCCCTCTGTCAGCGACACCCTTGCTGGCGCAATGGGCCGCTAACATTCGGGCGGTGGCCTCGCTATGCTCGGCGGACGTTACGTCACCCGCTGGAATTTTGGTCAAACGCTTGTATTATTTCTGGCATGACCTATTTCTTGAACATCGTTCATAAATTTGGAGCCAGATCATGAAATTACGTTTTATCCTTCCTTTCCTGCTAACCGCCAGTATTTCACAGGCGCAGACCAACCCGTTTATTGCTAGCGAAACGCTGGAAATGGCCCAATCGCGGCTGGCAGATTTGCCTGCTCGAACCGACGACCAGAATTTTGCGCTTGGCGCGGTGCATTTCCTGCGCGGCATTGAAAAAACCCTGCAAACCCGCTGGCTGCACAATGCCACGCTGAATGATTTTGATATGCCGGTTCTACGTTTGCCGGTGGCTCCGAACCCCGATGCACAACCTTTTTCACCTGATCTGATAACCAATATATTCGCAGGATTGCGGACAGACATGCAAGCCAGCCGCATGGCACTGGCAGAGGTCAATGGCGAAGTTGCCCTGCGCGTCAATCTACAAGACCTCTGGTTTGATATCAATATGAACAACACCCGTGATACGGGCGAAGGCATCATGGAGGTTGGCGCGGGTTCGGTGATGTCAGACCGGCAAATGCGCGATATGGAACAAATGCCGCAAAACATCAAAATCCAGTTTGATGCCGCTGATGTGGCATGGCTGACCGCCTATACCCACCTGATTTCCGGCGTCTCGGAACTGGTGGTTGCCTTTGACCCGACCGAAGCAATTGAAACCGTGATGCAATCTGCCAGTGAAATGGATGACTTGCGCGGAATGCCGTTTGCTCAACGCGGGTTCCTTGGTCCAAATGAAACCCGCTGGATGGACCAGTTTGCTATGGTTTATGGCGCCTTAAACCAGCAGCCCGATGCCTCCCGCACCCGCGCTGCCCATGCGCATTTTCTTGAAATGATTGCCCAAAACAAAGTTTTCTGGGCCGAACTGGCGCAAGAAACCGACAACACGCTGGAATGGATTCCAAATGAAAATCAGCAAGCCGCGCTTGGTTTTGAAATGCCCGTCGGCACCGGCATCGCATGGCAGGCCATTCTGGCTGATGCCGAGGCCATTTTGAACGGTGATCTGCTGATCAACCATTGGCGTGTCTCGCCGGGCGTTGGCATCAATGTCAAAGAAATGTTCATGAACCCGCCAGCAGTTGATATTGTCACATGGGTGCAAGGTTCCGGCCTGTTGCCCTATATGGAACGTGGTCCGGTTGCGACATCGGAAAATATGCGGGCGTTTAACCGTTTGGTTTCAGGCAATTCTGTCGGGCTTTCCTTCTTGCTGAACTAAAACCCCTATTTGTGATCACACCGATTTTTCATGTGATCACAAACCTGCCTATTCACAAATTATTCATAAGACAAATGGTCAAAACACTTGGCGTTAACCAAGAATCATGTCTTATTATCCCTGATTGAACGAAATATTTACCAATTAATGCGCAAAACGCTGGAATTGATCAAAAAGGGACACAAGCCATGAACATCCACGAATATCAGGCGAAAAAACTTTTGGGCGAATATGGCGCTCCGATTTCGGACGGACGACCGGTGCTAAAAGCCGAAGATGCCAAAACCGCCGCAAGCGAACTTGACGGTCCGGTCTGGGTTGTCAAAGCCCAAATTCATGCTGGCGGGCGCGGCAAAGGCCATTTCCTTGAACCCGAGGCAGGTTCCGCTGGCGGTGTGCGAATCTGCAAATCGGTTTCTGAAGCCGCTGAAGAAGCCCAGAAAATGCTGGGCCGCACCCTTGTTACCCACCAATCCGGCCCGGCTGGCAAAGTTGTAAACCGTGTGTTTATTGAGGATGGTGCTGACATCGACAGCGAATTTTATCTAGCCCTGCTGGTTGATCGTGTTTCATCGCGGGTGTCCTTTGTTGTCTCAACTGAAGGCGGTATGGACATTGAAACCGTCGCCGCAGAAACCCCCGAAAAAATCCTTTCCTTCAGTGTTGATCCCGCATCCGGCATTTCCGGTTTCCACGGTCGCCGCGTTGCCTTTGCGCTGGGGCTGGAAGGCAAGCAGGTTAAACAATGTGTGCAGCTGATCAACACCCTGTTTAAGATGTTTGTTGAAAAAGATTGCGAGATGTTGGAGATCAACCCCCTGATCACCACCAAAGCCGGTGATCTGGTCTGTCTCGATGCCAAAATGGGCTTTGATTCCAACGCGCTGTATCGCCAGCCCGAAATCATGGCCCTGCGCGACGAGAGCGAAGAAGACGCCAAGGAACTGGCGGCCTCAAAATTTGACCTGAATTATATTTCCTTGGACGGTGAAATCGGCTGCATGGTTAACGGCGCGGGTCTGGCGATGGCCACAATGGACATCATCAAACTATACGGTTCGGCCCCTGCGAATTTCCTTGATGTAGGCGGCGGTGCCACAACCGAAAAAGTGACCGAGGCTTTCAAAATCATCACCTCCGACCCCAATGTCAAAGGCATCCTTGTGAATATTTTCGGCGGCATCATGCGCTGTGACGTAATCGCCGAGGGTGTGGTGGCAGCGGTAAAAGAAGTAGGCCTGAAAGTCCCGCTTGTGGTGCGGCTTGAGGGCACGAATGTGGAAAAAGGCAAAGAGATCATCAACAATTCAGGTCTGGGCGTGATTGCCGCTGATGATCTGGGTGATGCTGCGGCAAAGATTGTTAAGGCAGTGAAGGGGTGATGACCTTAACGGGAAACGATGATTTGGAAGATTCACGTTCAGTGACCATAGAAAAAAGCTATACGGGACTATTGGCAGTGCTGGTTATGGCCATAGGGTTCGTATTGCTCGGGATATATTATGCCAAGGGAGGAATGAATTAACCATTTATGTTGGCTGGGCCGGCATTCTCTTCTTTGGGCCACTATGTTTTCTTTGGTTCTGGCGAATTTTGTCGCAGAGTCGGGACGTCATAATTCTCGGACCAAATGGATTTTTGGACGCCCGGATAGGCAATACTACCTTTCCCTGGTCATCAGTTCTTGAGATTTCAGTTTGGGGCCAAGTGATCCCTTTTACCTTCGGCAGAAAACAACATTCTCAGATCATCGTCAAAATTGATCCTGCCTTTGAAAAGAGCGCCGCGCTTTCATGGAGACAAAAGTTTACCCGCCCCATGAATAAAAGACTGGGTGCAGATGGGCTTTTTATCGGTTCTATCGGTCTCAAAATTTGTTTTGAGGAGCTATATTCCCGCATTACCAATATTGCAAAAACACATAACCCCGATATTAGAATTTCGGGTGAAGGTATCTAAAAATGGCCGTTCTTGTAAGAGAAAACACCAAGACTTTTTGCCAAGGGCAGGTTTCCTTGACAAATAGCTATGGCATTACGCCTTCAAGCAGCCTCCCCCAAATCCGTCCGCTCCAGCGGTTCGATCTCGTCCAGCGCAGCAAGGCGTTTTTTGTCGGCGTGCAGGCAATCCAGTTCATAGCTGCTTTGCAACCCAAGCCAAAACCCATCGGACATGCCAAAATATCGTGCCAACCGCGCAGCCGTGTCTATGCTCAGCGCGGTTTCCTCACGCAGCAACCGCTCTATTCGGGTGCGCGGCACTTTCAGAGCCTTGGCCAGCTTTCCAGCACTCAGGCCCAGCGGCTCCAAAAACTCTTCCCGCAGTATTTCACCGGGGTGGATAGGGTTTGCAAATCTGATTTCCATAAAACCTCCTCAGTGGTAATCCACTATTTCAACATCTTCCGCTGCGTTATCAACCCAGCGAAAACAAATCCGCCATTGCCGGTTGATCCGAATGGAATGCCAGCCATCGCGATCACCGCGCAGGGCCTCCAGCCTATTCGACGGCGGGTGACGCAAATCTTGCAGAGCGCGCGCCTGTTGCAACATTTTCAAACGGCGCTGCGCCGCCCGCATCAAATCCGGCGGGAACCGTTTTGGCAACCTGCCATCCAGAATCTGCTGAACGCGCTTGTCGCGAATCGACCTAATCATTCTATATATGTATCATGTCGTGATACAAAACTCAAGGGAGCCTAACATGGCCGTACTCGTAGACGAAAACACCAAGGTAATTTGCCAAGGGCTGACTGGCTCTCAGGGCACGTTCCATTCTGAACAAGCCATTGCCTATGGCACACAGATGGTTGGCGGGGTGACGCCGGGCAAAGGCGGGCAAACCCATATCGGCCTGCCGATTTTTAACACCGTGGCTGAGGCCGCGCATGTGACAGGGGCCAACGCCACCGCCATTTACGTGCCGCCGCCGTTTGCTGCGGATGCCATTTTGGAAGCGATTGACGCGGAGCTAGAGTTGATCGTTTGCATCACAGAGGGCATTCCGGTGCTGGACATGATGAAGGTCAAACGGGCGCTTGAGGGGTCAAAATCCACCCTGATCGGCCCGAACTGCCCGGGGGTGATTACACCGGATGCCTGCAAAATCGGCATTATGCCGGGGCATATCCACAAACGCGGTTCCGTGGGCGTGATTTCCCGTTCCGGCACGCTGACTTATGAGGCGGTAAAACAAACCACCGATGCGGGGCTTGGACAAAGCACATGTATCGGCATTGGCGGCGACCCGATCAAAGGGTTTGAGCATATCGACGCGCTGGAATTGTTGTTGGGGGATGACGAAACCCAAAGCATCATCATGATCGGCGAAATTGGCGGTTCAGCCGAGGAAGACGCCGCGCAATTTATTATTGATGAACGCAAACGTGGCCGCTCCAAACC
>QIGK01000132.1 GCA_003228875.1 Rhodobacterales bacterium
TCTCTTGGTCTTTTTGGTTTATCTGTCATATATTGAATATAGGGGCTTCCAAGCTATTGCACAAATCTATATTTCAAAGTGACCCACTACCATCAGGTCAAATTTATTGACAATACCATGCGCAGGGTTAGTTTCGGGTTCTACTGTCATAATCTGGAGAATTTTATGCGCATTGCTGCGTTGTTTATCATCAGCGGGTTTTTGTTGGCCGCTTGTCAACAAACGGTATTTGTCGATACCAACGTCGATGACAATCGCAACCGGGTCGTGGATATTGTAAACAGGGCCGATTCACCCATACTGCAATTTTACGCCTCAAAACCCAACCAAAGGTCCAGAGGGCAAGACCTGCTTGAAGGTTCTGTGATTGGCTCCGACGGTTATCTTACCTTGAACTTTGATGATGGCACCGGCACCTGTATCTTTGACTTCAGAGCCGAATTTTCAAACGGCACCGAAGCACGCCGCGATGCATTCAATGTTTGTGCCGAAACCACATGGACGGTTTACTGAGCCTTTGTATAGCAAACAATACCACTGGCCCTAAACGAAAATTTTCAACTTTGCAGCGCCTAAAGCTGCGCCATAACTTCGTCTGAAATATCAAAATTTGCGGTCACGGTCTGCACGTCATCATCATCTTCCAAGGCTTCGATCAGGCGCATCAGCTTTTCAGCGCCTGCCAGATCAAGCTCGGTCAGGGTTTGGGGTTTCCAGATCAATTTGGTGGATTCAGATTCCCCCAACGCCGTTTCCAAAGCATTGGAAACAGCGTTCAATTCTGACGGATCGCAATAAATGAAATGGCCATCATCGCTGCTTTCGACATCGTCTGCCCCTGCCTCAATCGCCGCATCCATCATGGCATTTGCGTCGCCAGCTGCCACACGATAAGTCACCTCGCCAACCCGATCAAACATAAACGAAACTGCGCCGGTTGCTGCCAAACTGCCGCCTGATTTGGTAAAGATTGAGCGCACAACCGAGGCGGTGCGGTTTTTATTGTCGGTCATGGCTTCGACAATCACTGCAACACCAGCGGGGCCATAGCCCTCATAGCGGATTTCATCGTAATTCTCACCTTCGCCTGCCGCCGATTTCTTGATGGCGCGCTCAATCACGTCTTTTGGCACCGAAAGCTTTTTGGCCTCTTTTACCGCCAGGCGCAGTCGCGGGTTTTTATCCGGATCAGGGTCGCCCATTTTGGCAGCTACGGTAATTTCCTTAGCCAGCTTAGAAAACATCTTTGAGCGCACAGCGTCTTGCCGCCCTTTACGATGCTGAATATTTGCCCATTTTGAATGGCCCGCCATAGTCTGCCCCTAAGTGAATTTTGGTCAGGAATTGTATAGTCGAGACCCTTTGAGAGTTTCAAGCCCTGCCGAAAATCCCTTTGGCATTTTATCGCCCCGCTAAAGCGGCCAAAACAACGGAATAAGTAAACTTGCCAAAATGCCAATGCTGATATTCAGCGGAATGCCAATGCGCATAAAATCGGTAAAACTATAGCCCCCCGGCCCGTAAACCAGCGTATTGGTCTGATACCCGATAGGCGTGGCAAAACTGGCGGAGGCCGCCACCATCACCGCGATAACCAAGGGGCGCGGATCAACCCCGATCGCAGTTGCCAGCCCAATGGCAATTGGCGTTACAACCACCGCAACGGCGTTATTTGACACCAATTCAGTTAACACAGAAGTCAGCAAATAAATCGCCCAGATCAGTAACGGCGCAGGTAAAAACATCAGATAGGGCGCAAGCCCATCAGCAATGATGGCAATCGCGCCCGACCGTTGCAAAGCCGCACCAATCGCCAGCATTGAAAAAATCAGCACCAGTAATCGTCCGTCAACAAAACCAAACGCTTCTTCGGCATCAATGGCGCGGGCCAGCAGCACAAAAGCCACAGCCACCAGCGCCAGCGCAAATATCGGAGCAATGCCCAAGGCTGCCAAAATCACCACCGCGCCAAGCGCCAAAATCACCAATGGCGCATGGTTGCGCCTAAAGGGTCGCTCAGCAGGTGCGGCAACATCAATAAGATCAACATCTTGTGCCAGCCGTTGAATGTCTTTGGCCACGCCTTCCAGCAACAGCGTATCGCCAACCCGCACCACAATACTGTCTAGCGCCCGCCCGAGATTCTGGTTGCGGCGATGCACCGCCAGCGGATACACCCCGTAACGCCGCCGCAGGCGCAAACTGCCCAATGAGCGCCCCACCAGTTTGCACCCCGGGGAAATCAACGCTTCAACGGTGGTGGTTTCGCGTGACCCAAGGCTTTCAACCATTTCCAGCGCGTTGCTTTCCCGCAGGCCCAGCAATTCTTCCATACCGGTGCGCAGCACCACGCGGTCCCCATGTTCCAGCGTCACATCGGGAAACTTCCGCCGCAGGCTTTCGTCACCGCGCAGCACGTCAATCACCCGCATACCGGGGCGCTTGAACAGCTCCACCTCGCCAACAATCCGGCCAATCACCGAAGACCCTTCGGGCACGGCTACCTCTGTAAAAAAGTTGGTTTTCTTGCGGTTGACCAGCATCTCTGCCATCGAAAACCGTTCTGGCAACAATCGCGGCCCCAATATCCGAAGGTAAAGCATGCCAAATGCTGCCAGAAGCAGGGCCAGCGGTGTGACTTCAAACAAAGTAAACGGTTCCAGCCCGTTGGCTTGCGCAACGCCGTCAACCAGCAGATTGGTGGAGGTCCCGATCAAGGTCAGCATACCGCCAAAAATTGCAGTGTAAGACAAAGGGATCAATAATTTAGAGGGCACAACCCCGATGCCGCGCGCCAATTGCACAACCACAGGAATAAGCACCACCACAACCGGCGTGTTATTCATAAAGGCTGAGGCAATCAACGTAAAAACAGCTAGCCCCGCCAGCACCGTTTTGGGATGGTCTTTGGCATGGGTTGAAACCAGTCCGGTCAGTGTATTCAATGCCCCGGTTCGCACCAAAGCGCCCGACAGAATAAACATGGCGGCAACCGTCCAAGGCGCTGGATTTGAAAACACCAACAGCAATTCATCAACCGGCAAAACACCAGTGACCAACAAAAATGTCGCCCCGCCAAGCGCCACCACTTCGGTTGGGTAAACCTCTCGGATGAACAGATAAAACATCACCGCAATTGTCGCAAAGCTCAGCATTGCGGGCATTGGGTCGGTTGTCAGAAATTCCGGCATATCGACCTCTCCTTAGCTGTTTGCCTTTTTAGGGCGACAAGGGCTATGCCTGCCAGCATAAGCACAAATGCCAGCCAAACCCAGAGCGAAAACCGTTCCGCAAGGGAAATCAGGCCCATCACGATCAGCAACAGATAAAAAACCAGCTCGCGTTTCAATCAAGCGGTCCTTGTTGTTGCAAAAGTCCGCCTTGACGCACCGGCACAACCCGCAAGGCTTTTCCGGTTTTATCGTCGGTTTCAACATAAACACCGGAAAGCGTTGCCGGCCCGCTGGCAGGGCTAAACCGCCCCTTGGACATGCCGGTTACAAAACGGCGCATGGGTTCCAGCGTTTCCATGCCGATCACCGAATTATAATCGCCGCACATGCCTGCATCGGTCAAACACGCCGTGCCTTTTTCTAATATCCGCGCATCGGCTGTTGGCACATGGGTATGGGTGCCGACAACCAGACTGGCGCGCCCGTCCAGCCAATGGCCTATTGCCATTTTTTCCGATGTGGCCTCTGCGTGGAAATCAACAATCACCGCATTGGCAACGCCGCCCAGCGGCACAGATTTTAACGCCGCATCAAGGGCAGAAAACGGATCATCAAACGGGCGTTTCATAAACACCTGCCCCAGCGCCTGTGCCACAAAAACCTTGCGCCCGCCCGGTGCGTCAAACATGCGCACCCCGACCCCGGGCGCGGTTTTGGCGTAATTCAAGGGCCGCAAAATGCGGGGTTCCTTTTCAATCGCAACCTGCATGTCTTTTTGGTCAAACGCATGATCGCCCAACGTGATCACATCCGCGCCAGCCTCCAACAACCCCTGCGCATGTGGCCCCGACAGCCCCATGCCGCTGGTCGCGTTTTCACCGTTGACCACCACAAAATCCAGCCGCCAGTCTGCGCGCAAGCGCGGCAGCATTTCCGCCACCACCTTGCGACCGGCGCGGCCCATCACATCCCCTAGGAAAAGAATTTTCATACCCGACCTCTAATGGTCAAAAACTGGCCGCGCAAGCCATTGATGTGGCGTAAATTTACCAAGCGTTCAGGATTATCTGCGAAACCGATGTAAATGGAACCAAATCAATGAAAATTAAGTCGAAATATGCCTGAGCAAACCAGCCTTGTCGCCAAGCCAAACGCCTTCAAAAGCTTAAGCCAACGTCAGAAAGCCGCCATTATTGTGCGGTTGCTGGTGGGCGGCGGCACCTCGATTGATTCGCTTAATCTCGATGCGGATTCGATCTGGAAAATCACCAATGCCATGACCGGGCTGGGCGTGCTTGATCGCGATGTGGTGGACGCAGTCACCGCCGAATTTATCATTGCCATGGAAAAAATGGGCATGATTTTTGAAAAAGACGTGGATGGTTCGCTGAAACAGTTGGAAGAACAGATCAACCCTGAAACGCTGGGATTGGTGCGTGACAAACAAACCGGATCAGAGGAAGCAACCGCTTGGCGGCTGGTGTCGCGGGCGGAATCTGAAAAACTGGCCGCGTTGATTGAGCTTGAAAATCCCCGTATCGGGGCGGTTATCCTCTCCAAGCTCTCGGCTGCCAAATCGGCTGAAATTGTCGGCCAGATAGACGCCGAAATTGCCCATAACCTGCTGGCCGCCATTACCAAAATTTCAGAAATTGACGAAGAAGTCGTCGCCCAGATCGGCATTGCCTTTGCCAAGGGCCTTGCCGAGGATGGCGATGGCGGCGCCTTTAACGATAGCGCGGCTGAACGCATCGGTGCCATCCTCAACGTTTCCCAAAGCAATTTTCGCGATGAAATGCTTGAAAATTTTGAAACTGCTAACCCGGAAGAAGCCGAACGCATTCGCAAACTAATGTTCACATTTGAAGACATCCCTGACCGCGTGGTTGGTCGCGATATTTCCAAAATCCTGCGCGGCGTGGATGAAGCAACCTTGGTTGCCGCCTTGTCTGGCGCGGCGGAAACCATGCCACAGGTCAAAGAATTTATCATGTCCAACATTTCCAGCCGTCTTGCCGAACAGATAGAGGAAAACATAGCCGATAACGGCCCTGTCAAACCGCGCGACGCTGATGCAGCAATGACCCAAATGATTATCAGCCTTAAGGAGCTTGAAAAATCAGGTGAGATCAAACTGATCGAACCGGAAGAGGAAGAAGAATGAGCGAAAACATTCTGCACCGGAAAATCAAACAAAGCGCGCCAAAACAGGGTGTCGGGCCGCAGTTGGATATCGGCCAATACCTTGAAAAGGCTGTGGCTCTGGCCGGGCTTTCAAAGCTGCAAACCCAGATAGAGGCAAAAACCGACAGCGCCATCGGCACCAGCCCCAGCCAATTTGTTGAGGGGCTGTTTGAATCTGGCCTGAACCTGATGATTACCGGAAGCAAAACGCCCTATCTGGGGATTATCAGCCTGAATTGTGAGCTGGTCAACTCCCTTACCGATATCCTGACCGGAGACCTTGAGGGCGAACGGCCAACCGATATTGCGATACGGCTGCCCACCAGTGCGGATGCCGCCATGTGCCACGGGTTTATCAACGGGGTTTTGATGGAAATTGATGGGGTTCTGGCGGACCAGCAGGCTGACTTTCTTCCCCCCGGTTTTGAGATCACCGGGCGCGAAACCGAACCCTCAGCCCATATGTTTCCTGAAATACCCCATATCACCGCAACAATAGATGTTGATATTGATGATGGGGCGCGGGGCGGCAAGTTTTCAGTCTCGGTTCCGGTCGGAATTTGGGGTGGCCGACAGGTTGCAGCCCTGGCCTCCAGCCAATCAAAACCTGACCCAAGATGGTTATCCGCCCTCAAAGCCTCTGTTGAGGCAGCACCAGCGCAGTTTAACGCAGTATTGTATCGAAAAAAAATGACCATCGGCGAGATCATGAAATTGAAAACCGATGATATACTTGAATTTCCGGCAACAGCGTTGGAAACAATGACATTGGAAGCATCCCGAAACGGCGAAAAAGCCACTTTTATGACCGCAAGGCTGGGCGAATATCAAGACATGCGCGCCGCGCGAATTTCAGATATTGGCCCGACACAATCTGCGCCGGACCAACAAAAATTACTTTCCAACAGTTAGCCGCGTTCCCATGGCCGCGAAAAGGCACCGAGAACTTCGGTAATTGCCGCATCTTCGGCGCCCCCCGAAACCTTTGCCAAAAGACCGCGTTTTTTATCCTCAACCACTTCAGTGACCTTGGCATCCACGCCTGCTGCCGCAAGGCTTTCGTTGTAAATCCGTTCAATCGCGATTTTGCGCAGATCGTTTTTCAGGATTTTGCCAACGGCGGTTTTGGGAAGTTCAGCCATAATTTCCACATATTTGGGAATCGCGGCGCGTTCATCCACATTGGCTTTCAGATGTTCCAGCAACGCAGCTGAATCAGCGGTCGCGCCGTCAACCAGCTCCACATAAACACAAGGAACTTCGCCCGAATGGGCATCAACTTGGCCAATCGCACCCGAAAGCGCCACATCGGGATGGCCCGCCAGCGCGTCCTCGATCACGGCTGGGTCAATATTATGGCCACCGCGAATAATCAGGTCTTTGGCGCGCCCGGTGATCCACAAAAACCCGTCGCCATCAATGCGGCCCAGATCGCCGGTGCGCATATATTCCCCGGCAAAAAGCCCGATATTTTTGTCAGCCTCCACATAGGTCTGGCCAGTCATAATGCCCGGATTTTTCACACATATCTCAGCGATTTCATCAACCATTTTTTCCGAAATGATTGACCCATCCGGCTTGCAATCCAGAATTTTCACATCCGTATAGGGAAACGGCAGGCCAACCGAGCCTATTTTGCGGTTGCCCGCCACCGGATTAATCGAAATCAGGCAGGTGGCTTCGGTCATGCCGTAACCCTCCAACACCCGCACCCCAGTTGCGTTTTCAAATTTTTTGAACAATTCCGTTGGCAGCGGTGCCGATCCGCAAAGCGCGTATTTCAAGCTGGACACATCCGCATCAACCTCGCGCTGCATCAAAGCCGCCACAGCCGTGGGCACGGTCACCATAAAAGACGCCTTATAACGCTCAACAAGTTTCCAGAAATTATCAAAAACCCCGTCGCCGCGATACCCCTGCGGGGTTGGCATCACCATATGCGCGCCCGACGCAATGCAGGACATCAAAATAGGATAAGCCGCAAAAACATGGAACATCGGCAAGGGGCAGATCAATGCGTCTTTTTCACTGAAAATCTGGTAATCGGCACACCAGCCATTATAAATCATGCCCGAATAACGATGCTGTGCCACCTTTGGCATACCCGTGGTGCCGCCGGTATGGAAATAGGCCGCCACTCGGTCTTCGGATTTTTCGGCCCAATCAAGGGTTTTGTTTTGTTTGTCCATTTCGGTGTTGAAATTCATCACCTTAGCAGAATGGGTGGCATTCACCTTGGGCCGCAATAGCGGCACAATCCACGCAAGCGGTGGCTTCAGATACCGCTTCAGGTCCACCTCAAGAATGGTTTTGACATTGGGCGCCAAAGCCACGGAATCCGCCACCAGTTGCGCCACATCGGTTTTTGGAAAAGGTGCCAATGACACAACCACTTTGGCATTTGTCTCACGCAGAATGGAACCAATTTGTTCCGCTGAAAGCAGCGGGTTAATCGGGTTAACAATTCCGGCGGTAGAACCTGCGACAAAGCTAAGCGCCGCTTCGTTACAGTTGGGCAAAATATACGCAACAACATCATTTTCCCCAACACCTAGGGAGCGAAAAAGATTGGCCGCCTGCGAAACGCGGCTCCGAAACTGCGACCAAGTAAAGGTCTCGGCAGGGTCTTTCGGGCCGGATTTCAACTGAAAGGTTACCGCAGGCCGATCGGGGTGTTTTTCCACGGTGTTTGACATGAATTCAAACAAGGTATTGCCCTGCCAACGCCCCTCGATCCCCATTTCGTTTTCGACCGCAAGCTTCTCTTTGATTGTCGCAATTTGCACTTTTCTATTCCTCCCATGGAAATTTTTTCAAAAATATGGAGGTTTTGCGGCTTTGGAGCAAGAAAAAAGCGCGTTTAGGCCGCACCTTCGGTAAATTGCAGCTTAGCGAGGCGTGCATAAAGGCCTTTTTGGGCGACAAGCGCGCTGTGGCTGCCCTCGGCCACGATCCGCCCCTCGTCAAAAACAACGATTCGGTCGGCTTTTTTCACTGTGGCCAGCCGGTGCGCAATAATCAGCGTTGTGCGGTTTTTCGACAGGGATTCAACCGCTTGCTGCACGGCGCGTTCACTTTCCGCATCCAGCGCAGAAGTGGCCTCGTCCAGCAGCAAAATCGGCGCATCACGCAGCACGGCGCGAGCAATGGCAATGCGTTGTTTTTGCCCACCCGAAAGCATCACGCCGCGTTCGCCAACATAACTGTCATAGCCATCGGGCAGTTTGCTCAGAAAATCATGGGCAGCGGCGGCCTTGGCAGCGGATTCGACCTCTGCGTCTGAGGCCTCGGGCCGCCCAAACCGAATGTTTTCACGCGCGGATGTGGCAAATATCACCGGTTCTTGGGGCACCATTGCCATGGTCCGGCGCATTTCCTCGCGCATCAACTTGTCAAGCGGCACGCCATCCAGTGAAATCACCCCTTCATTTGGTTCATAAAACCGCATCAGCATCTGGAAAACTGTGGTTTTGCCTGCGCCCGAAGGCCCAACCAAAGCAACCGTTTCACCCGGTTTAATATTCAGGGTAAAATCCTGCAAAGCAGGCGTATCGGGCCGCGATGGATACCGGAAATTCAGGTTTTTAAATGCAATAGCGCCCGTCATCGGGCTTGGCACCGCGCTCGGGTTTTTGGGGTCTTTGACCGTGTCTTGAACCTCAATCAATTCCACCAAACGTTCGGTAGCCCCCGCCGCGCGTTGCAATTCCCCCCAGATTTCCGAAAGCGCCCCAACCGCGCCCGCCACCATCACTGAATAGATCACAAACTGCACCAAAAGCCCGGCATCCATATCGCCGCTTTTGACCACGCCCGCGCCAACCCACAGCACCGTGACAATGCCGGTGAACACCAGAAAAATAATGCTGGCCGTCATGAATGATCGGGTTAATATCCGCTTTTTGGCAACCTCAAACGCCGCTTCGGTCAAGGCGCCGTAATTCTCACGGCTTTCGCGTTCATGGGTATAGGCCTGCACGGTTTGCGCCGCCAGCAAGGTTTCCGAGGCCATGGCAGACCCATCCGCGATCCGGTCCTGACTTTCGCGCGAAAGGTTACGCAAGCGGCGGCCAAAAATGATAATCGGAACGATAATCAGTGGCACAGTCAACAAAACAAGGCCGGTCAAATACGCCGACGTAAACAGCATAAAAACCAGCCCGCCAAAGAAAATCAGCACATTGCGCAGCGCTACAGACACCGAAGAACTGATCACCGACAAGATAAGCGTAGTGTCGGTGGTCAGGCGCGAAAGCACCTCGCCGGTCATGATTTTTTCGTAAAATTGCGGACTCATGCCGATGACTTTGTGATAGATGGCAATGCGAATATCAGCGATCACCCGCTCGCCCAAACGGGTTACAAGATAAAACCGTATTGCCGTGCCCAGCGCCAATGCCCCCGCAATTGCGATGGCCATCAGGAAGACGCGATTGATGTTGTCAACCGCATCCACCGAAAATCCGTCGATCACGCCGCGCACCACCAAAGGCAGCATAAGGGATAAACCCGCTGTCAGGATCAGCGCGCCCAGAGCGCCCCAAAGCATTTTTTTATAAGGGAACAGAAACGGTAATAACCCGCGCAGTGGCCCAACAGTTTTGGACTTTTCACGCTCTTGGTTGGATTCGGTAAATGCCATGGATAACCTTTGAATTAGTTAAATTCAGTTAATAGTTTAATATCAAAAGAACAAGGATGCGGATTTTCAAAATTGCGACGGCTGTTGGCGTAACAAAAATTTGCGCGCGGCAATGGCCATGGCGACCGAGGCAATCGTGCAATAAATACCAAAACCAAGGAATTGAACGTTCAGGCCAACATCAAAATCAATCATCCAGCCCATAACCCCCGGCCCAAGCGCTGACAACAGCACCGTCAGAGCCATAATAACCGATCTGATAGCCCCAAGATGGCGGGTTCCATAGACCTCTGGCCAAACTGAACCAAGCACCGCGCTAGCCACGCCGGATGATATTCCCAGCAGCGCCATATAAATTAGCATCGCGGTGTCTGTGTCACCAAATGCCAACACAAAACATCCCAACGCCATTGGCAAAAGCGTGGTCGGCAAAAAGATTACTGCGCTCTTTCGGTCAATAAACACACCCGAGATCAGCCCGGAAATAACCGAAACCACTGTTAAGACAACAAAGCCAAGCGCAAATATTTCATAAGACCAACCGCGTTCAGTCAATATAAAATCCTGATGGAAAAATATTGCCGTGCCGATAAATGGCGGTGCCAAAACACCGGTGCTAACCAACCAGAATACTGGGTCGCGCAGCATTTCGTTTCTGGTCCATTGGCGCAAACTCGCAGAAATCTCAAGGCTTTCCGGCTCCAACGTTTGTGGGTTTCGTTCATGTGCTGCGGCGTAAATAATTGTGGGCAAAGCAACAATTAGCAGCACCATAGCGGCGATAATCCAGCTTTGCTGCCAGCCCACCAGTGCAATTACGGCAACAAAAATTATCGGCAAAACTGCTTGGCCAAAATTAAAGCCAAGCTGCGCAATCGACACTGCCTTGCCGCGCCCTGCCACAAACCATTTGGCCATTGCGGTCAGTGAAATATGGGTCAACATGCCTTGCCCAAACAGGCGTAAGCCAAAAATCGCAAAGGTTAGCAGAAAAATCGATGTTGAAATCGCCAACAAAAGACAAGCCAGCGCCAGCATCAGCGTTGTAACAACAGCCACTTTACGGACCGAATAATGGTCAACCGCGCGGCCAATATACGACAAGACCAATGCACTGGCCAAAGTCGCGATCATATAGAGCGACCCGTATTCGCCCGACGTTAGATCAAACGCCTTTCTGATTGGCCCGGTTGACAACGCAATAAAAAACGTCTGCCCGAAGCTTGAGAAAAATGCCAAAAGCAGCCCGGCCAGCAGCCAGCGAAAATTTGTTATGACAAACTGAATATACGTCAAATAAGCCCCTAAAGGTTAAATCCGCCACCGCCCGGGGTTTCCAGCCAATAGGTATCGCCCGCGAACATTTCGCTTTTATCTGCGGATGCCAGCTCCTCAATTTTGCCATCAGCCCGCACAATCCGGGTGCGCCCTAACCCGCCGGGCGCACCGCCGTTTAACCCCGGCGGCGGGGTCGCCCGATGGCCCGACAGCACCGCCACGGTCATGGGCTCTAGAAACCTGATGCGCCGCGTGCAACCGTTACCGCCGGTAAAATCCCCTTTGCCGCCAGAGCCTTTACGGATCGAGAATTCCTTCAGCAACACCGGAAAGCGCCATTCCAGCACTTCGGGATCAGTCAGGCGAGAATTGGTCATATGGGTGTGAATGCCGCTGGTGCCATTATGCCCTGTGCCGTCATGGCGCAACCCCGCGCCCGAACCGCCGCAAATGGTTTCATAATACTGGTATGTATCATTACCCCAAGTGGTGTTGTTCATGGTCGATTGCGATGCCGCTTGCACCCCAAGCGCCAACAGCAAAGCCGAGGTAACCGCCTGAGATGTCTCAACATTCCCAGCGATCACCGCCGCCGGATACTGCGGCGATAGCATGGTTTTGCTGGGCAGAACCACATTCAGCGGCTTCATCACACCCTCGTTCATCGGAATATTATCATCCACCAACAGCCGGAAAACATACAGCACCGCCGCCCGTGTAACCGGTTCCGGCGCGTTATAATTGGTCGCCAATTGTCCGGTGGTGCCGGTAAAATCAATCGTGGCCGTCCGCGCGGTTTTATCAACGCTGATCTTCACCTTGATTTCACGCGGGTTGCCGTCAAAATCCGGGTCCATCGGATAGGTGTATTCGGCGTCTTTCAGGGTCTCAATGGCACGGCGCACGCATTCCTCTGCATTGTCCTGCACATGCCCCATATAGGCCTGAACGGTTTTCAAACCAAAATGCGCCACCATTTTGCGCAATTCCTGCGCGCCTTTTTCGCAACTTGCCACTTGCGCCTTTAGGTCGGCAATATTGATATCGGGGCTGCGCGCCGGATATTTGGCGCTGGTCAGCAATTCCTTGGTTTCTTCCTCGCGAAAATACCCCTGATCCACCAGTTTCCAGTTATCAATCAACGCGCCCTCATCATGTATTGATCGACTATCCGGCGGCATCGACCCCGGCGTTAGCCCACCAACATCGGTGTGATGACCCCGCGCGGAGGAATAGAAAAGTATCTCGCCATCCTCGCCAAAAACCGGAGTCACAACGGTTATATCCGGCAGGTGGGTGCCGCCGTTATACGGTGCGTTCAGCACATAAACATCGCCATCCCGCATATCAGGATTCTGCGCAATAATCGCTTTTACGGATGCGCCCATAGACCCCAAATGCACTGGCATATGTGGTGCATTTGCAATCAAATCACCCAAACCGTCAAACACTGCGCAGGAAAAATCCAACCGCTCCTTGATGGTGATCGAGGCGGCGGTGTTTTCCAGCACCGCCCCCATTTGTTCAGCAATTGACATATACAGATTATTGAACACTTCCAACATGATAGGATCAGCCTTGGTGCCAATTGCATGGTCACTTTGGCGCGCCACAATCCGCGTCAGTTCGACATGGTTATACGCAGTAATCTGCGCCTGCCAACCCGGTTCAATGGCAATGCTGGTATGGGGTTCCACCAACACCGCAGGGCCGGTTAACGTGTCGCCCGGCTGCATGTCCTCGCGCCGCACAAAACGGCTGTCATGCCATTCGCCTGCGTAATAAACCGGCGCTTCCAGCGCGGTTTTATAAGCCGTTTCATCACGTTTTTTCATCGCCAATTCCGGCTCTGACAAATCAGTCGCCCGCCCCACCGCCTCAACGCTCACGTTTTCAATTACCAAAGCATCGCTGGGCGAAAATCCGAATCGTGCCTTATGCGCCGTGTTAAATTCAGCCCGCATCGTAGCTTCATCATCAAAGGCTATCGGCAGGGAGGTGTCCGTCCCTTTGACCTTCAGGTGCAGGGTGTTGATCATATTGATGTCAGCCTCACCCACACCTTGCGCTTCAACCTCTCCCATTGCCTGCACAGATAATCCGTCAATAATCGCCGCTGCGTTCAACCGGCTGGTATCGGATAAATCCGCCTCCAGCGCCTCAGCCCGACTGGCGCGAATATCCGCCAGCCCCATGCCATAAGCCGAAAGCAGCGAGGCCATCGGATGGATCAAACAGGTGGTCATGCCCAATGTGTCGGCAATCGCACAAGCATGTTGCGCCCCCGCGCCGCCAAACACCGTCAGGCAATATTCGGTGACGTCATAGCCGCGCTGAACGCTGATTTTCTTAATCGCGTTGGCCATGTTTTCCACTGCGATCCGCAGGAAACCATCCGCCATTTCCTCAGGCTGCAAACCAGCCTCTGCCGCAACAACAGAAAATGCCGCTTGAGTAGCCGCGATGTCCAGCGGCTGGTTCGCATCAGGCCCAAAAATCGCCGGAAAAAACTCGGGCCGCAACCTGCCGACCATGGCATTGGCATCGGTCACCGCCAACATGCCGTCCCGCCCATAGCAAACCGGCCCCGGATTGGCCCCGGCACTTTCCGGCCCAACCCGCATACGTGCCCCGTCATAACTCAAAAGGCTGCCGCCCCCCGCTGCAACCGTATGGATATTCATCATCGGCGCAGTAATCCGCACGCCTGCAACTTCAGTGTTCAAGACCCGTTCAAATTCACCGGCAAAATGGCAAACATCTGTAGACGTGCCGCCCATATCAAAGCCAATAACGCTGGTCTTTCCGGCAATCTGGCTGGTGCCAACACAGCCAACAACGCCGCCCGCAGGGCCAGACAATATCGCGTCTTTTCCTTGGAAATTCAGCGCATCGGTCAAGCCGCCCGAACTTTGCATAAACATCAGCTTACCCGCCATATCTCCATCAAACGCCGCCGCCACGCGGTCAATATAGCGCCGCAAAATCGGCGTCAGATAGGCATCCACAACAGTGGTATCCCCTCTTGAGACCATCTTCATCAACGGCGAAACCTCATGGCTCACCGAAACCTGTGTAAACCCAATATCGCGCGCAATCACTGCCGCCTCAGCCTCATGTTCCCGATGCCGATAGCCGTGACAAAACACAATCGCCACTGCCCGTATTCCAGCCTCAAACACACGCTCCAGCGCATTCCTTAAATGCGCCGCGTCTAAAGGGGCCTCAATGGCCCCGCAGGCGCGCACCCGTTCACGGGCCTCAATCACTTCTGAATATAACATCTCGGGCCGGATCAATTCTCGGTCAAAAATTCGAGGCCGCGCTTGGTAAGCAATACGCAATTGATCCCCTAAACCTGCGGTAATCACCAATGCCAACGGATCACCCTTGCGTTCCAGCAAAGCATTGGTCGCCACCGTGGTGCCCATCTTAACCGAAGCCACCCGATCGCTCGGAATTGGTGCATCCAAAGCCAACCCCAAAAACCCGCGAATGCCATGCAAAGCCGCATCCACATATTGCTCCGGATTTTCCGACAGCAGTTTTTTGGTGTGCAAACCGCCCAAAGGGTCACGTGCCACGATGTCGGTAAAAGTGCCACCACGGTCAATCCAAAAGTCCCACAGGGTCATGCGTTTGCTCCAATAATTATCACAAGGAATCGAGGTTTGTTTCATAAGAAGCAATCACACTCGACAGCGACTTACAACACCGATATCTTTGGTAAAAGACAATCGAATACCAAAACACAAAACTGCTATAAGGTAGCACTATGTCAATCTGGGAACGCATCACCGAAGCACTAAAAGCGCTCACCTCAGGTGAGGGGCTAACCGCTGTTTTTGACAGGTTAACCAGCCCGCCCGAACGCAGCATCGGCTTTACAATTGCCGTGATCGCGCTTGGCGCAAAAATGGCCAAGGCTGATGGGCAGGTTACCCGCGACGAAGTAGTAGCCTTTCGCCAGATTTTCCAAATCGCTGAGGCAGACGAGGCCCAAGCCGCCAAAGTTTTCAACCTTGCGCGTCAAGACGTGGCGGGTTTTGAATCCTATGCGGCCAAAGTTGCCAAAATGTTCAAGGACGACCAGCAAATCCTTACCGATCTACTGGAAGGCCTATTTCATATAGCCATGGCGGATGGCAATTACCATCCCAAAGAAGACGAATTTCTGGGTGTTGTAGCCAAAATTTTTGACCTGCCCGACGCTTTGTTCCAATGCCTTCGCACCCGATATGTGCCCGGCCTTTCGCCTGATCCTTATTCGGTTTTGGGTGTCGCCCCTGATTTCAGCCTTGATCAAATCCGCAGTAACTGGCGCAGCCTTGTCAAAACCAACCATCCTGATTTATTGACCGCGCGCGGCCTGCCAGCCGAGGCCATAGCCCTTGCCACCACTCGGCTTGCGAACATCAACACCGCGTGGGAAGAAATTCGCGCCCAGCGTCAACCGCTGAACGCCTGAATGCGCATCGCCAGCTATAATATTGAATGGTTCACAGAGCTTTTTGACGATGATAACCAGCTGATACTCGACCAAGAATGGTCGTCACGTTATCGTATTAAACGCGTTGATCAGGCCAATGCGGTGGCGCATGTATTTCGCAAGATGGATGCGGACATTATTCTGATCGTTGAGGCCCCAAACACCGACAAAAAACGATCTTCCGTGCGCGCAATGCAAAATTTTGCCAGCCATTTTGGCCTTCGCCAATCCGCCACAGTAACAGGGTTTGTAAGCCACACAGACCAAGAATTGACTGTGCTTTATGACCCAAAAATTGTCAAAATGCATCATGACCCGCAGGGTGAGGTTTCTGATGGAAACACCATCACCCGCGCCCCGCGTTTTGACGGCAAATTTAAGCTAGATGTCGATGCTGACGGCCAGCCCGAGGTGTATACGTTTTCAAAACCCCCAATAGAATTGGTCCTAGCCCACCGCGCCAGCGGCAAAAATATCCGCCTGATTGGTGTGCATGCCAAGTCCAAAGCCCCGCACGGGGCGCGCAATGATGCCGAGGCCAAAGAAATATCAATCGCCAATCGCCGTAAGCAACTGGCGCAATGTATCTGGCTGCGCGAACGGGTTGAAGACCATCTGAACGCGGATGATAGCCTGATTGTTTTGGGTGATCTCAATGATGGTCCCGGGCTTGATGGGTACGAAAAACTGTTTGGCAAATCCAGCGTTGAAACTGTGCTGGGCAGTGTGGTTACACCAAAAACCCACCTCAAAGACCCCCATGCTGAAATATGGTTGGACCCGAACCAAGGCTGGTCAATCGGCACGGCGCGGTTTTATTCCAAACACCACCAACGTTACCTGAATGCGCTGCTTGACTATGTGATGCTCTCACTTGATCTGGTGCGCGACACCAACCCCAAATGGCGTGTCTTGCACCCGTTTGACGACCCGACCTGTTTTGATGATAAAAAACTGCAAAACGCCCTGCTGACTGCATCAGATCATTTTCCGGTTTGCGTTGACCTTAACCTTTAAGCCCCCATATATTTCCTAGAATTCCAACCGGAGAGACCGATGTTCAAAACCATGCCCGATGCCCGCTATGACACTAAAGACCCCTCAGGGGGCGGCAATTTAGGCGACCTGCCTGAATGGAACCTCGATGATCTGTATCCCGGCGAAAACAGCACCGAGATCAAAGCCGATCTGGCATGGCTAAAAGATGAAACCGACAGTTTTGCCGCCGATTACGAGGGCAAGTTGAACGACATCAACGCCGCCGATTTTCTGAATTGCATTCAGCGTTATGAAGTCATTGAAGGCAAAATGGGCCGCATCATGTCTTTTGCTGGCCTGCGTTATTACCAAAACACCACCGATGCCGATCGGGCCAAATTTATGTCCGATATGCAAGGCGCGGTTACTGACTTGTCTAATCCGTTGGTGTTTTATACGCTTGAAATCAATCGCATAGACGATGAAAAACTGGCAGCAATGATCGCGGGAAATACTGATCTTGCGCGTTATAAACCGATCCTTGATCGTCTGCGCGCCATGAAACCTTATCAATTGTCCGATGAGCTCGAAAAATTCCTGCACGATAAATCCGTAGTGGGCGCATCTGCGTGGAACCGTCTGTTTGACGAAACCATGGCGGGGCTGACCTTTGATGTGGATGGGGAGGAAACCTCGCTTGAAGCCACCCTCAACCTGCTTTCCGATACAGACCGCGCCCGCCGCGAAACGGGTGCAAAGGCCCTGACAAAAGTTTTCACCAAAAACCTACCGCTTTTTGCCCGCATCACCAACACGCTGGCCAAAGAAAAAGAGATCACTGATCGCTGGCGCAACCTGCCCACCGCGCAGATGTCACGGCACCTGTCAAACCATGTGGAACCCGAGGTGGTGCAGGCCCTGCGCGACGCGGTGGTCGCTGCTTATCCAAAACTCTCGCATCGTTATTACGCGCTCAAAGCCAAGTGGATGGGCCTTGAAAAACTGGAAATCTGGGACCGTAACGCGCCCCTGCCCGATGATGACGACATCAAAATCGGCTGGCATGAGGCCCGCGATATTGTGCTGGACGCTTATGGCGATTTTCACCCCGACCTAGCCGCGCTCGCCGCGCCATTCTTTGAAAACGGCTGGATAGATGCTGAGGTAAAACCCGGCAAAGCCCCCGGCGCATTTGCCCACCCCACCGTGGCGGCGGTGCATCCTTATGTGATGCTGAACTACCTTGGTAAACAGCGCGACGTCATGACCTTGGCGCACGAACTTGGCCACGGGGTGCATCAGGTTCTGGCAGCAAAACAAGGCGATCTGCTGGCCGACACGCCGCTAACCTTGGCTGAGACCGCCAGCGTATTTGGAGAAATGCTGACATTCCAAAAACTGCTGGACGGGGCCAAAGACCAAGCCACCCGCAAACGCCTGCTGGCTGGCAAAGTAGAAGACATGATCAACACAGTGGTGCGCCAAATCGCCTTTTACGATTTTGAATGCCGCCTGCACGCCGCACGCCGCGAGGGCGAGCAAACCCCCGACCAAATCAACGCCATCTGGATGGAAATCCAGCACGAAAGCCTCGGCGACGGGTTTAATTTCATGGAAGGCTATGAGAGTTTCTGGACCTATATCCCGCACTTCATCCACTCGCCATTTTATGTCTATGCCTATGCGTTTGGCGATGGGTTAGTGAACGCGCTTTATGCAGTTTATGCAGAAGGCGACCCGGATTTTCAGGATAAATATTTTGATATGCTCAAGGCTGGTGGTTCCAAGCATCACAGCGAATTGCTAAAACCTTTTGGTCTGGATGCAAGCGATCCGAAGTTCTGGGACAAAGGGTTGAGCATGATTTCCGGCATGATTGATGAATTGGAAGCGATGGAGGGGTGATGTAATGCAGTTCGAATCCCTTCTTGAAATATTCGAAGACCTCAGAAACGATAAGAATTCAGCATGGAACGGTTGTGTTAAGAATCACCGACTTAACCTCGCAATCATTAAAACTGAAAACGGAATGTTTTTTGCGCCAATTAATTTTGTTGCTCATTTCATTAATACTGGCAGCCGTAACAAGGGATCTGATCCCACTGGCCCGCAATTCGGAGAAATTATCGAGTGTTTGAAAAGCCAAGGATTTAAGAAAATTATTCGACCCGCCGATTCCGAAACCGAACAATTTTCGTTGTATAAAGAGTATTACACAAGTCTTAAGGAACCAAAATCTTCAAATTTCGAATCTCGGATTTCGAATCAATTGGTGTTTTGGGAAAAAGAAAAAATCACATCAATTGTGGACCATGATTTTCCAATAAAAGACCAAATACTCAAAGCAATGGACCAATTTGATATCAACGGAACACCAGAAGGATTTCGTGAAGCCCAAAAATGGTTTGTCGCCCACCCCGATACCGGAACACCCTATCCCGCAAAAATAATCTGGGGTCTAGCCACATCACAGCGCGGCAATGATTTCACCGCCCACCAAGCGCGAGATGCGTTGCGAAAGCGCGGATTTGAATGTGCGGCACTTGACCCATCTGACTTCGCGCCAAAAGCCCCCCAAACTGATTCACTTATTGAAGGCGCTGAATATCAAGCCACCCGCACAATCCGTGAGCGTAATTCCGTAGCCCGCAAACTTTGTATTGACCATTACCGCTCAAAAAATGGCGGTCGTCTGGCCTGCCTTGCCTGCGATATAGATTTCAATAAAGTTTACGGCGAACTCGGTGAAGGCTTTATCCATGTTCACCATCTTGATCCTTTAGCTGAAGCAGCAGGCGAACGCATTGTTTCACCTAAATTCGATCTAGTTCCGGTCTGTCCTAATTGCCATGCGATGATTCATCGGCATGGAAAAACTCGAAGTATTGAAGAGATAGTTCGGCTGTTAAAACAAAACTCTTGCTAAACAAATTTGGAAATATCTGGCCAACCAATTCCTTTACTTGCCTGTAGGGTGCGTGGTCCCCCACGCACCGCCCCCATTAACCTTTCAACGGCATATGGAAAAACTACGAAAAACTTATACAAAAATTACACCGGTTTTGGGCGCAATCGCCAAATGATTAACGCTGCGCCCGTAGGGTGGGGTTCACCCCACCAAAGACATCACGCGTGGCTTAAGCAGCGCAAAGTAACTCGCCAGACTGGAAGCACGGCTTTCGGAATTAATGGCAGCGTCGGACATGGTTTTGCTCCTGAAAAAATATTGTGATGCGGCCAGCAGGTGGCCGCATCAACGCTGTTTACATTTGCATGTTCATATCCATCGCCATGCCGTCAGTTGCCATCTGGCCCATCATGCCCAATTGCATGTGATAGGGCAGCATGCACATATACATCCAGCTTCCGGCCTCTTGCACTTCGATGATGATCTCAAAACTGCCGCCTGGCAAAATCAAAGCTTGCTCAAACAGCGCTTCGTGTTCCAGCAGGCTCCAATCTGCGCGGGTAACGCGATAATTTGCAGCCGCCATCAATGACATGGTCATAAACATGAATTCATGCGGGATTTCACCGTCATTATTCACCACCAGTTTGATGCGTTCACCAAGCGTAACATCAAGCTGCATATCGGAATAGGACCATTCCGTCATGGTTAGCTCGACCACTCGGTCAAATGCGCCTTCATCAGAGATCAACAAGCCACCTTCGCCACTTTCGGCCATGTCCATGCCTTCCATGGCATCGTCAGCATCGTCCATGTCCATGCCTTCCATATTCATGCCACCCATGTTCATGCCGCCCATGTCCATGTCGCCCATGGCTTCCAAAGCCGCAGCAAGAACAACTTTATCCTGCTCTGGAACTTCAAAAGCACCGGCATCTTCGCCAGCATGGTCATTTGGCAGATTTCGGTTTTCAGGCAATAGGCCATCCTCCCTAAACCCTTCCAAAAGACTGACCGAAGGGGGCAACTGCCGGTCTGGCCCCACCTCAAAAGTAACAAGATATCCAGTGACAATAACAGCCACCAGCCCGACTAATCCAAAAAACTTCAGCATATCAGTTCTCCTTATTCTGCTGGTTGTGCAGCTGGCGCTGCTTTGAGGTCATGAACAACTGGCCAAGGATCACCGGTTACTTCTTTACCGTTCTTGGCGCTCCAGAACACGTTAACAAGGAAGATCAAGAAGCCGAGGGCCACCATATAACCGCCAATCGTAATCGCTAGTTGCGCATTGGCCCAACCCGGAATATCGAGATAATCGTAAACCCAGCGCGGGAAATAGAGATAGCCCGCAACGCCCATGCCTGTGATTTTGATAAACAGACCAATCTGCCAGAGCCAAAAATGCCAGTTCCCCAACGCCTGATTATACATCCGCCCCGTGAAATACGGATACAGGAAATAAACCCCCGCAAATGCCATTTGCCCCGAAAACCCAAAGAACATCGCGTGGAAATGCGCCGGAACCCAATACGTATTGTGGATAAAGTCACTATTCGGTGCGATCTGCCCGTTCAGGTATGCCGTGGCCCCGCCATAAACGATAAACGCAATCGAAAAGATCATAAATTTGAACGGGATGGCACGGCGCGCCGAATCCGGTATTGGTGCCATAAACAACGTTGATATCCAGTTAAACACGTGCAGCACTGACGGAATAAACACAAGCATTGTCAAAATCTGGATAAATCGTTCATATTCGCCAGAGACCGTATGTAAGGGCTGAAAATGGTGCGGCCCAATCGGCATTGCGCCAATAGCCAACAAGATGAACGCTGCAACACCGGACCAATAGCTCCACATTGGATGGCCAAGAAAACGCGGCATCAGCGTATAGATAATGGCAATGGCAGGCACAAATGGCAGATAAACTGCGGGGTGACCATAGGTCCAGAATACATAAAGAAAGAACTTTACAGACCCGCCGCGAGAAGGATCAAAAAAGGCAACATCTCTCCATTGTGCCCAATCCGACAACAACCCATAGCCAACAAAGCCAAGCGGGAAAACCGAGATCATAAACAACAGCCCGATTGTGCCTGATGCCCATGCCATCAACGGTGTATTTTTCCACCCGTTTTTTGAGGCCAAAGCGTTGCGAAACAAAACCGCGCCTGCAAAAAATTCGGACACTGCAACCAAAATGATCGCAACATAGCCCATCCAGATAAGATCATTACCAGTGCGCAATGACATGGGCGCATAAGCGGTCCATGTAAAATCGGGCCGGCCAATGATCAACATCACCGCCGCAACGATTAAGGTCCAATAACTGAACTGCGCAGCGCCAGACCACAAAAGCCGGTCATTGCCCAGAATTTTGGGCAAAATGTAATAACAAACCGAAACCACAAGCGGAATCAGAAAGCCAAACACCATGACCATGCCGTGTAACGACATCAAAGTCATATAGACCCGTGCGCCCAGAAATTGCACATCGGGAACCGCCAATTCGGTGCGGAAAATAATCGCGAACATGCCGCCAAAGGCCAGCATGATAAAGGCTGTAAAAATTCCTTTCAGGGCGATAAGACGATAGTCATTCGAGAACAGAATTTGCTTGACCGTTAGGTCGCTCAAAAGGTCTCTTGGGTCCCAATGGGCCATTTCGCCCATTTTTGGATCATCCATTTGCATATTGCTCATAATCAGTGCCCCTCGCCTTCGTTTTCGTCATCATCACCATCTACAACCACCAACCATGCTTTCATTTGCGAATGGCCAATGCCGCAATAATTGACACATTGAATTAAGTATTTGCCCGGCTCATCCGGTGCTCTGATCCACAGCTCGCGCTTGTCGTCAGGGTCAATTTCAGCGGTGATCTGGGCCACAGGAATGTTAAACCCGTGAATCACATCATTGCTAAGGATTTTTAGCAGCACGGTTTCACCTGCATTCACCACCAAAGCATTGCGGCTGATTTCTTCTTCTTCATTGATGAAGCCAAAGCCCCACTGAAAAGTAATAACCGTTACAACGCTGTCAAAGGCTTCTTCGCCTTTCCCATCATAGTTTCCTGAAACCATTTTTTCTTCAGCATTCAGGTCTTGTTGATAGGCCGCATAGGTTTTTGTTGATGTAAAATCACCATACCAAGCCAAACCCAGCATGATGCCGATGAACACAAACTCTACCATATAGCTGGGTTTCCACCGGCGTTTCATCATTGTGGCAGCCAAAAGCATACCTATCCCCAGCACCGTAAAGGAAGCTGTGATGGCCATCATAATAGCTTGTGAACCCCATATCCCTAAAGCGTTTTCCATTTTGTTTTTCTCTCTCCCGTTGCTGTAATTCTTTTTTCGCCGCCTGTGGCTGGTTCGGCACTGGTTTTTGATGCCGGATTATTCTGTGTTTCTTTAATTAAAGGCAAACTTAGCTCAACCCCAAGTCCGCCCTCAGCTTGATTGTTCAGTTGAATATCGCCGCCATGGCCGCGCAAAATAGAGCGCGCCACCGAAAGCCCAAGGCCAGTTCCCCCGGTCTCGCGGTTGCGCGAATCTTCCAGCCGTAAAAACGGGCGGAACACGTCCTCTTGCCGATCCGGCGCAATCCCGGGGCCTTTGTCCTTAACTAAAATTTTCAAAGTAGTGGCATCCATCGACACTGAAACTTTTGCCGAAATGCCATATTTTACTGCGTTATCAATCACATTTGACAGCGCGCGACGCAAAGCAACCGGATAACAATCGACCAGCACCCAGCGCGGAATTTCGTCCAATTCGACCTCAAAACCAGCGTCAATTATATCATCGCAAACCCGCGCCAGTAATGAACCTATGTCTACTCTTGCTTGCGGTTCCAAGGCGGCATCTTCGCGAATAAAAGACAACGTCGAAACCACCATTTGCTGCATGTCATCCAAATCTTGCAGCATTTTGCTGCGCAACTCGCTTTCCTCGACAAATTCAGCGCGTAGGCGCAAACGGGTGATCGGTGTTCCCAGATCATGAGCAATCGCCCCCAGCATCTGGGTTCGGTCCTCAACAAATCGGCGGATGCGTTTTTGCATGACATTAAAAGCATGGGCGGTTCTGCGCACTTCTTCGGGGCCGGTTTCAGGGATTGCAGGCGCTTGCACGTCTGTGCCCAATTTTTGCGCAGCGCGCGATAATTTGCGCAACGGTTCGGTCATCCGCCCGACAATAAGCGCCGAAATCCCAACCACCGAAATCAACATTACCGCCATAGAAAGCCCAAACCGAGCCGTGAAAAACGGTGGCGGAGGCGAAATAGACGAACCAAGATTAAGCCAATTGTTGCCGCCCAAATCAAGCGATACAAGAATAAGGTCTTTGTGCATATTGCCATCAATATCGGAAAAATATTGCTGGATTGCCTGTGGGCCGCTGGACAGATTGTCGCTGGTTACATACGAAATACGGTAGTTTTGAATTTCGTCCGTGGCAACATGGCGGGCCAGTTCCTGTTGCAATGTGGCTTCGCGCCAGCCCTCGGTGGTGACGCTGGCCACAATAGGGGTCTGCATCATTTGCACAAACCGGCTTTCGGTGTTGGCCCGTTCTATAAAATTGGCCCACGCTTCGGGCGAAACTGTTTCAGCAACGTTACCCATGGTCGCAACCCACTGAATTGCATGCTCACCGCCCGCAGACAAAAGCGAGGTTTCCCGATCGGTGGTGTAAAAAAGGTTGCTGACAAAATGGGTGATTGCCAGCCCGACAACCAACAATGCCATAGCCCGAAAGGCAATCGTATCAGGAAATGGATTTTTCAATTGACGAGACCTCCGCAGCAAATCTGTATCCGCCACCGCGAACGGTCTGGATCAGGGTTGGATTTTTCGGGTCATCCTCTATTTTTCGCCGCAGCCGGCTTACCTGCATATCAATTTTGCGGTCAAACGGAATTTCGACTTGCCCCCGAGACAGGTCCAGCAATTGATCACGAGACAAAACAATACCGGGCCGTTCTGCCAAGATTGTCAAAAGATCAATCTCCGTGGTGCTCAAATCAACCAGTGTGCCGCTACGCGAGGTCAGTTGGCGCAGGGCAATATTCAACCGCCAATGGCCAAACTCCAGCACTTGCCCGAAACTATCAGCACCTGTGGGCGGTGCCATATGGGTGCGGCGCAACACTGCTTTTACCCGTGCCAGCAATTCATGCGGATTAAACGGTTTGGCCAGATAATCATCAACCCCGATCTTGAAACCCTCAATCCGGTCATTTTCTTCGCCCAGCACCGTCAGCATAACAACCGGCACCCGCGAAACGTCGCGCAATTCCGCGCAAATGGCCAGACCGTCCTTGCCGGGCAGCATCCGGTCCAACACTACCAAATCAATTTTCCATTTACTTAGGATTTCTTGCATCTCATCGCTATTAGCAGCAACCGATACCCTAAAACCCTGTTTGCTCAGAAACCGTTTGAGCAGCACACGGATTTCCTGATCGTCATCAACAATCAGCAAATGTGTGGTTAAAGTCGTATCATATGAATTCATGAATACAGAATACCTTTCCGCAATCTTCTAAACAGATAAACTTTGTAACCGATTGTAACCCGAGCAATTGGTCTGGGCCAAGATATAGTTCAAGCCCTTGTAATTTTGATATTATTATATCGCAAAATTTGCATATTAAATATTCTGGGCCGCTAAGACCGATCAGCGACAATTGCAATTGGCAGCCGCCATAGAACAGTAAACCCGGCGTATATCCGAATACAGGAAGTCTAAAATTCTGATTAAATTTCAAATTTGAAGGTTCATCATCAGACCTCCCTTAACGCAAAGTGATGTCGATTACATCTGCACTGGCTTCATCCATGTCAGCGGTTTCCAACCGCAAATTTTAAGAAAAAAAAACGGCAGTCGATTTTTAGAAATTCGCTGGTACTGGCCAATATTCCTGGCTTAAATTTTAACCTCGCATTTGGATTTCAGGTGGGCCGGAACATCCATCACCCACCTGTTTTACCTGACTTCATGTTGTTTTATTGTATTAAACCAAATTTTTGCACGCCTTAAATCAAAGTTTGACCCGACGCAATCGCAAGGCATTGCTGATCACCGAGACCGAGCTTAGGCTCATCGCCGCTGCTGCAATCATCGGCGAAAGCAACGTGCCAGTCAGCGGATAAAGGATACCCGCAGCCACCGGCACCCCAAGCGCATTATAGCCAAAGGCAAACACCAGATTTTGGCGAATGTTCCACAATGTGGCACGGGCCAGCTTGCGTGACCGCACAATGCCCGACAGGTCGCCGCCCAGCAAGGTGATGCCAGCGCTTTCCACCGCCACATCCGCGCCGGTGCCCATGGCGATGCCCACCGAGGCCGCCGCCAGTGCAGGGGCATCATTAACCCCGTCGCCAGCCATAACAACCTTATGCCCCGCCGCCTGCAATTCCTCGACTAAGTTCTTCTTGTCTTCCGGCATTACGCCAGCGCGCACTTCGTCAATGCCGAGTTCTTTTGCCACTGCCAAAGCAGTGCGTTCATTGTCGCCAGTAGCCATGATGATACGCAGCCCGACAGCTTGCAGCGCTTTGATGGTCTCGGCGCTGTTGCTTTTGATCGAATCCGCCACCGCAACGATGCCAGCCAACTTGCCGTCTACGGCCACAAACATCGCTGTTTTGCCCATTGAGCGCAGCGCATCCGCCTGTTCATCAGCGCTTTTGGTTGTCAGGCCGATCTCGTCCATCATGGCCACGTTGCCAAGGACAACCTCGCGCTTGGCGACTGTGCCTTTTACGCCTTTGCCAGTGACCGCCTCAAAACCGGTGATCTTACCGATTTTCAGGCCTTTGTCCTCAGCCCCTGCAACAATCGCCTCGGCCAATGGATGTTCCGAGCCTTTTTCAAGCGCCGCTGCCAGTGCCAGTAACGTATCCGCATCGACATCCCCAAGGGCAACAGTATCGGTCAGTTTCGGCTTGCCTTCGGTCAGGGTGCCGGTCTTGTCAACAATCAGCGTATCAACCCTTGCCATGCGTTCCAGCGCTTCGGCATCTTTGATCAGCACACCAGCCTGCGCACCGCGCCCCGCTGCGGTGGTGATTGAAATCGGCGTTGCCAGACCCAACGCACAGGGGCAGGCAATAATCAGCACCGACACCGAGGCAGCAAAAGCAAAGACCAGTTGGGGATCAGGGCCAAAGAAGAACCAGATCAGGAAAGATGTGATTGCAATCAGGATGACCAGCGGCACAAATATTGCCGACACCTTGTCGACCATGCCCTGAATAGGCGCGCGGGTCCGTTTGGCCCCCGCTACCATTTCAACGATTTGCGACAGCACTGTGTCAGCGCCAACTTTTGCTACCTTTATCACCAATGAACCGTTTTTGTTAATGGTGCCGCCGGTTACTGCATCGCCCGCAGCTTTTTCCACTGGCAGGGATTCACCCGTTAACATGCTTTCATCAATCGCCGAGGTGCCTTCAATCACAACTCCATCCACCGGCACCGCATCGCCGGGACGTACCCGCAGGCGGTCGCCTTCAATGATATTTCCAAGTGGCGCGTCGTATTCGTCACCGTTTTCCAGTATTCTTCGCGCGGTTTTGGGCGCAAGATCCAGCAAAGCCTTGATCGCATCGCCGGTTCGCTCCCGCGCCCGCAGTTCCAGCACTTGCCCGACAAATATCAGGGTAACGATCACCACCGCCGCCTCATAATAAGTGCCAACCACGCCGCCGGCGCTGTATTCTTCGGGGAAAATCCCCGGCAAAAATGTGGCAACAAGACTATAGATATAAGCCGCCCCCACCCCGATAGCGATCAATGTCCACATGTTGGGGTTCATGGTCCGGATTGATTGCCAACCGCGCACAAAGAACGGTTGCGCCGCCCACAGAATGATCGGCGTGGCGATTAAAAATTCAAAATAGCTGGTCAGCGGCTCGCCGATCCATTCGCGCGGATGCACGCCAACCATTGGTCCCATGGTCACCACAATCAGCGGTGCCGCCACCGCCGCGCTGATCCACATGCGGCGGGTGAAATCGACCAATTCTTCATTTGGTTCATCGCTTGTTGCCACCAGTGGTTCCAGCGCCATGCCGCATTTCGGGCAGGCTCCGGGATGGTCTTGCAAAATTTCCGGGTGCATCGGACAGGTGTATTCGACATCAGCACTGACAGACTTTGTTTGCTTGGCTTTGTTGCCGGATGCATAGAAATACGGGTCCCCGTTGAATTTTTCATGGCAGCCATCGCTGCAAAAATGGAAAGTCTGATCATGCCAAACCTCGCTGGGCTTTCCCGCATCTGTTGCGACTTTCATGCCACATACCGGGTCTGTCACGGTTGCAGCACCGTTTGAACTGGAAGAACCAGAATGATCATGCTGGTCGTCGTGATGATGAGAATTCGCCATTTGATACGCCTTTGCTTTTGTTTAAATCACCTTAATCCTTCCAGAGACTGTAAGGTCAAGCGATGATTTTCAAAAAAATATGGACCGGATAAAATATGGACCGGATAGTAGCCCGACAATGGAATTTTTCCAAACGTCTTTTCAAACAGTAAAAAATCCGAAAATCATGGAAGGTTAACCCTATTGGGGAAATAACAGGGTTTTGCTGTTCTAAAATTCGATTATTCGCGCGCCGAAGCAAAATGCTTTACAAAATTGTCTCCGCGCGCGTTTTACCTCGACCCTAAAAGCCAAATCGAGGTTACAGGTGCCAAGCAAGTGGTAGGGGTCCACTTGCTTGTTGATCATGGTGTTGATCCCTGCATTAACGTCTATTTTTCAAATGCCAAACCAGCATTTGCCAGCATTAAGTCCAAAAGGGGATTAAAACTTATGCGTTTTTCATGGGATTGCTGGTTTGGCAACTCTGGGTCTGCAAGGCTAATTGCGGATGTATTTCAACAAGGCAATTACCGCGAGCACAAACACGGCCGTGACCAGCAACATACCAATGCTACCCATGCCCCAGCCCATACCAGTGCCCATTCCTGTATTTATGAAATCATTCATCGTATTTCACCTTTTCTGTTAGGGATCAGTTATTTTGATACCCCTTATCTGGGCGCTGAGTGTCGCAAAACTATGCCAGCCAAACGGCTTTTTGTAATACTATGTCGCATATGAAAGCGCTGTTACTTTCGGTTACATTGTTTTTGCAGCAAGCACGAAACTCCGCGCTATAAAGGCCGCACAATGAAAGAAAGCCCGCATATTCCCCGAATTCTGGTTGTGGATGACCACCGTGAAATCCGCGATGCGGTCACGCGTTATTTACAAAAAAACGGGTTCAGAACCGAATCCGCGCGCGACGCCACAGAGATGGATACCAAACTGGCTGCCGGAAAATATGATCTGCTGGTGCTGGATGTGATGATGCCGGGCGAAGATGGTTTGTCAGTGTGCCGACGGCTAAGCAGCCAAGGCCAATTGCCAATATTAATGCTGACCGCACTTGGTGAGGAAACCGACCGGATTATCGGGTTGGAAATCGGCGCTGATGACTATTTGCCCAAACCTTTTAATCCCCGCGAACTGTTGGCCCGCATCAAAGCAATTTTGCGCCGTCATGCCCGCAACGAACTGTCTGCAGGGGCGTTGTCCGGCCACAGCGTTCAATTCGCTGACTGGATACTGGACACCGACCGGCGGATGCTGACCAAAGCCGATACCGACATCAAAACATCGTTGACCACTGCTGAATTCAAATTATTGACGGTGTTTCTGGAGCGCCCCCGCTTTGTGCTTTCAAGAGATCAGTTGCTTGACCTGACATCAGGGCGAAGCGCGCAGGTTTTTGACCGCACCATAGATAATCAAGTCAGCCGCCTGCGTCGCAAGATCGAAACCAATGCCAGTCGCCCAGAATTGATCACCACCGTTCGCGGTGGCGGATATTGCCTTTCATGCGAGGTGAAAAACCTGTGATGGGGCATCTTGCTCCCAGAACCCTGCGCGGGCAACTGGTCTTGATAATTCTTGTTACTTTTATTGTGGTGCAAGGCATCAGTCTTTGGTTATTTGTTGATGAGCGCAGCCTTGCGGTGCGGGCCGCGCTTGGGCTGGAAGCCTCAGGTCGGGCGGCCAATGTGGTGCGCTTGATGGAAGCCGCGCCCGAAGACCTGCGTGTGAAAATTCTGGCCGCAGCGGATTCGCCGCTGGTGCGGTTCTCGCTATCGCCCAATGCATCGGTTGATCATATGGACCATGGCGGCGATGGCACCATCATGGCTCGGGTGCAGCGCTTTTTGGAAAATGACGATTTTGACCATCAAATTAGGGTGGAATTGCACCAGATCGGTCAGATTGTACAGGTCGAAAACACCGACAATCTGTCACCGGAACTGGCTGAGATGCACAGGCAAATGTTGGGGCTTGACCTGACTTCGCTTGAAATGCGGCTGGCGATTTCCTTGCAAGACGGCCAATGGCTGAATGTTTCCACACGGTTTCATCGGCCTCCGCTGCAATGGCCTTGGGTATCGACCGCAAGTTATGGTTTGGCGACGCTGATCATTATGGCCACTGTCTGGATCGCGCTTAGCCAGCTAACCGATCCGCTACGCACGCTCGCCAATGCCGCCGAAAGATTTGGCCGTGGCGAAAAACCTGCGAGATTACCCGAACATGGGCCGGAAGAATTGCGCCGCCTGACCGCAGCTTTTAACGAGATGCAAGAACGTCTGACCCGGTTTGTATCTGAGCGCACAAGGCTGCTGGCAGCGCTGGGGCATGATCTTCGCTCTCCACTTACGGCGATGCGGGTGCAAAGCGAAATGGTTGACGAAACCGAAACCCGGAACCGGCTGGTTGCCATCATCGCTGAAATGCAGGAAATGGTGGAATCAACCCTGTCATTTGCCCGTGGTATGGTAACATCAGAGGAAACAAAAACCGTTGACTTGCCGGAATTCCTAAGCAATCTGGTTACCGATATTGTCACGGTCGGTGGCAAAGCCACCCTAACCACAACGCCGGGCCAGCAAGTACGTGTCAAACCCGTTGCCATGCGCCGCGCGCTGCGTAATGTCATCGAAAACGCTATTCGCTATGGCAAGAATGCCAAAATTACCACGGTTTCCGCAGATGGTCTTGTGCATATCTGCATAAAAGACCAGGGTGCCGGTATCCCTGCGGCTGATCTGGAAAGGGTGTTTGACCCGTTTGTTCGTGTTGAAAAATCCCGCAATCTTGAAACTGGCGGCACCGGTCTGGGTCTGTCCATCGCGCGCACAATCATTCATGCCCATGGCGGCGAAATCACCCTGACAAACCCTGATGATGGCGGGCTAGAGGTGCATATCACCCTGCCAAAGATCAAAGACGCCAATTTAGATCTGAAGCCAAAGCAAAAGAAGGAGCCCTGAAAGCACATCTGATTTGACCATCCCAATTCACTTGATCCTAAAAGGAACACACTATGAAAATTCGTTTTATGAACCTTTGTTTTACCGTAATTCTTGGTGCCATCGCTTTGCCCAGCTGGGCTAGCGAAGACGCTGAAATCAGCGCGCAAATGTCTCGATCCGGTTTCGTTTTGGAAAACGGCTTGGCCATCCCTGCGTTTGATCCGGTTCTAGGACGAAACCTGTTTGCATCAAAGGGCTGTGTTGTCTGCCATACGGTTAATGGCATTGGTGGCGAAGACGCAGTTGAATTCGCGGCCATTTATATGGAACAACCCATGAATGCCTTTGATTTTGCTGCAAATATGTGGCGGGGCGCAAGCGCCATGATTATAATGCAAGAAGACGAACTGGGCCGTCAGATTGAATTATCGGGTGCCGAGCTGGCCGCAATTATTGCCTTTGTGCATGATGCGGAAGAACAGGCCAAGTTTTCAAAAGATGATATTCCCGATGACATCAGAGAATTGATGCATAGTGACGATGAAGAAGAGGCTGATCATGATTAACGCGGCGTACCGCGTTTAAACCTATCAAACTCAGAAAAGCATAAGTTAATTGCCCAGACCACAAAGCAACATTTTTGCGACGCGCCCGATTGCAATAAAGGGCGTTGCTGGCAATGCTTGCAACCATGGTCTAGGCTTTAAACGTGGGTTGCTTGACTCGTAATTTCAGAGACAAAAGCGCCCTTAAAGGTTGGTCTTTACCCAGCGCAACAGGATAATTTTGCCACATCCATTTCAAAAGTCTGCGCCGCCAGCTTTAATCCCTCAACCGTTGTTAGATACGGAAAAATCATTTCGCCGAGATCCACATAGGTCATGCCCATCTTGATCGCCATTGCCGCTGTTTGAATACTGTCCGCACCTTCGGGTGCAATAATATGAGCCCCCAACAGTTTTTTACTGTCGCGCTCGGCCACCAGTTTTATCAACCCACGCGTATCACGCGCCGCCAATGCCCTTGGCAGGTTTTCCAATCCCAGAACCGAGGTCACCACGTCAATGCCTTTTGCTTTTGCCATCGCTTCGCTTAGGCCAACACTGGCGATTTGCGGATCGGAAAACACCACAGCAGGCATGGCCTGATTGTTATAGCTAAGGCTGCTCCCCATCGCGTTCTTGGCCGCGAGTTTGGCACCATATGCCGCCATATAAACAAATTGGTCCAAACCCGTAACATCCCCCGCCGCAAAAACTCCGGCTCGGGAGCTGCGCATCTGATCATCAACCAAAACGCCGCCGCGCTGGTCGGTTTTTATCCCTGCATTGGCCAACTTAAGGCTTTGGGTGTTGGGGGCACGTCCGGTCGCCAAAAGCAACCGTTCAGCACTGATTTTGACAGGTTTACCATCTTTGCTGACCATCACATTGACCTGATCCAGAGTTTGTTCAACACTCAGATATGAAAGGCCTTGCAAGACAGTAATGCCTTCATCCCTAAAGAACCCTGTCAGGGCTTTACTTATCTCGGGTTCTGCATCGGGCAGCAATCCACGGCGTGTAATGATGGTGGTTTTGACACCGACGCGCGCAAAAATCTGGGCAAGTTCAACCCCGATATACCCACCGCCGATAATGGTCAAAGACTCTGGTAATGTTTCCAGTTCTAACGCAGTTGTGCTGTCAAGCCAGTCAACCGTATCAAGTCCGTCAATATCGGGAATATGGGGGCGCGAACCGGTTGCCAAAATGATTTTGCTGGCCTTGATGGTCTTGTTCTCAACCTGTAAGCCGCCATCAGGGTGAAACTGCGCAGCGCCTTGTATATAGGTAATAGTGTCATAATTTGGCAGCACGTCAATATATTTAGCCTGTCGTAATTCCTCAACAAGGCTTTGCTTTTGGCGCATCACCGCTGCCCAATCAACCAGCTTTGCCGAAACCTGAATGCCGTCAAACCTGCGCGAAGCTTTGGCAAACTGCAAGGTTTCAACTGCTCTGATTATTGCTTTTGAGGGCACACAACCGACATTTACACAGGTGCCACCAATGGTGCCATATCCGATCAAGGCAACCTTTGCGCCGGTTTCTGCCGCTGTAATCGCCGCAGAAAATCCGGCCGATCCTGCACCGATCACCGCAAGATCAAAGCTCCTTTCCAAATCGGAAACCGCTTGGTTTGCATCAAACATCTTTTAGCTCCTGCATGAATAACAGCTTAAACGCAGCTGCAATATTATTGCTCTAGGAAAGCTTCGTATCCGACTGCGGTTGAGGCAAAAATAATATCTTCGATTGAGGTTATTTCATCGTCAAAAACCACAACGGCAAGACGGTCGTCCAACGTGGTTACAACCGATTGCACGCCGGTCACTTCGCCCATAGCCGCCTCAACAATAAAGGGGCAACTTGCGCAAAACATTCCCGGCACCGAAAGGGTGACGGTTTGAATTGCCGCAAAAAGCGGTGTGGCGAAAAACATTCCTGCCAACACAAAAGAGGTCCTTTTCAGTTTCATTTCTTGTCCTTTCAAAGGCCCAAAAGAATGGGGGCAACAACTGGCGCGATCCATGTCCAGAATGTTGCAATTAAAATTAAAATTGTTGACCCGATTAACGCGGTTTTCACAAGGCGGTTTGGTAATGGTCGGGCGCAAACCTCACCTTCTGCACAGGCCTTTGGCTTGCGATACACCAGCCAATATCCATAGCCCAAAAACCCAAAGGTCAGGACAATAAAGATAGGTTTATAAGCTGCAAGCGCAGTCAGATTACCGATCCAAGCACCGGATATACCCATACTAAATAGCAAAAGCGGCACCACGCAACAGGCCGAGGCACCAAGCGCGCCAAGCACGCCACCAGCCGCCAACCAGCGGGTTTTTCTGTCGCCCTGGTCAGTCTGTTCAGCAATATCGTTGGTCAGGTCAGTCATTTTTTTCCTCGCCAATTCTGTTTCTGAACCTTATATAGCATCTGTAGTAGCTACAGATACAAGGCAATTTATAATGAAAAATATCACAAAGACGCGAGGCTATGCAATCGGGGAAATGTCCCTCAAAACCGGCGTTAATATTGAAACCATCCGGTATTATGAACGCATCAGCATTATGCCAAAGCCGGATCGCACCGCCGGCGGCAACCGGCAATACAACGATGACCAGCTAAAGCGCTTGTTCTTTATCCGGCGCGCCCGTGGGCTTGGCTTTAGCATTGAAGAAATTCGCGCATTATTTAGCATGGTCGATCAGAAAGATGCGAGTTGTAGCGAAGTGCATGACTTAACTGTTATTCATCTCGCCTCGGTCAAAGAAAAAATTGCCGGACTGACAAAATTGGAAACAGCGCTTTCAGGTATGATTGCAAAATGCAATCAGGGCGATGTTCCCGATTGCCCAATATTGGAAACTTTATTCGAAACCCATTTGGGCGCGTAACCAAAATTTCATGCACAATACCAATCAGACAGTAAGCCCAGTTTGGCGCAGAACAAAATCGGCGATTACCGGAATATCATTAATACCCAGAGCCGGAACATTAAGTCCGTCGGGTTGATAACCCGCAGCGACCGCCTTGATTGAGCCGTTCTCAAAGGCCAGCAAAGGCTGGCTTGCAGGGCGAAACGAAGCTTCAATCTTGGCAATGCTATGTTGCTTGTATCCTTCAACCAGCACCAAATCGACGGGCTCCAGTTTTGACAACAGAAATTCGAGCGGGGGTTCGGCTTTGTCACGCAGTTCGTGCATCAAAGCCCAACGGTTCGCTGACGCTAGAATGACCTCACGCGCACCAGCCTGACGGTGTCGGTGGCTATCTTTGCCGGGTTGATCCACATCAACATTATGATGGGCATGTTTAAGGGTTGAAACGCTATAGCCGCGTTTGCACAGCTCAAGAACCAGCCGTTCCATCAATGTGGTTTTTCCAGAATTTTTCCAGCCAGTTATGCCAAACGCCCGAATATCAGCCATTACTGACATGTTCATACATTAATTCCATGAGTAAATCCCTTGATCCAATCCGGTATCGCATTAAAATCCTTAAGTAAAACAGAATTATTCATTCTCTCTATCAAAATAATATCCTTGCCACCTAGATGAAGCTTGAAGGGCTACACCTTGGGGTTCGCGCGCCGCAAATCAAACAGATTTGGATGTTCATAGGCCTCGGGATATGGCATCGGGGAAAACGGGCCGATTGGCACAATATTGTTCCAAGACCTGCCAAAATATCCTTGGCGACAATGCACCAGTGAATTGCTTTGGGCGACACCCGGCAGGCCATAGACCTTGCAAAGCCAGCGCCACAAGTGTGGATAGTCTAAAATCTTGGCTCCGTTAAGTTTCATACGCAGATAATAGACCGGATCATGTCGATACAAGGTCGGAAACAGGCGAAGGTCAGCCTCGGTGAAATTATTGCCTGTCAAAAAATCGCGCCCGTCTGATGCCAGCAGTTTTTCAAGCTTGGCCAGCGTGTCAAAATAATTTTCAAATGCCTTGGCATAAACAGCCTGATCAGAGGAAAACCCGGCCTTATAAGCCCCGTTATTTATACCTGTATAAATTATGTCGTTCAGCACATTGATCTCTGCGCGCGTTGCAGCTTTATCTGGGTAAAGGTCAGGACGATCCGCATCGTTTGAACCCAATGCCGTGGCATTTGCATTCAACATCCGAAGGATTTCGGCGCTTTCATTATTCACAATCCGTTGGGTTATTTTGTCATACAATACCGGAACCGAACCCTCGGATGATCCCTCAGCCGCATAAATCTGTTTGACCAGCCGATAGGCTTTACCGGTTGCAGTTTCTAAGGTGCATTCCAGCAACGATACATTGGTCAGCGTTGAAACGCGGGTTGGGTTAAATTCCCACAGATTTGGCCCCGCAGGGTCATCATCACCCGTGCGACTGGGATAAACCACATCCAGCGAAATACTGTTTTGAAGGCCAAGCACATTGCGCGCCAAAGTCACACGGTGGCACCAAGGGCAATTAAGCGCCACCACCAGATGGTATCGCCCGGGCTGCGCGGGGAAATCAGCATCCCCTAATGTGCTGCGAAAGCCGCTGACGCCACGCACAAATTCGCCTTTTGCACGGCGTCCGGCTGCGTTTGACTGATGTTCTTCTATCGATGTATCAACTGGTTTTTTCATTTTCCCCCTAATCTATGCAAAAGATAATACGAAATGATCGCTCAGCCGCCTAACGGCCAATACCGGCAAAGCGAATACCGCTTAGATCAGCCATATCGCGCTGCCATGTTGTGATGTCTGATTTTTGAAAATCTGAAAGGCTTGCGTGACCGCAGGCGCGGGCCAGAACTTGCATCAGTGATACGCTTGCGCCGAAATACCGTGCCAATTTTTTTGCGCTAACCTGCACATCCAGATGTTTTCGCAGCTCCGGCTTTTGGGTGGCAATACCAACTGGGCAATTGTTGGAATTGCATATCCGCGCCGCGATACAGCCCACAGCCTGCATCGCAGAATTGCTGAGCGCTACCGCATCAGCCCCTAAAGCTATAGCCTTTACAAAATCCTCAGCAACACGCAATCCGCCGGTGATGATCAAGGTCACTTCACGGCCGGTTTTATTGTCGAGATGTTGACGGGCCCTAGCCAATGCCGGAATTGTCGGAACCGAAATATTATCCCGAAAAATCAACGATGCTGCGCCAGTGCCGCCACCGCGCCCGTCAAGAATTATATAATCAGCGCTGGCCGCCAGTGCAAAATCTATGTCATCTTCGATATGGTTGGCTGACAGTTTGAAACCGATCGGAATGCCACCTGATCGTTCGCGCACTTCATCGGCAATTTTGCGAAAATCGGCTGGCGAATTCAGGTCAGGGAAGGCTGCGGGTGAAATTGCGGCTTGGCCTGGTTCAAGACCACGCACCTCGGCAATTTTACCTTGTACTTTGTCGCCCGGAAGATGCCCGCCTGTGCCGGTTTTCGCCCCTTGCCCCCCTTTGAAATGAAAGGCTTGCACCCGTTCAACCAATTCGGGTTTCCAGCCAAAACGCGCTGAAGCCATTTCATAAAAATAACGTGAGCTTTCTGATTGTTCTTCTGCCAACATACCGCCTTCGCCAGAACAAATGCCCGTGCCCGCCATTTCCGCACCCCGCGCCAATGCTGTCTTGGCTTCTTCTGACAATGCGCCAAAGCTCATGTCGGAAACAAATAACGGAATATCCAGCTGTAATGGTTTGGCCGCACGCGGGCCGATGGTGACAGACGTGGCCACCGGCGCTTGGTCCAAAAGCGGTTTTCGGGCCAGTTGCGCGGGCAGAATTTGGATGTCGTCCCAATGCGGCAGGTCTTTGCGCGGCACCCCCATCGCCGCCATTTCGCCGTGGTGGCCAAGCTTTGAAAGCCCGTCACGAGCCAGTTCATGGATGCGCGCCACGGTTGGTTCTTCGGGGGTTGGAACCGCAACAGGGGTTTTTGTTTTTGGAACCGGAGACGGGTCTCCGACAGTTAGATCGCCAAGACGCGTGTGGCTGCCATCACAAAAAGGCGGATTTGCGCTGGATTTGCAGCGGCACAAACCTGCCTCTGCAGTTTTTTCTGCGATAAATTTAAGCGGCTTGATGCCGCTGCCCGCGTGGGATCCATCACAAAATGGCTGGTTTTCTGAGCGGCCACATCGACACCAAAGATAACCTTTACCGGCTTCTAACTTTACCTTTGCTGGGGATTTTGCCGCAATAATCGGGAGGGGTTTGTTCATGAATATTAGCTTAACCTTGCGCGATTATGGGGTGCAGAAAAGTCCATCTTAGGGCCGACGGGCACAATACGCGAGAGATTAACAGTTTCATGGCTGCCGTAATAGTGGTTTTTGATATGGTCCATGTTCACCGTCGCCATCACGCCGGGCTGCTGGTAAAGGTCCCGAACATATTCTGACAGGCTCGGATAATCGGCAATCCGGCGAATATTGCACTTAAAATGCCCGACATAAACCGGATCAAAGCGAACCAAAGTGGTAAACAGCCGCCAATCGGCTTCGGTTATTGTCGCACCGGTTAAATACCGCTGCGTGCTCAGGCGATCTTCCAAAAAATCCAGCGTTTCAAACAGGGGCACGACCGCCTCCTCATAGGCTTCCTGAGTGGTGGCAAAGCCCGATTTATAGACACCGTTATTAAGCGTGCTATATATGCGTTCGTTCAGGCCGTCGATTTCTGCGCGTAGGTTTTGTGGATAATAATCACCGGCTTTGGCTCCGATGCCGTCAAAAGCCGAATTGAACATTCGAATGATCTCAGAGGATTCGTTGGAAACGATGGTTTTGGTTTTTTTGTCCCATAAAACCGGCACCGTAACACGCCCCGAATAATCCTGTTTGGCAGCGGTATATATCTGATAAACGAATTCGCTGTTATTGACGCTGTCTGGCAAAACGCCGTCTCCGGCCGCAAAGGTCCAGCCGTTTTCGCCCATGAACCAATGCACAACAGAGATCGGGATAAATCCTTCCAAACCTTTGAGCGCGCGAAAAATTAATGTCCGATGCGCCCAGGGGCAAGCTAAGGAGACATAAAGATGATAACGCCCGGCCTCAGCCTTAAATCCTGCTTCGCCAGTGGGTCCCGCATTGCCATCGGCAGTGATCCAGTCGCGAAATTGCGGCGCTTTTCGGATAAATCGGCCTTTGGTGTCTTTGGTGTTAAACCACTGGTCAACCCAGCGGCCCTCTTGCAAAAGTCCCATTTAATTCTCCTGTCAGTGATCTGTTGGTTTGATAAATTTATCATTGCGCAAGTCAGCAAAGGCTTGTTGCAATTCCTCGCGGGTGTTCATCACAATCGGGCCGTGCCATGCGACAGGTTCCTGAATTGGCGTTCCGGCAATAAGCAAAAACCGAACGCCCTCAGGCCCGGCCTGAACGACGATCTTGTCGCCGGTGCCAAATTGCACCAAAGTCCGGTCTCCTGACATATCGCGAATGTTTAATTCTTGGCCCATGACTTCTTTTTCCAACAAAATACCGCGCGGGTCAGACGCATCCTGAAAATGACCCGCACCTTGAAATACATAAGCAAACGTATTGCGGTAAGTGTCCACCTTAAAAGCTTTGCAAAGACCAGCAGGCACCGAAATGTCCAGATAAAGCGGATCAGCAGCGACCCCATCAACCGGGCCTTTTTTGCCCCAAAATTCACCGGTTATGACTTTGACGCTGGTGCCGTCATCATCGACAACCGTTGGAATATCATTGCTGTTCATATCCTGATAACGCGGGCTAGTCATCTTGAGACTGCCCGGAAGATTGGCCCAAAGCTGAAAACCGTGCATTTGGCCGGATTTGTTCCCAAAGGGCATTTCCTGATGCATGATACCGGAACCCGCAGTCATCCACTGAACATCGCCAGCCCCCAATAAACCTGAATTCCCCAAACTGTCTTTGTGATCAATGGTGCCGCTTAGCACATACGTTATTGTTTCGATGCCCCGATGCGAATGCCAAGGGAAACCGCCTGCATAGGCTGCCGGGTCTTCGTTGCGAAAATCGTCAAACAGCAAGAAAGGATCAAAAACCTCTGGAGTATTGAAGCCAAACGCGCGGTGCAAATGGACGCCAGCACCTTCGATGGTTGGCGCAGCCAAAGAGGTCGAAATTGCGGGTCTGAGTAACATTTCAATTATTCCTTCAATTCGATTGTTAGCAGAATACCTTTACACAGGACATAGTGAGTTCTAATACCGATACAAAGAAACAATTGTTAGGTCGATTGGGTCTAATTGGGAGAACAACATGGGGCAATTCGAAGATTTACGGCTTTTTGCGCTTATCGTTGAAAACCACGGCATATCCCGCGCAGCAGAAAAAATGCATATCGCCAAATCTGCTGTAAGCCGCAGGCTTGGCCTTCTGGAAGAACGATTTGGCGCCCGCCTAATAGATCGCAGACCCGGCGTCTGGGAAGTTACCGGCATGGGGCGCGAGCTGTATCAACGTGCGGTTCGCGTTGTCAGCGATGTTGAAGATATTTCCAGCGATTTTGCCGACGTTGCCCAAAATTTGATTGGTCCGCTAACCATTTCGGTGCCACGAGAATATGGTATCTCGCATTTGAGTGGTGCGTTAATCGAATTCAAAGCGCACTATCCCGAAATTCAGTTGACCGTTGATTTTGATGATCGCACCGTTGATTTGTCACGCGAAAACTATGATTTTGCCATAAGAATTTCGCCTGATATCGACGATAATATCGTCGCTGAGCGGATCGGCAGCGCGCGGCATTTGCTTTGCGCCAGCCCTGCATATCTTGAAAACCACGGCCATCCCGAAAATCTTGGTGCTATTCTCGACCATGATCTTTTGCATTTTGGCACCGCACGTCGCGCCAGCTGGCAATTTTCAAGTGAAAATGGCAAAACCCAGCTAATCGATTTCCAGCCCGCCCTCAATTCTAACAGCGGCGAGTTTTTGTTAAAGGCAGCCTTGCAAGGTTTGGGAATTGTCAGGTTACCAAATTTTATCGTGTCATCAGCGATTAAATCCGGCAAGCTGGTGGCGGTATTGCCCAATGTGGAAATGGAAATATGGGGAGTTTTCCTGATCCACGCCGAAGACCGGCGGCTTAATCGCCGGATGCGGCTTTTTGCCGAAGAAATGAAAATTGCCTGCCTTAAAAATTATGATGCTTTGCTTTGAAAACAAATAAACAAATGCGCCCGCTTTTAATGGTGTTCGTCGTCAGAGTATTTGGCACAGATTAGGCTTTAGAATAAGAGAGTATCTGCCTCATCAGTTGGGTTATCTTAAGCGGCGGCTT
>QIGK01000035.1 GCA_003228875.1 Rhodobacterales bacterium
AAGCCGCCGCTTAAGATAACCCAACTGATGAGGCAGATACTCTCTTATTCTAAAGCCTAATCTGTGCCAAATACTCTGACGACGAACAGTTACTTTTCAATTTGTCGTAGGTTCGACCCCTACCGCCGGAGCCACTTTCACACAGCATTTCCAATTGTTTCAAAATAGGCTGATTTGTGCCTGTTTTTTTCGGAACAAGTTTGCCAAATCTTAATGCGGGTGTATAGAAAATCAGAAATTAAGATTTAGAAAAAGAGAACGATATGGGCAAGCGCAGTGTTTATGATGCCGAACCAATTCCGGGTTCAGCAAAGGCGGTGATTGACGATCTGATGGAAACAGGTGATCTGTTTCGATACACTGCTTCGGTTGATGATCCATCGCAGGTCACGCTTTTGGAAAAAGATTTTGCTGATTTCATGGGGGTAAAATATGCTTTGGCGGTGAATTCCGCATCCTCGGCGATTTACCTTTCTTTACTTGCCGTTGGCGTTTCTCCCGGTGATCAAGTGTTGATCCCTGCATGGACATTTGCAGCAGTGCCAAGCGCGGTTGTTAATGCCGGTGCTTTGCCAATATTGGTTGAGGTCGGGGATAACCTGCGCATTGATATGGCCGATTTCAAAGAAAAGCTGAATGGCAAAACCAAAGCCGTGATCATCAGCCATATGCGCGGTCATACCAGCGATATGGACGCGATTATGGCGCTTTGTGACGCGGCTGGCGTGCCAGTGATCGAAGATGCTGCCCACTCATTGGGCACGCTTTGGAACGGTGAAAAAGTCGGCACTTTGGGGGCTACGGGGTGTTTTAGTTTTCAATCCTATAAAATGGTTAACGGCGGCGAGGGCGGCATTTTGTTAACCAATGATCCTGACATTCTGGCAAAAGCTGTGTTTATGTCAGGTGCGTATGAACATAACTGGGCCAAACATGCCCATCCCGAAGTGCCGTTTGAAAAATATCAAAACCTGTTTCCACTGTTTAATCTGCGCATGAATAACCTTTCTGCTGCGGTTATTCGTCCGCAAATTCCACTGGTCGATGAACGGGTCGCCAAAGGTTTAAGCAATTATGAATATGTCGAAAGCAAACTGAATGCGTCCAGTTTTATTTCGGTGCCAAAAGCTGACAGCCGTGAGCGTCGCGCGCCGGATTCGTTGCAATTCAACCTGGTCGGTTTTTCAGATGATGAGGCCTTTGATGTTATGGAAATGTCAAAACAGCGGGGCAATATGATCAGCATTTTTGGCATGCAGGGCGATAATGCGCGGGTGTTCTGGAACTGGAAATTTATCGATAATGTGCCTGAATTGCCCATGACCCGTGCGATGCTAAAACGGGCATGTGACATACGCCTGCCCATTGGGCTAACCCGATCAGAGCTTGATCAAACCGTTGAATTTATTCTTGATTGTGTGTCTGACGCCAAAAGGGCGGCCGCCTAAAACCAATCGAACCAAACGCAGTGAGGCTTGGCCCAAAGGTAAGGGTCGCATTGCGTCAGCGATACTGGCGCTGAACGGCGGGAGCGCTCCCGCCCTTTGGTTGGGCATGGCCTCGCTTCGCTCGGCTTTGGGTCAACGCTCGCCCAATGTTCGGAAATCCGATTTTAGCCAGTGAAAACGCTGACCTGCTTTTGTGACCAAATGGTCATTGATAAGCGGGCGCATGCGCGTCGCGATGTCTTGCGGCATCCGGTCAAGCGTGTCTTTTCGGGCAAAAAGCGAAATTCTGCGTGACAAGCCATCAAAAGGCACCGGCAGCATATCAACCTTTTCCTGAAATCGTTGGGCCCGCAGATAACACATCGGCGGCGCAATCGCCCAGCCGGCGCCTTTGGCGACCATCGCCATGATAGATTGATAACTGTCGAGCGAAAATTTCCGCGGAATAGACAAGCGTTGCAGGGCAAGCGCGGTTTCGACTTTACGACCAACAACCTGATTTTCTGGAAACCGGATTAAGGGATGTTGCATCAATTGGGCCAGAATGTCTTGGCTTGGATCAATGCTGTTTTTGGGTGCCAGCACTACAAAAGGTTCATTCAGCAGAGGGAATATTTCCATCCAGTCCGGGGTTTGATCAGGTTCTGCCGCAATACAAATATCAACGCTTCTTGATTCGAGCGCAGCCAGATTAGAATGGCTGGCACCTGTGGTTAAGACCAGATTGGCCAATGGCATATCTTCGGAAAGTTGCAGCATCAGGGCAGGGGTGACGTCAGGCTCAAAATCATCGATGATGGCAATGCTAAAGCGGCTGAGTTTTGAGAAATCCTGCACCGAAAGCTCGGCCCGGGCCAGCACCGCCTCAGCCAAAATATTTTGCGCGCGGCGCTGAAACAAAAAACCCGAAGGCGTAAGCGCCAGCGGACGGGCCGCGCGGTCCAGCAATGTTGTGCCAAGCTCGGTTTCAAGGTTGGAGATTTGCTGGCTGATGGATGAAGGGCTGGTTTTAAGGCGGCGTGCGGCAGCGGCAACCGAACCTTCTTCAACGGCAGCAATAAAAATTTCGATGGAACGCAGGGTCAGGCGGCTCATGGTATTACCGCATCCACGGATTCGGTGATGACATCCGCCAGAATATCAGCCTGCTGATCGGTCAAGCCAAGCGGCAGGCGGACATCGCAAAGGCTGGAAAGCACCCGTTCTGATTGGGAAACCTGTTGATCCCCCGAGATATACTCCCAATGGGGGGAGCGCGATGTGAACCCGATTGCCTTGTCACCGCCAAAAAATTTAATCGGCACGCCGTGTTTAGCGCTTTGTTCCAGCACCGCCTCGATTTTATTACCAGCCAAGAAAAACTGGATCGAGGTCGGGGTGTAATCTTCTGCTTGCGGGCGGTGTGGCAGGCGCAGCATTTGGTGGCGGCGCAAACGGTTTGCGATCCGGTCATGGATTTCGCGCCAACGCTTGTTACGCGCTGCCAGCAGGGGCAATTGCGGGCGCAGGATGGCTGCTGTCAGCGCGCTCATCCGCATGGAATGGTTGGCGCATTGGCCTTTCCAGCGTTCAAACACATCTGGTGACGGCGCAGCAGCGTGTTGTTCATACAACATATAACTGCCGGACATTAAGATCGCTCGCACTGCAATATCAGCGTTATCAGTGACGATTAAGCCGCCTTCGCCGGTGTTGAATTGTTTGAATGACTGGCTGGAAAACGCAGCGGCAACCCCAAAACAACCGGTCTGAGTGCCATTCCAAGTGGCCCCCATGGTATGGGCGCAATCCTCGATCATTTTGATGTTAAATTCGGCACATATTTCGGATACTTTGTCCATGTCACCGATATGGCCGCGCATATGGCTTTGCAACAGGAATTTGGCGCCGTTCTGCGCGGCCCTTGAACGTAGCGCGTCGGGGTCGATCACCAAACGGTCATTGATGTCTACCAATACGGTTTCGGCACCCAGATGCTGTAGCGCCCCCGGAACCGGGGCGAGGGTGAAGGCGTTTAGCATTACTTTGTCGCCGGGCTGCACGCCAGCGGCCTTTAGCGCCAGAAAAATGGCAGAACCGCCTGAATTGACCGCGATACAGTATTTTGCCCCTAGCATTGCCGCAAATTCGGTTTCCAGCTTTGCGGCCTCGTTACCTTCGCCGCCCATTTCGCCGTAACGGAACAAATGCCCGGTTTTTAACAGCCGTATTGCCGCATCAATTGATGCTTGGGGTGGTGGTTCCGGCGTTGCGAGGTCTAGGTCAAGTCTGGCGCGCATGGGGTCTCCGAAATTATGCTTGGAAAGCGGGGTGAAAACCAGATATAGCAGGGGAATGAAAACAATAACAACTACTGACGCGCTGGCCGCATATTGTGCTGAATGCGCCGCCCATCCTTATGTCACCATAGATACCGAGTTTCTGCGCGAACGCACTTATTATGCGCAGCTTTGCCTTGTGCAAATCGCCATGCCTGGAATAGGCACTGATGGCGCGGTTCTGGTTGATACATTGGCCGAGGGGCTGGACCTTGCGCCGCTTTATGATCTGTTTCGCGATGAAAATGTGGTCAAGGTTTTCCATGCCGCACGCCAAGATCTGGAAATTTTTGCGGTTGAGGGCGGCGTTATTCCTAAACCGTTTTTTGACACCCAGGTCGCGGCCATGGTTTGCGGATTTGGCGAACAGGTCGGCTATGAAACGCTGGTGCGAAAAATTGCCAAGGAACAGGTCGATAAATCCAGCCGCTTTACCGATTGGTCGCGGCGGCCTTTGTCGGCCAACCAGAAAAATTATGCGATTGGCGATGTCACCCATTTACGCGTGGTTTACGAAGAACTGGCGCGGCAGCTAAAAGAAACTGGCCGCGAGGCGTGGGTGGAAGAAGAACTGGCGGTGCTAATGAACCCCGATACTTATGTTGTAAAGCCTGAAAACGCGTGGAAACGCCTGAAAACTCGAACTAATTCGAAACGGTTTTTGGCTATCGCCCGAGAATTGGCAAGTTTTCGCGAAGAATATGCGCAGCGTAAAAATATCCCTCGGCCCCGGGTTTATAAGGATGATGCTTTGTTGGAACTGGCTGCAAACAAGCCTCAAAATTCCCATGATCTTAGCAAATCGCGCCTGTTGCGTGACGGGCGGCGCGGCGAAATTGCCGAAGGCATCTTGGCTGCGGTCAAACGCGGTGTGGAATGCGAAACCGAAAACCTGCCGGAACTACCAATTCAACGCGAAAAGAAACTGGGGTCAGAGGCATTGTCGGATCTGTTGCGGGTATTGCTTAAGGCCAAATCTTCAGGGGCGGGGGTTGCTGCCAAGCTGATTGCCACCTCGGCTGATCTCGATCGGATCGCCAATGAAGAAGCGCCCGATGTTCCTGCATTGCGGGGCTGGCGGCTCAAAACATTTGGCAAAGATGCTTTGTTATTGAAACAAGGAAAAATAGCGTTGTCTGCAACAGCGGATGGCGTCAAGATCGTTTCGGTATGAAGTTAACAATTGTTGGCGGGTCACGCGAAGCTGACCTGCTGACCAAAGCGGTTGAAAAGTTAGGCGTTAAAATTGAACCGTCGGCTGACGTGGTTGTCATTGCGCCGCATCCGTTTGACACTGATCTGATCGAATGCGCGCTTTTGTCAGCAAAGGGAAAACCGCATATTCTGTTACAACGGCCAAAATGGTTGCCTGAAACATCTGACAACTGGCATTTTGCAAATTCGGCATCGGATGCAGCCGCGATATTGGCAAAGTTAAATGTTAAACATGCATTGCTGGCTGTCGGAAACGGGCGATTAGCGCCGTTTTACCGGTTGGAAAATATCGAATTGATGGTGCGCAGCCGCAACACGCCGCATCCGCCAAACCCGCCAAAAGGCCGGGTTAGCCAATTTTTCGGGCCGTTTGATATTGAAACCGAAGCCAAAGGCCTGATTGACAATCATATCGATGCGCTGGTGGTTCATAATGCCGGAGGGCAGGGCGGTTGGCCCAAACTGGCTGCGGCTCGGCGTTTGGGTTTGCCGGTTGTGCTGATTGATCGCCCGGAATTACCCAATCTGAAAATCGTCACAAATGTTGATGCGGCACTCGATTGGGTTGCGGCATCCTTGGGTCTGGACCTATCTGCACAAAGCACTTAAATGCTAGGCCCAAAGGGGCAGCCAATGGCCAGTGAACAGTTTGAAACAATTACAGAGGACTTTGCGTTTCTGGATGATTGGGAAGACCGGTATCGTTATGTCATTGAACTTGGCAAGAAAATGGCGGATATGGACCCGTCTTTCAAAGTTGATGCAACCAAGGTACATGGTTGTGCCTCACAAGTGTGGATCATGCCAGAAATAAAGGGGCAGGGCGCGGATGCCGTGATCCGGTTTTCGGGGGATAGCGATGCCATGATCGTGCGTGGTTTGATCGCGATATTGCATGCGCTATACAATGGACTAACAGCCAAAGAAGCGGTTGCGGTCAACGCGTTAAAAGAAATGGGGCGGCTTGGATTAGATCAGCATCTTTCTGCCCAACGCTCAAATGGCTTGCGGGCCATGATTGAACGGCTTGACGGCATTGCTGCTAAATTAATTGGATAAACGCCCAACGGGTGTAGGAACGGAAAAATAATGGACGCGCTAAGCAAATTACTGACGGAACGACAATGGATATTGGCAGATGGCGCAACCGGCACCAATTTGTTTGCTATGGGACTAGAGGCTGGCGAAGCACCTGAATTATGGAATGTCGACCAGCCCGCCAAGGTTCGCGCACTTTATAACGGTTCGATCAACGCCGGCAGCGATATTTTCCTGACCAACTCTTTTGGTGGCACCGCATCACGGTTGAAACTTCATAACGCGCAAGATCGGGTTCACGAACTAAACCGTGTCGCAGCCGAAATAGGCCGCGAGGCCGCGGATGCATCAGGGCGGTCAGTAATTGTGGCCGGTTCAGTTGGCCCGACAGGCGATATAATGGAACCGGTTGGCGGCTTGTCCCACACCTCTGCTGTTGAAATGTTTGAGGAACAAGCCAGCGGATTGATGGCAGGCGGCGCTGATGTTTTATGGCTTGAAACCATTTCCGCCCCCGAAGAATTCAGAGCCGCCGCGGAAGCATTTGCCAATGTCGGCGCACCTTGGCTTGGCTCCATGAGCTTTGACACAGCCGGGCGAACCATGATGGGCGTCACGTCAGTTGATATGGTTTCGATGATAAAAGAAATCCCCAACCAACCGATTGCTTTTGGGGCAAATTGCGGGGTTGGCGCGTCGGATCTTTTGCGGACCATCCTTGGCTTTGTTAAAGAAAAATCCAACCTGCCAATCATTGCCAAAGGCAATGCCGGTATCCCTAAATACCATGATGGCCATATCCATTATGACGGTACACCTGAGCTAATGGGGCAATATGCAGTGATGGCCCGCAATTCAGGTGCCAAGATTATCGGGGGTTGTTGCGGCACCATGCCGGAACATTTGGTGTCTATGCGTGAAGCGCTGGAAAATACAGCCATCACATCTGCATCAACTTTGGCTGAAGTTGAGGCCGCCATGGGCGGGTTTTCATCGGCTGACGATGGCACAAGCGGCGTTGCCCCACCCAAACGTGAGCGCCGTCGACGCAAATAAGTCGGTCAATGGCATAGCCAAGTCGTAAATTGCAAAGACTAATCAACAGGCTGCAAGATAAATCAACCCTATGCACCTGTGACAAAGGAATATTTTAATGTCCGACGAAGAAGATGATCTGATTCTAAGCGAACTCAATGACGAAGAGCTGGTTTTGCAGATGTTTGATGATCTCTATGATGGCATGGCCGAAGAGATCGCGGAATCTGTTGACATTTTGCTGGAACGCAAATGGTTGCCTTATGATATTTTGACCAAAGCACTGGTTGAAGGCATGCGGATTGTTGGCATTGATTTCCGCGACGGCATTCTGTTTGTGCCAGAAGTATTGCTGGCAGCCGGTGCCATGAAACGCGGCATGAAAATTCTTAAACCTTTGCTGATTGAATCCGGTGCACCACAACTTGGTAAAATGGTGATCGGCACCGTAAAGGGTGACATCCACGATATTGGCAAAAACCTTGTGGCCATGATGATGGAAGGCGCTGGATTTGAGGTTGTCGATCTGGGTATCAATAATCCGGTCGAAGACTATCTTGCTGCGATCAAAGAGGAAAAAGCCGATATTTTGGGCATGTCTGCGCTGCTGACAACCACGATGCCTTATATGAAAGTTGTGATTGACACGATGATCGCAGAAGGCATTCGCGATGATTATATCGTGCTGGTTGGCGGTGCGCCTTTGAACGAGGAATTTGGCAAAGCCATTGGTGCTGATGCCTATTGCCGTGACGCGGCCGTGGCTGTGGAAACCGCCAAAGATTATATGGCGCGTAAACATAACCAGTTGTGACCCGTGATTCTGAACAGTTTTTTGATACACCCAAAGCCAGCCCCGACAGGGTGCTTATACTGGCTTGCGGTGCTTTAGCCCGAGAGATAATAGCGCTTAAAGAATTGAATGGCTGGTCGCATTTTGTGTTGCAATGCTTACCAGCCAATTTGCATCTTTATCCCGATAAGATCCCTGATGCGGTCGAAAAAGTTGTGCTGGCTTCAAAAGGCAAATTTGCAAAAATATTTGTGGCTTATGCGGATTGTGGCACAGGCGGGATCTTGCAAAAACGGTGTGATGATCTGGAGGTTGAGATGATCGCAGGCCCACATTGTTATTCGTTCTTTGAAGGCAATGCTGCATTTGAACAGCGCGCTGAAATTACCTCGTTTTTTCTGACAGATTTCTTGGCGCGACAATTCGATTCCTTTGTCTGGAAACCGATGGGGCTGGACCGGCATCCTGAACTACGTGACCTGTATTTTGGAAATTACAAAAAACTGGTGTATTTGGCCCAGACCAATGATCCTGACCTAGACCAAAGAGCCGAGCAAGCTGCATTGCAGCTTGACCTAGCATATGAGCGCCGGTTTACCGGTTATGGCGATCTGGAAAGCGCGCTGGCCCCCTAAAGATAATTAGCGCGGCTTAGATCGTATTTGGCCATTTTTTCATTTAAGGTACGACGCGGCAAAACCAGTTCCGCCATAACTTTTGAAACTGAACCGGTGTGCCGACGTAATGCGTTGTCAATTAGCATACGTTCAAATGCCTCTACGTGTTCTTTTAGCGGTTTTTGCGCAGTGGAACCGGAATCTGAGGCAACAGTTTCTGCCGCCAATAATTGCGATACTGCGGTTTCGCCGTGACGCGATTGAATAACAGCCCTTTCCGCAAGGTTAAGCAATTGGCGAATGTTGCCCGGCCAAGGTGCGCTTAGCAAATTTGCCGCGTCGGCTGCTGAGATTTCCAAGGTCGCGCTGCCATATTCTTCGGAATAAATCTGGGTAAAATGGCCAAAAAGCTCCAGTATATCTTCGCCCCGTTCACGCAATGTCGGCGCGGTGATTTCCATTGAAGACAGGCGATAAAACAAATCCTGCCGCAAACAATCAGAAATGGACTTGCCTTGATTCTCTTGGCCTGCCACTGCAATTATTCGAACTCTTGGGGCTTCGCCGTCCGCGGTTTCACTGTCCAAAGATTCGAGCATCGTTAATAAGTGCGCCTGAGACACAGATGAAAGCGCGCCAACATCTTCAAGACACAATGTGCATGGCTCAGTATAAGACACAATCGGTTTAATTTCTGCTGATACCGAAGGGCCAAAAAGCCGTTGGTTGAATTCCGCATCGTCAAGCGCCGCACAGTTCAAGGTGATCATCGGTTTGCCCTGTCGGGGGCCACAGGCATGAATAGCATTGGCGATCAAGCTTTTTCCGGTGCCGGTTTCGCCGTGAATCATCACGTTGCCATCAGCAAAAGAAATATCCAGAATGTCTTCGCGCAGCTTTTCAATGGCATGCGAGCCACCAATAAGTTTGCGCAACAATACCGTTCCATCGCCCAATTCGCGCCGCAACGTCCGGTTTTCCAGTGTCAATCGTCGGGCTTCAATGGCGCGTTTGGTTAGATCTGCCAGACGGTCGGGATCAAACGGTTTTTCAATAAAATCATAGGCTCCGAATTGCATGGCTTCGACCGCCATTTGCACATCGCCGTGGCCGGTGATCAGAATAACCGGCAGGGCGGCATCTTGGGCATGCAGACGTTTTAACATGTCCATACCCCCCATACCCGGCATTCGGATATCAGAAATCACAATGCCCTCAAAATCGCTGCCGATTTCCGCAAGGGCTTTTTCAGCATTTTCGAAACAAACAGTGGCCAAGCCCGACAGCTCCAGCCATTGACTGATGGAATCGCGCATATGGGTTTCGTCATCAATAATGGCGACTTTAAGGGTATTAGACATATTCACTCTGCGGCCTCTTTAATTTCATCCGCATGTGGTAGGTGCAATTCAAAAATTGCACCTAGCGGGGTTGCATTTCTGGCGATCAATCGACCGCCCATTTCGGTGGCGATCCCAGCAGAAATAGCAAGGCCTAGCCCCACACCTTCACCAGGTTCTTTTGTTGTATAGAAAGGTTCAAATAATGCCTCTGGGTCGTCAAAACCATGGCCATTATCCTGAATTTGCAAACATACGTCAAAATCCGCCGATAGGGTCACTGAAATTCGCGGTTCAGTCACGTCTTTGACTGCATCCAGCGCGTTTCTCAAAAGATTAATAATAACCTGTTCAACCCGCAAAGCATCGCTGATGACATAGGTCGGCGAATCGGGGATGCTTTTGGTGATGGTCACTTCGCGGCGACCAAGCTGGGGTGACATCATGCCAAATGCAGCTTCTACACAATCGCGCAGGTCAATTTTTTTCGGGTCATCCCCGGTTTTTCGAGCATATGATTTAAGCTGTTTTGTGATCGCCCCCATGCGCTCAATCAAGTCGTCAATTCTTTGAAAACTTGTTGACGCTTCTTGAATTCGATTGCGACTTAACAAAAGCTTTGCACCCGCAAGATAGGTCCGCATTGCGGCAAGTGGTTGGTTAAGTTCATGGCTAACCGCCGCAGACATCTGGCCAAGCGCGGCCAGTTTTGACGATTGTTCAAGGTTTTGCTCTGCTGATTGCAAGTTTTTTTCAGCTGCTTGTCGTTGTTCTACCTCTGAGGAAAGCCGCGCGTTAAGGGAACGCAACTCAGCAGATTCGCGAATAACCTTGATCGATTCTATGGCTGTGCGTCGGGATAAAACAAAAAACATTAATGCTACCAGCAAAGCCAACGCCATGATTTCAAGCGCAAGAATGGCGTTAACCCGCGCAGCCACATTCTGCGTGGAAGCATAATAATTCACTTTCCAACCACGAAAGCCAACTGCAGCCTCGCTGGCGAACAGACGCTCGCCGTTGATATAGACAAAATCACTGGTTGGGGTCTGTTGAAATGCGCCAAAAACCCGCTGAGACGCTGACGGTAGGCCGTTTTTTTCCAGAATAGTTTGCAGGGTTTGCCTGCGCCAAAGCACTTCGGAGGCTAATAAAATTTCGCCAACCGTGTCTGTCAACGCTACTTGCAAACCAATGTTGCGCCATAATTCTTCTTGTTTGCGCAGGTCTACCTCAACAACGATCACCCCCAAAGAGTCTGGGCCGGATTCCACTTTTTGAGCGAAATAAAACCGATAAGCGTTTTCTCCACGCGACGTTGCGCTAAAAACAGTACCGGAATCCCGTAACGCCCTGATAAAAAATGTTTCGTCTTTCAGGATTTCCCCAATGGTGCGCCGATCACTGCCAGCCACCACACGACCATCAAGGTTTAGCAAAAATACCGAAGCCGCGCCGATTTCTTCCGAAAAGGAAATTAGCCGCTGAGAGGTGGTCGAAAAACTTTCAGTCTGCAACGCTGCTGACAGAATCGGGTCTTGCGACAGCAAAAGCGGCACCACCGAGTGCTTTTGTAACACTGATTTAATGTTGCCCGAATATAAAGCAGCACGCAAAACTGCCTGATTACGTAAAGTTTCCGTGAACCGTGCCGTTAAATAACCATTGGACAATAACAAGATGGCAACAATAAATAGCATCGAAAGCCCAACAAACCAACGGACAAAGCGTCCGGAATGCGTTGGCAGGTGATCATTTGCAATTGTCATGCAATTGAAACTATGCCCAGATCACGCGATGCTCAAGCGTCTTTGATTAGCACTAAGGCACGTTTCCGCTTATGGTCAATTATTGAAAGTAGAGGGATAACCAAATGCATTACCACAAAAAGCCTGACTGGACCATCAAAGAGAACCAGTCGACCGATGAAACCCATTTTATAAACCGCCGGAAAATCCTAGCAGGGATGGGGATAGCCACCGGATTGGCAGCCATGGGCAGCCCTGCCTTTGCGCTTCCAGCAGAATCCCGGTTTTCTCCGCGACCATCGCTTAATGGCTCTTATGCCAATGCGGGGCGGCCGGTGACAGCTGAATCCATCAACACAACCTATAACAATTTTTATGAATTCGGGTCTTCAAAAGTCATCCATCGGGAAGCGCAGGCTTTAAACAGTGATCCTTGGACGGTTACGATCGACGGGATGGTGGATGCGCCGTTTCAAATCTCGGTTGATGATCTGATTTCGCGCTTTGGTGTCGAAGAACGCATTTACCGCCACCGCTGTGTGGAAGCATGGTCAATGGTTGTGCCTTGGATTGGGTTTCCGCTGTCAAAGCTGGTTGAATTGGCAAAACCGCTGTCACGGGCCAAATATGTGCAATTCCAGACCTTTAATAACCCCGAAGTGGCGTCTGAACAGCGCGCAAGCTGGTATCCGTGGCCCTATACCGAAGGGTTGACCATGGCCGAAGCCACAAACGAGCTGTCATTGATGGTTGTCGGGGCTTATGGAAAAGTGCTGCACAAGCAATTCGGTGCGCCAATGCGTCTGCACACACCTTGGAAATTCGGGTTTAAGTCTATCAAATCCATTGATCGCATTACCTTTACTGACAAACAGCCTGTCGGGTTTTGGGAAGGATTGCAGAAAAAAGAATACGGATTTTGGGCCAATGTGAACCCTGCGGTAGATCACCGCCGCTGGACCCAAGCCACGGAACGCCCCCTAAGCGGAGGAGATCGTATCCCCACCCAACTTTATAACGGTTATGGCGATCAGGTTGCTGGCATGTATGGAAACCTGCCTAACGAACTTGGTGACAAGTTTTGGCGTTAATTCGCGATCACAGCGCCAAGCAACGAGTCAAATAACCTTGCCCCGTCGACCCCGCCAAGCGCGGGGTCGTTCAGGCGTTCGGGATGGGGCATCATGCCCAATACCCGGCGGTTTTCTGACAGTATGCCGGCAATATTTTCCACAGAACCATTGGGGTTCTCAACATAACGAAACGCAACGCGATCTTCGCCATTTAGTTTGGCAAGCAAGTTATCATCGGCGATATAATTACCATCATGATGGGCAATCGGCACTGTAAACTTTTGGCCCTTGCCAAAGGCATTTGTAAAGGGACTGTTGGTGGTTTCGGTCATTAGCACCTGATCTTTGCAAACGAATTTAAGGCCAGAATTACGCATTAATGCTCCGGGTAAAAGCCCGCTTTCGATTAACACCTGAAAACCGTTGCAAATACCCAGAACATGGCCGCCACGATTTGCAAAATTAATAACCGATTGCATAATCGGCGCGCGCGCGGCAATCGCCCCGCAACGTAAGTAATCGCCAAATGAAAACCCGCCAGGAATTGCAACAATATCAATGTTATCCGGCAGGCTTGCGTCTTTGTGCCAGATCATTTGAGATTTAACACCAAAACTGCGTTCAAACGCGACTGCCAAATCCCGATCACAATTGGAGCCGGGAAAGACAATGACCGCAGATTTCATAGCGCCGGCCGGATGGTATAATTTTCAATCACCGTATTGGCGAGCAGTTTTTCGCACATTTTTTGGGCTGTTATTTCCGCAGCTGCCCGGTCAGTTTCGGCCAGATCCAGCTCTATCACTTTGCCTTGGCGAACCCCGTCAATGCCATCAAATCCAAGCGCCCCTAATGCGTGTTGAATGGCTTTGCCTTGCGGATCAAGAACCTCTGATTTTAATGTTATATCGACAAGAATTTTCATAAAGCGTTCCTTAGTCAACCAGTTTAGGACCAGCGGCGATTGATTTTTTGGGCATAACCCCCAGCCGTGTTGCCAATTCGGCATAAACATCAGCCAGATCGCCCAAATCTTGGCGAAATACATCTTTGTCAAGTTTTTTACCGGTTTCTATATCCCATAAACGGCAAGAATCGGGGCTGATTTCGTCGGCCACAACAAGGCGTTGGAACTCGCCTTCAAAAACGCGGCCAATTTCGATTTTGAAATCAACCAGCTTGATGCCGATACCATACATGACACCCGACATAAAATCATTAACCCGCAGCGCAAGGCTGATCATTTCGTCTAGATCCTGCTGGCTGGCCCAGCCAAAAGCAATGGCGTGTTCTTCGGTGACCATTGGATCATTCAAGCTGTCATCTTTGTAATAAAATTCAATGATCGGGCGGGGAAGGGGGGTGCCTTCCTCAATACCGAGGCGTTTGGACATTGATCCGGCAGCTACATTGCGCACCACGACTTCCAATGGAATAACATCAACTTTTCGCACAAGCTGTTCGCGCATATTCAGACGTTTAATAAAATGTGTCGGCACGCCAATCAGGTTAAGGCCGGTCATGAAATGTTCCGACATACGGTTATTCAAAACACCTTTACCTTCAATCACCGCTTTTTTGGCAGCATTAAACGCAGTCGCGTCATCTTTGAAAAACTGGACGATGGTGTCCGGGTCCGGTCCTTCATACAGGATTTTTGCTTTACCTTCATAGATCATTCTGCGACGCGGCATTTGCATCCCCTACGTGGTCAATTGATGTGGTTTATCGCTCTATAGGGCTTGTAAGAAAAAGGAGCAAGGATTCGCAACAAAGCCTTGTAAACCGATGCTTGTCACCCTTAACTATTAAGGGAACAATAACAGGAGCAGACCATGCCAACATTCAGTGATCGCGAAAACGCGTTCGAAAATAAATTCGCCCATGATGCCGAAACCCAGTTTAAAATTGATGCCCGCACAAATAAATTATTAGGCATTTGGGCGGCAGAAATTTTAGGTAAAACCGGCGACGATGTGGATGCCTATATACTCGAAGTCATCAAATCCGACTTTGAAGAAGCCGGAAATGAAGACGTTGTGCGCAAAGTTGCCGGCGATCTGGCTGGAAAATCAGATGCAGACACAGTGCGTGACAAGCTAGCGGAATTGGGAATCATTGCCGCAGAGCAAATCACCTCCGGTTCTTAAGCCTCAAAAACCCGCTTAAAAATCGTGTCAGCATGTTTGGTGTGATACCCGAGGTCGAAATTTTCTTCGATCTCGGCATCAGACATCAACGCGGTAACCTCAGTATCAGCTTTTAGTTCTGTCATAAAATCTGCGCCTTCTTCCCAAACCCGCATTGCGTTGCGCTGCACAAGGCGATAGCTGTCTTCACGGCTGGCACCTTTTTGGGTCAATGCCAGCAATACCCGTTGAGAATGCACCAAACCGCTGAATTTATTCATGTTTTTTAGCATATTCTCCGGATAGACCAGCAATTTATCAATCACCATGGTCAGCCGCGCCAGCGCAAAATCAAGCGTTATGGTGCTGTCCGGCCCGATGTTACGCTCAACAGATGAATGGCTGATATCACGTTCATGCCAAAGCGCCACGTTTTCCATGGCTGGCACCACTGCCATGCGCACCAGCCGCGCCAGACCGGTCAGGTTTTCGGTCAGGATGGGATTGCGTTTATGAGGCATGGCGCTGGAACCTTTTTGCCCGGGCGCAAAATATTCCTCGACCTCCAAAACTTCAGTGCGCTGAAGATGGCGGATTTCAGTGGCAATGCGTTCAATCGATGATGCGCAAACCCCAAGCGCTGCAAAAAATGCGGCGTGGCGATCGCGCGGGATGACTTGGGTGGAAACCGGTTCGGGGGTTAGCCCCAGTTTGGTACAAACATATTCCTCAACGGCTGGGTCAATATTGGCAAACGTGCCAACCGCGCCGGAAATCGCGCCGGTGGCAATTTCGGCGCGCGCCACGATCAGGCGATCACGATTACGGTCCATCTCAGCATAAGCCTGCGCCAGTTTGATGCCAAATGTCGTTGGTTCCGCATGAATCCCGTGGCTGCGGCCAATGCAAACCGTGTCTTTATGCTCATATGCACGGCGTTTGATGACTGCCAGAAGCTTGTCCATGTCAGCGATCAGCAGATCGGATGCTTTGACCAGTTGCAGGTTAAAACACGTATCCAGCACGTCGGAACTGGTCATGCCCTGATGCACAAAACGAGCTTCTTCATTGCCGATAATTTCTGCCAGATGGCTCAAAAAAGCAATGACATCATGTTTGGTCACGGCTTCGATCTCATCAATGCGGGCAATATCGAATTTGACATCACGGGCTTTCCAGACCGCCTCAGCGTTTTCGCGTGGAATGACCCCAAGGTCAGCCTGCGCATCCGAGGCATGGGCCTCAATCTCAAACCAGATGTTGAATTTGGTCTCCGCAGACCAGATAGCAACCATTTCGGGGCGAGAATAACGTGGAATCATGAGGCAGACCTTTGATTGATGCGTTTGCGGGGTTCTTAGCCGCCGAACCAATAATTCTCAAGTCATTGCTTTGCCGCAGGTCAGGATTTTAGCCGTTCCAAATTGCGATAGGCTTTGGGTGAATAGCCGATGCGTTCGGAAAATACACGGGTGAAATAAGCTGGGGTGCCAAAACCCAGATCGTGGGCAATATCGCCAATTTTCTGATTGGTTTCCTTTAACAAAAATTTGGCCTCTTCCAGCGCTTTTTCCTGTATCAGGCGTGTGGCCGGTTTGCCCGCTGTCTGGCGGCACACGCGGGTTAAATGGGTGGTGGTGACGCCAAGTTCGGCTGCGTAATCTTTGACCGTGTCATTGGTAAAATAGCGTTTATCAAGCTGGGCAATAAAGCGGCGCATCAGGCGACGTTTGGCGGTATCTTTGTCTAACTCTTTGCGATTGCTGGATATATCGAGCCGCTGAAACTGCACCGCCAGCGTTCCGGTTGCATAAATTAATGCCGTGCCGCGCATGGTTTGTTTGGAAATAAATTCTTCCTGCACCGCACCAAACCCTTTGCTAAGCATCGATTGCTGGATCTGTTTTTTAATGTTTGTTAAAAACGGCGTCTTGGGCAGGGGGATGCGCAAATTTGAGGGCACAGAAATATGCCAGCCATTTGTCCCCGGGGAAAGTTCCAGAATAAAAAGGGTTTGGGCGGGAATAAACATTGCCGTATTTGGCCCGAATCCTTGCTGGGTGCCTTCGATAATGGCACGACCGCCGCCGCGCGTGATCCAGACCATATGGTGGTCAGAGGCCCGCAAAGGTTCCTTGGCTTTGGCATTCGGCGCAGTCCCGGTCAGCGTTGCACTGTTGATCCGGTTGCCGAGCTTTTCAAAATCTGTAACAGGTTTACGCATTCTTGGGTCCATATGTTCGAAACCTGCAAAGAATCGGATATTCTTTGCACGATTGCAACCCTGTTTTTACTAAGCATCGAGATTCGCTATGATTTCTTCGGATGACGTTGAGTCATTCATCTCAATTTGCTGCCAGTCAGACATTTTGCTTCGAAACCAAGTGCGTTGACGTTTGGCAAATTGACGAGTCAAAATTTTTGCTTTGTTTACAGCATCTTCCATGGAGATATTACCATCAATCGCTTCCAGAATTTCAGCGGCGCCAAGTGCACGGGATGATGGCAGAGCAGGGTGCCAATAGCCATTTTTGACAGCCCTGATCTCATCCACCGCGCCCATATCCATCATTTGATCAAACCGTGAGTTAATCCGATCATTGAGGTGATTTACCGGCCAATTCAACAAGATAGGAAGGGTATCTTCAAGTGAAATTAACGGTGGTGGCGTGGTTGATTTCCAATATTGCAGGCCTTTTCCGGTGGTTTCCAACACCTCCCACGCCCGTTGAAGCCGCGCAGGGTTTAATTGATCTATGGCCTGAAAAGTTCCGGGATCGTTTTTGCTCAGAATTTCTGCAAACCAGTCTTTGCCAATCGTATCCCTTATTTTATTGCCTTTATTGCGAATTACCGTCGGAATGGCCGGAATATCTGCCAGACCATTGATGAGCGCACCAAAATACAAACCGGTTCCACCGGTAAAAATCGGCAATAAATCAGTATCTTGCAGGGATTTCTTTATGTCACTGATCCAACCACCAACGGAATAATGTCTGTCCATGGCCACATGGCCGTAAAGCTGGTGCGGCACAGAATCTTCATCAGCTATACTTGGCCGCGCGCTAAGAATTCGCCATTTATCATAGACTTGCAATGCGTCAGTATTGATGATCACACCGTTGAATTTTCTCGCAAGCGCCATTGCCAGTCCGGATTTACCGGAAGCGGTCGGGCCTGCAATAAGAATTGCTTTCATCAGCGGTCTAACTCGTATAGGTCAAATGCTAACATAATATGTATTATGCGCGTTTTGTGTTAAGGTCTGTTAAAGACCCTCATACTTGCTCTGCTCTCGTTTTGTCCATTTCACATCAAGCAAATAGCCGTTTTCGTTAAGCGCCTCAGCTTCTACAAGGTTATGGGAAAACAACCATGCCCTTTGTTTTCCTTGAGCAAAAGATAATTCCAAAGTCACCTTCATCGAAGGTTCAATCAGCGCGTCCTCGATCAATTGATACAAGCCGTCCATGCCCTGACCAGAAATCGCTGACATCGCCACGATTTTTTCATTTCTGTCGGCAGCGGTCATTGCCGCCTGTGCTTTTTCTTCGTCAAGCAGATCAATCTTGTTCCAGACCTCACGCATGGCTTCTTGGCGGTCTTGGTCCACGCCCAGATCCCGCAATATGTCGCGCACGTCTTCTGCTTGTGCCTCGGTATCCTGATGGGAAATATCGCGCACATGCAGTATCAAATCAGCGTCCAGCACTTCTTCTAATGTGGCGCGAAAAGCCGCGACAAGCTGGGTTGGTAATTCGGATATAAAACCAACTGTGTCCGACAAAATAACTGTATGGCCCGAAGGCAATTCGATTGATCGCATCGTCGGGTCAAGCGTGGCAAAAAGCATGTCTTTTTCCAGCACATTTGCACCCGTCATCCGATTGAAAATGCTGGATTTTCCGGCGTTTGTATAGCCCACCAGCGCTACAATCGGATACGGAATTTTCTTGCGGGCCTCACGGTGCAATGCGCGGGTTTTTACCACCTTTTTTAATTGAGATTTGATCCGCAAAATGGCGTCATCAATCGCCCTTCTGTCGCTTTCAATCTGGGTTTCACCCGGCCCGCCAACTGTGCCCATGGCACCGCGTTGGCGTTCAAGGTGGGTCCAGCTGCGCACAAGGCGCGATTTTTGATAAGTCAGATGGGCCAGATCAACCTGCAACACCCCTTCGCGTGTTGCAGCTCTGTCGCCAAAAATTTCAAGAATAAGGCCGGTGCGATCAAGAATTTTGACCTTCCATTCTTCTTCCAGATTGCGTTGCTGAATAGGGCTTAGCAGCCCGTCGATAATCACCAAATCAATTTCATGATCCGCAACAAGTTGGCCAAGCTCTACTACTTTGCCTTTGCCAAACAGCATCCCTGCCCTAGGCTTTTTAACCGGCACCACAAGCGGCGAAACCACTTCCAGCCCCAGCGCTGAGGCAAGGCTGACAGCTTCCTGGAGCGCATGTTCAGGCGGACGGCGCTGGTCGCGCGATTTCAGATCAGGATGAAGGACACAGCACCGTGTTGTGTCAGACACTTACGTGTCTTCCTCGTTATCATCAAACCGCACCGGCATGGTTGGCATAATGGTCGAAATTGCGTGTTTATACACAAGTTGCGAGGATCCTTCGCGGCGCAGTAACACACAGAAATTGTCAAACCATGTGATTACGCCTTGCAGTTTTACCCCGTTTACCAGGAAAACCGTCACAGGATTCTTTGCTTTGCGGATGTTATTAAGAAATGCGTCTTGCAGGTTTTGTCTATCGGCAGCCATGTTTCCAGCCTTCCGTTTCATTGTGCCCCAAGCGGGGTGGTTATAATTAACTCTATAATGGGGGTCATTTTGGTTAAGTTAAAGTGCAAAAGTGTAATATTTTTGTGGGAATACGCGATTTATTGCCGCCAATAATCCGGATTAAACAGCGCAATCAACACTAATGCCTCTAGTCTACCCAAAATCATAGCCGCAGAAAGGATCGCCAAAGCGCCATCGCTAAGCTTGGCATAAGATGCAGCAGGGTCACCCAATACGGATAAAATTGGCCCTGTATTTGAAAGCCCGGCAATGGCCAAAGACAGGCTTTTTGTAAAGTTAATGCCAGTCATTGCCAGCAATGCCGTGAAAAGCGCGATACCCAGCAAGAAAATCATCAAGAAAATCCATGCTATTTCAGCACCTTGGCGTCTAAAGCGACGATTTTCAAGACCAGATCGGCCAACGCTGCTGGGATGCCCTAGACGCTCCATTTCCCGCAACCCGTGCTTATAAAGCGAATATATCCGCAACAGCTTTACCCCGCCAGCAGTGGTGGCAATGCCGCCGCCCATTACCGCCAAGCCAAACAAAATTATGCCCGGTGTTGGCAGCCCCGACCAGCTTTGTGAGGCTTGCCAATCCGTGCTGACAAATCCGGTTGTGGTCAGAAAAGACAAAACCGTAAACAATGCGCCCCAAAAAGCATGGATGCCCGCCATCAGGTCTTGCCCAGCATTCACATCAAACGCGGCAAACCAGTGGCGAAAAAACAGGATCAGCGGCACGCCAAGCACAAAAATAGCCATCAGTCGATATTCCGGGTCTTTTGGGATGCTCAGTATATTCGCCCTGCTCTGGGTTAGAATCATATTTTTGGAAGAGATTGCGACCAATAAAAAGATAACGATAAAAAATTCGCCCAAATAGCCGGAATTCGCCTTTTCCATGCCGCCAATCGGGGAAATTCCACTAGTTGAAATTACTGACATTGCATGGATCACAGCAATAAAAACCCGTTCCCCGTCATAAATTAATCCAGCAGCCAACAAAGCGGTAAACAGGCCATATGCGGGGGCAAGCAACAGCACAAAACCAATGATTTTTTCGCCTCCATCATGGCCGCCGCCGGTTCTTCGATCAATTCTTGATGCATTTTCATTCATCGTCGAGCGCAATTCAAACCCGCCAATGTTTAGGGGTTCCATAATTGTCATGGCGGCAAGAATAATCAAAAATCCACCAAGCCAAGCCACCAGTGCCCGCCACAAATGCAACGATTCAGCAATGCGTTTAGGGTCATCAAACAGGGTTGCTCCGGTGGTGGTCAGGCTGGACAACATTTCGAAATAGGCATGGAAAAAGCTGACCGACGGCACCAGCGTTGCCATTGGCAGTGCCAAGAATAGCGGCAAGACCGTAAAACAAAGCACAAGGGTAATAAGATTGGATCGCGCCATGTTTCGCGGTTTCCGGTTCATCATTGACAGGCCAACGATGCCACAAAAAGCCAGAATTAAGGCGGACATTTGCAGAAAAACCCAAGCGTCTTCGCTATGGCCTTGTTGGGCAGCGTAAGCAGCCGGAACAAGCATGGCCAAAGCACCGATCATCAAGACCAGAACGAACAAAGGATATTGGCGCAGATGCCTGCCCATCTAGAAAAAATCCATGCTGACCTGAAACAGCTTTTCAACTTGGCGCACATCTTGCGATAACGCAAAAACCGTTAACACATCGCCCTCGTCTATGCGTGTATCACCGCGCGGCACAACCAGTTTTCCGGCTTTTTTGATGGCGCCAATAATCGACCCGTCTGGCCATTCGATTTCACGGATTTTTTTACCAACAATCATCGAGGTGCCCATAACCTGCGCTTCGATTAATTCAGCCTCTGCGTCACCAACTGAATAAACCGCCTTAATCCGACCGTGCCGGATATGGCGCAGAATCGACGATACGGTGGTGGCACGTGGATTAATAAACGCATCAATACCAAGCGGCCCCATCAGGTTTTCCAAGCTGGGGTCATTGACCAACGCAATCACCAACGGGCAACCCAGTGCTTTGGCCCGCGCACACGAAAGCAAGTTGGTTTTGTCGTCATCAGTCACCGCCAGCAATGCGTCGGCTTTGGCGATATTGGCTTCCTCAAGCAGGTCTACATCTAATCCATCACCATGCAGAACGATGGTACGTTCCAGCGCGTCAGCGGCAATTTCAGCGCGTTCCCGATTTTTTTCAATCAGTTTGGCCCGCATCCGGCCCTCAGAACTTTCCAGCTTTTTGGCAACACCAAGGCCAACATTGCCGCCGCCCACAATGATTGCCCGATCGCCACGCTTCTGGGTTTTGCCAAAAATTTCAAGGGTGCGTGAAACGTCATCAGTGGCAGTAATCAGGTAAATCTGGTCGTCAACAAATAACTGGTCATTGGCGCTGGGAACAAACAATTTCTCTTTGCGGCGCACCCCGACAACCACAGCGCTAAGGGTGGAAAACAGTTCGGACAATTGGCGCAAAGGTGTATCAATCACTGCACAATCTTCGGCCAGCGAAATACCAATTAGATGCACCATGCCATCCAGAAAGCTTTCTGTATCGAACGCGGCGGGCGCGGCAAGACGGCGCAAAGCGGCCTCAGCGACTTCTTTTTCGGGGGAAATCACCACATCAATCGGCAAATGATCGCGGCGATAAAGATCGGAATAAATCGCATCCAAATAGGATTGCGCCCTAAGACGTGCAATTTTGCGGGTGATGCCAAAAATGGAATGCGCCACCTGACAGGTGACCATGTTTACCTCATCAGCAAAGGTGGCAGCGATGATCATATCCGCATCTTTGGCCCCTGCCCGTTCCAACACATCGGGATAAGAGGCAAAGCCAACAACGCCGCCAACGTCCAGCGTGTCGGTAATGCGGCGAATTAAAGCTTCGTCTTTGTCAACAACGGTAACATCGTTGCCCTCAAGGGACAAATGCCGTGCGATTTGCCAGCCAACCTGACCGGCACCACAAATGATAACTTTCATATTGGCAATCCGCCCTTGTTAAGTGCCGCCAGTATGCGTTTTTTCAAATGGCTGGGTCAATCAGTTCCTTTTCAGGGTTTTTTGATGACGGAAGCGTGATCGCCGCTGGATATTATTCCCAGCGACTTCATTTTTCGATGTAACGCTGATCTTTCCATGCCAACAAAACTGGAGGTCCGGGAAATATTTCCGGCAAACCGGTTGATCTGGGTCATCAGATATTCGCGCTCAAAAATTTCCCTAGCGTCGCGAAGCGCCAAAGTTGCAATGGCATCGGTGATGATTTGGCCGCTGTTCATCCCAGTGTCAGACCTGTGTTCATCGGGTATTTCAGTGGCTGAAATCTCACCTGTTTCGGGACCGAGAATAAGCGTTCGTTCAATGGTATTGCGCAATTGCCGCACATTGCCGGGCCAGTGCATGGTTTGCAGTTTTGCCAATGCTTCGGCAGAAACCTTGCGCATCGGTAGACCTTGATCCAAGTTCAGTTTCGATACAAAATATTCACAAAGTCGTGGAATATCATCACGTCGATCCGCGAGCGAGGGAACAATGATAGGCACCACGTTTAGACGGTGAAATAATTCTTCGCGGAAATTACCATTTTTGATTTCTGATAAAAGATCGCGGTTGGTGGCTGAGATAACCCGAACATCAACCCTGACGGTGTCGCTGCCACCGACCCTTTGGAAATGCTGATCAACCAAAACCCGCAAAATGCGGGATTGGGTGCCGATTGGCATGTCTGCTACTTCGTCAAAAAACAATACGCCGCCATGGGCTTGCTCAAACAATCCCGGCAAAAACCCGTTTTGCGAATTTTCAACGCCAAACAATACCTGCTCCATCCGGTCTGGCTGAATTGAGGCAGAATTAACGGTCACAAACGGTTTTCGCGCGCGGCCGGATTGGGCATGGACAAAACGAGCCGCAATTTCTTTTCCTGAACCTGACGGGCCGGAAAGCATCACCCGACCATTGGTTTGGGCAACTTTTTCAAGCTGGGTTTTAAGGGATTTATAAGCAAATGTTTCACCGACCATCTGGTCCGTGGTAAATTCGTCTTGCTTTAACGAAATATTTTCCTGCCGCAGCTTAGAGGCTTCAAGCGCACGTTTCACCACAACCATCAACTGGTCAATATTAAACGGTTTTTCTATAAAATCATAAGCGCCCTGCTTGACCGCCGCCACGGCAATTTCGATATTGCCATGGCCTGAAATAATCACAACCGGAATATCTGGGTTATCCCGTTTGGTTTTCTTAAGAATATCAATCCCGTCCAGATCGCTATCCTTTAGCCAAATATCCAGAATAATCAGGTCTGGTGCGGCGGCATTGATTTCGGAAAATGCGGTTGCGGAATTCCACGCCAATCGGGTTTGATGACCTTCGTCGATTAGAATGTCACCGATCAGTTCACGAATATCTTTTTCGTCATCTATTACCAGAATATCACTCATTCGAAACTTCCTCATCTTCTGAAATTTGTAGTGGCAGCGGCAAAATAATTCGGGCTTCAGCGCCAACGTGATCACTTTTGTCAAAGCGAGGCGCGTCGATCAAATCAAGACTTGCGTCATGTTCTTCAACTATCTTTTTAACAATTGATAAGCCAAGGCCTGTGCCGGAATCGCGCAAAGTGACATAAGGTTCAAACAACCGCGCCCGATCGCTTGGCAGGCCAATGCCGTTATCCTGAATGCGAATGGTGATTTCATCCCCATCGGGTTCGGCGACTATCTTGACCCTGCCCTGCTGGGTTTCACCGGTTTCAATGGCCCGTGCGTCTATTGCCTCGATCGCGTTTTTAACCAGATTGGTCAGTGCCTGATTCATCATCGTGCCATCAACAAAAGCCAAAATACGGGTGTTTGGTAGGTCTAGCTCAAACGCAATATCTGGCCTGCCGGTTTTTTGTAAAAGCACCGCACCTTTGATTAAATCAATAATGTCGATGTTTTTACGTTGTGGTGCAGGCATTCTGGCAAATTTCGAAAACTCATCAACAATGTGCCGTAAGTCGTTGGTTTGGCGGATAATAACATTGGAAAGCTGCTCAAGCGACTCGCGCTCGGAATCGTCAATCATCGGGCCAAATTTGCGTTTCACCCGCTCTGCCGAAAGCTGGATCGGCGTCAGAGGGTTTTTGATTTCATGGGCAATGCGCCGCGCAACATCGCTCCATGCGGCCATTCTCTGGGCGGAGACCAGATCGGTTACATCATCAAAAGTGACAACATAGCCTTCAACTTCGCCACCATCGCTTTGGCGGGTGGCAATGCGCACCAGCAGTTTTTCTTCTTTTCCAGCACGCGAAAGCTGAATTTCGGCGCGCGTGACTTTATCAGAACGGCGCTTCAGCTTGTCAAAAAGTGGTGCGAATTCGGGAATTGCATCTTGCAAGCGAAAACCGATCATAGTTTGTGACATTTGCGCCAAAAGTTCCATGGCGGCGGCATTTGCTATGTCAATTTTGCCAGACTTATCCAACCCAATAACGCCAGCCGTAACCCCTGACAGCACTGAATCAAACAGCCGTCGTCGCAACTCGGTTTCAGCGTTATTGGCAATCAGTGCGTCGCGTTGGCCTTTGACCTGTGTAATCATCCGGTTAAAAACCCGCCCGAGCAAGGCAATTTCATCGTCGCCTTCTTCTTCGCGCACTTTCACATCCAAATCACCGTCACTGACCCGTTGCGCAGCACTTGCCAGCCGCCCCATCGGGCGTGAAAGTTTATCGGCAAACCACAGGCCCAGCCAGATCGCCGCTAAAATTACCACAATAGCAAAGCCCAGATAGATAAGTGCAAATTCAAACAAAAGCTTGCCGCGGTCAGATTCCAGTTGTTGATAAAGTGTCACGGTTTCTTGCGTTTCATCAAGAAGATTAAGAATATTGCCATCCACATCTCGGGTCACAAAAAGCAACCGATCAAGATAGTTATTCAATGCAATCAACGCGCGAAATTCGCTGTTTGGCCAATCTTCGATGACCACGATTTCCCCTGCTAATGCCCGATTTATCTGTTCTATGCTGGGCGGCTCATAATCAAACAGGTAACTGCGTTCGCCGCGTGCGATGATTTTGGAACTGCCATTGATGACATAGGCCTCAGCTAATGAGCGCTGCATAATGCCCTGCCCTCGCGATAGCGCATCACGCATTTCCCCAGCACCAACAATCCGGTATCTGATCCGCTGCCTTTCGATAAAATTGGCGAGGGTCTGGGCATCTGTTGTCAGGGTGATGCGATGCTCACTTTCATAAGCTTCCGCTGCCAAAAGAGAGTTCGAGACCACCTGCTGAACACGAGTTGAAAACCAGCCTTCTAATCCAAATTGCAGCGTAATAGTGGCAAAAATAGCGACCAAAACCGTTGGCACCAACGCGATAAAACTAAATACTCCGGTTAGCCTAAGATGCAGTTGCGACCCAGCAGAACGGTTACGTCGCGCCGCAATCATGCGCAGGATACGTCGGGCGATCAATGTTGCGATCAGCAATATATAGACAATGTCCGCCAGCACAACAAAACGCAGCAATTGGGGTTTTGAGGAGCCTTCAAAAAATCCAAACAAAAGCACAGTAGCCAATGCTAAAACCGGCCCAAGCACCACAAGCATAACCACCAGATAGTTGCGGACTATCTGTTTTTTGCGCCACAATTCAAACTTTTTACTGGCCGAAATTAGGATGCTTTGTTGCAATTTGGATACAGTATCTGTGTTGTTTTTGCTTAATCTGTTGCAAGTTTACATCATTTTTTTGCCGCGCGACACCTGAATATCCAGTTCTTTAATTTTTTTACGCAAGGTATTGCGGTTAATCCCCAAAAGTTCAGCGGTTTTTACTTGATTGCCACGGGTGGCTTGCAACGCCAATGCGATCAACGGCAGCTCTACTTCCTGTATGATCCGATTATACAATCCGGGTGCGGGCAAGTTGTCTCCATGTAGCGAAAAATAGTGTTTCAGATGGGTTTCAATCGAATGCGACAGCTTTTGCGGTCTTGAAATGTTTTCGATTACCGCATTAGATTTTGAATATAGCTCCTGCTTAACAATAGCCGCGCTGATATTTTCTTCGGGGCTTAGAATGGCAAGTCGCCCCATCACGTTTTTCAGCTCGCGCACATTTCCAGCCCAGTTCTGACGGCGCAACACTTCCAGCGCTTCGGGCGAGATCGATTTTTGCGGCAGGCCCTCTTCGGCTGCAACCCGAAGAAAATGCCTTGCAAGGTCGGGAATGTCCTCAAGCCGTTCTGACAGGCTTGGCAAATTGATTGGCACAACGTTAAGGCGGTAATACAGGTCTTCTCTGAATTTCCCTTCATTCACCAATGCCCGCAAATCCTGGTGGGTCGCTGCAATGATACGAACATCGTTTCCGGTTTGATCAGCGCGACCAAATTCGCTTTCTTGCAATATTCGCAAAAGCCGGGTTTGAGCCTCTAGCGGCATGTCGCCTATTTCATCCAAAAACAGAGTTCCGCCATCCGCGGCATCGAATTTGCCATTTGTGTCATTGGCCAGTCCAAAAAGTTCTGTTTCAACAGCATCGGCTGGCAAGGCAGCCATATTGATGGCCATAAATGGCGCATCTTTCCGGTGGCCAAAATTATGCAACGCACGGGCTACAATTCCTTTGCCTGTGCCCGAAGCGCCGTAAATCATCACCCCCAGATCAGTGTTCATAAGACGTGCCATTATCCGATAGATTTCCTGCATGGCCGCAGAATGACCAACAAGCGGCAGCTTTTCTTCAGGATTTTTTCCAACAGGTGAAACCTGTCGTTTTTGGTTGGTTGATTGTTTGACAGCCTTGTTCACCAGCGCCAAAAGCGCTGCCAAGTCAAAGGGTTTGGGCATATATTCAAATGCACCAACTTCGGTTGCACGAATCGCGGTCATCACGGTATTTTGCGCCGACATAACAATGATCGGCAGATCGGGGCGTTTTTTCAAAATGGCTGGCAGAATGTCCAGAGCATCGCCATCGGGCATGTTTACATCGGTTACAATAACATCGCCTTCGCCCTCCTCCACCCATTTCCACAAAGTTGAAATGGTTGAAGTGGAGCGCACACGACACCCTGCACGGGTCAGGGCTTGGGAAATTACAGTGCGTATCGTTCGGTCGTCATCAGCAACAATAATTGTTCCGTCCATCTAGGCCTCTTTTTCTTGCCAGACCGGCAATAGAATTTGAAATGTTGCACCGGTTTGGCTGCTTTTGCATTCAACAATGCCGCCGTGATCAGCAATAATTTTAGACACCAGCGCCAGCCCCAGCCCCGAACCATTGGCTTTGCTGCTGACAAACGGGTCAAATATATCTGCGAGCAGGTTTGACGGAATACCTTTGCCATTATCGGAAACGCTTATCACAATTGGCAGGCTTTTGCTGCGCTTGCCGGGCATCGAAAGCTTAATGCCTGGACGATAGGCGGTTCTGAGCGTGATCGCACCACCAGTTGGCGTGGCTTCGGCGGCGTTTTTCATCAGATTTTGGAAAACCTGCATAAGCAAATCCGCGTCACCAGAAACCAGCGGGATAGACGGGTCATAAAGATCCTTAAACTGCATATGGCTGGCAAATCCGGCCTTGGCGGCGCGTTTGCTTCGGTCCAAAATGTCGTGGATGTTGATACCACTTTGGCTAATCGGGCGGGCATCGCCAAACATTTCAACCCTGTTGACCAGCTTACCAATGCGTTTGGTTTCATCAAGAATAAGTGCTGTCAGTTCTTGGTCTTCTGGGGGCAGGTTCATTGCCAAAAGCTGGGCTGCACCGGATATGCCAGCCAGCGGGTTTCTAATTTCATGGGCCAGCATGGCCGCCATACCGGTGACTGAGCGCGCCGCATTACGATGCAACAATGACCTGTCCATTTTATTGGCGATACCACGCGGATGTAAAACCAAAAGCACCTCGTTTTCAGGGTTTTGCAGCCGTGTTGACAGCACATTCGCAAACCCGCGCGTGCTGTCACCCCATCCGATTTCCACATCATGCAGCACCACCGAATTCATGCCTTGCTGCGCTTGGCGCACAACATCATGCAAAGCGCTGGTTTCGCCGGCAAACGTTTTTAATGACTTAAGGCGCATCTGGCGCACAGAACTTTGGGTGAAAACTTCAGCAGCGGTATTTGCTTCACCGATTTTTCCATCCGGCCCAATCACAAAAGCAGGAAACGGTAAAGCGGCCCATATTTGTTCAAAATTCATGCAGCCAACCGAGTGCTTTCTACCAAACCCGCCCGCAATTCGCGGATAACCTTGGCTGGGTCGAGTTCACGTATAACCAAGGCCCGGATTTCAGCACCGTTGCGTAAAGGCTGCAAATACCAGCCAAGATGCTTTCGCGCGCAACGCATGCCAAGTTCTGGTCCGTAAAAAGAGATCATCGCCTCATAATGCTCTATCACAAGGTCGCATAAAGCATTGCCATATAAAGCTTTTTGCGTATTTTCACCACATAAACTGTCACTGATCTGGGCCAGTTGCCAAGGCGCACCTTGGGCACCGCGACCCACCATAACGCCATCAGCACCGGAATGGGCCAGCGCTGTTCGGGCTGAGACATGATCAAGGATGTCACCATTAGCGATTACCGGAATGGAGACCGCATTCTTAACTTTTTGAATAGCCCGCCAATTCGCCTGACCTTTATAAAACTGACATCGGGTGCGACCGTGAACAGTGATCATTTTGACGCCAACTTCTTCAGCCCGTCGGGCAATTTCCGGCGCGTTTAATTGGGCATCATCCCAGCCTAACCGCATTTTTAGGGTCACCGGAACATCAACCGCGTCAACCACTGCTTTAACAAGTTCCAGCGCGTGGTCTGGCTGGCGCATCAATGCAGACCCCGATAAACCGTTGGTGACTTTTTTGGCCGGACAGCCCATATTGATATCAATAATCTGCGCGCCCTGCCCTGCAACCAATCTGGCACATTCCGCCATCCAATAGGCTTCTCGTCCGGCGATCTGAACAGCGGTGCGGTCAACCTGTAAGCCAAGTTCAGCCCGAGACCGACGGCATTTGCAATCCTGAACCAGCTCCTGACTGGCAATCATTTCAGAAACCACCAGTGCCGCACCAAATTTTAGCACAACATTGCGAAAAGGCAGGTCAGTAATGCCAGCCATGGGTGCCAATAAAACAGGCGTATGATCAAAATTTATGGGCAAATGCCTATTCCTTGTGCAGAACATACTGAATTATCGCCAAATGACGGTTTGAGCAATAGGTCAATTTACTGATTGTTTCAAAAAATGTTTCTGGAGTAGTAAGACCCATGGAACAAAAAGTATCAGCGCTGATCGTGGCAGCCGGTCGTGGCCTTCGTGCTGGTGGCGGCATCCCGAAACAATATCGCAAAATCGCGGGTGAAGCGGTATTAACGCACGCGACCAAAGCCTTGCTTGCCCATCCGGCTGTTTCGAATGTTCAAATTGTGATCCATCCCGACGATGTTGCATTGTATCGGCAAGCAACAAAATATCTAACCCTAGCGCCAGTAGTTTTTGGCGGGAACACTCGGTCTGAAAGCGTTTTGGCAGGGTTAAAGGCGCTTGAAAACTCCAAACCTGATAAGGTTCTGATCCATGATGCTGCGCGGCCCCTGTTGTCAATTCAAGTAATAGACAATCTGTTGGACGCGCTACAAACCAGCAAAGGAGCAGTGCCTTGCCTTGCGGTTGTCGATGCGCTTTGGCGCGGCACAGAGCAGGTCGAGGCATCGGAAAACCGAAATAATCTTTGGCGCGCGCAAACCCCGCAAGGGTTTGATTTTACGACGATTCTTAATGCGCATTTATCTGTAATTCAGCCAGCAGATGACGATGTTGCGCTTGTCCGGCAAATGGGCATAAAGGTTGCAATAGTTGCGGGATCAGAACAGAATTTCAAAATCACCACCGCCGAGGATTTTACCCGTGCTGAGAAAGAGCTGACAAATATGGATATTCGCACTGGCAACGGCTTTGATGTGCATGCCTTTGGTGAGGGAGAATTTGTAACCCTTTGCGGCGTTCAGATCCCGCATACCAGCGGGCTGAACGGGCATTCAGACGCTGATGTTGCGATGCATGCAGTCACCGATGCGATTTTTGGTGCCTTGTGTGAAGGCGATATCGGGCAATGGTTCCCGCCCAGCGATGCCCAATGGCAGGGCGCAGATTCAGCAATTTTTCTTAAAAAAGCCATGCAACGAGTGCAGGAACGCGATTTTAACCTGACACATATTGATTGCACAATTATTTGCGAAACGCCCAAAATCGGGCCTCATGCCGAGGCGATGCGGTTGAAAATGGCCAATATCACCGGTTTGGCGGTTGATCGGATATCCGTTAAGGCGACAACTTCGGAAAAACTGGGCTTTACCGGTCGCGGTGAAGGAATTGCGGCAATGGCAAACGCTACCTTGGTGAAATTATGAGCAGAATGATCGCCACCTTTTTCTATGTTGGCCTATTGCCCAAAGCCCCCGGCACTTGGGGGTCACTGGCGGCACTGCCTCTGGGCTATGCGCTACATTATTTTGGCGGTTTTCCAGCGCTGCTGGGCGGTGTGGTTCTTAGCTTTTTTATTGGTGTGGCATCCATCAAGGCCACGACGCGTGGCAAAGAAGATCATGACCCGTCAGAAATTGTCATAGACGAGGTGTGCGGCCAGTGGATCGCCCTGCTTCCGCTTTCGGCAGGGCTTTGGTTTGCCGGTGCTGATCCTGCGGTTTTTCCTTATCCCGGCTGGGTATCCGCGTTTTTGCTGTTTCGGCTTTTTGACATCTGGAAGCCATGGCTGGTTGGTTGGGCTGATCGCAAACACACCCCGCTTGGCGTGATGCTGGATGACGTGATCGCCGGGGCTTTTGCAGCAATTCTTGTTTCACTGGCGGCCGGCATAACCCATGGGGTGTTGATGTGAGCCTCGCTGAACAAGCCCTAAGGCATTGTCGTGCCAAGGGTTGGTCAATTGCAACTGCCGAAAGCTGCACAGGGGGCATGCTTGCAGTCGCGTTTACGGATATTGCTGGTTCTTCGGATGTTTTTGAACGGGGTTTTGTCACATATTCCAATGCAGCAAAATCCGAAATGCTTGGCGTTGATCCCAGATTAATCAACAAGTTTGGTGCAGTCAGTCAGCAAGTGGCCCAAAATATGGCCAGTGGTGCGCTTATCCACTCAAAGGCTGATATTGCGATTTCAATCACTGGCGTTGCAGGGCCCGGAGCCTCGGAAAACAAACCGGAAGGGTTGGTCTGGTTTGGGTTGGCTAATAAGCACAGCGTAATAATATCGCAAAAAATTGAGTTCGGGGCCTTGGGTCGCGATGCAGTGCGCCAAGCCAGTGTAGAGCATGCACTGATGCTTTTGCTAAATGCATAATATTTGATCTTTGGCCATAATTTCTGCCTATTTCTTGATCATTAATTAAATTATGCCCTAAAGTTCATCGAATATTGTTGAATCTCGTCATTTGACCGCCAAAAACCCCTAAAACCAAAGGGGAATAACCATGAATGCTGCTGATACCGCCTGGATTATGACGTCAACTGTTTTGGTATTGTTCATGACCATTCCCGGACTTGCCCTGTTTTACGGCGGCCTTGTTCGGGCGCGCAATGTGTTATCGGTGCTGATGCAAACGATGGCCATTGCATGCCTGATGTCGATCTTGTGGTTGATGTTTGGCTATTCCATCGCATTTGGTGACGGCGGCAACCTTAACGCCTATTGGGGTGGATTTGGCAAAATGTTCCTAAACGGCGTGACCGCAGACAGCATGACCGGCACTATTCCCGAAATCGTGTTTTTTGGCTTTCAAATGACTTTTGCAATTATCACCCCTGCCCTGATTGTTGGCGCTTATGTGGAAAGAGTAGGCTTTGGTTTTGTTCTCGCGTTTTCCAGCCTCTGGATGCTGATTGTTTATTCGCCGGTTGTGCACTGGGTGTCTGGGCTGCTGGCGGCTGGGCGCTTGAACTTGGCGCTGTTGACCTTGCGGGTGGTATAGTTGTGCACCAGACCGCTGGCCTTGCAGCTTTAGTAGTGGCGTTTTTTCTTGGTGCTCGGCGCGACAAAAGCAAGCCACCGCATAATCCGGGTTATGTTATGCTGGGTGCTGCGATGCTTTGGGTCGGCTGGTTTGGCTTTAACGCGGGGTCGCAACTTAGTGTTTCGGGCGCCGCTGGCATGACTTTGGTTGTAACCCATATCTCTGCTGCGACGGCTTCGCTTTCATGGGCTTTGTGGGAGCGGATTAAATACGGCAAATCCTCAATGGTTGGTCTGGTGACCGGCACTATTGCGGGGCTTGCATCAATCACCCCGGCATCGGGTTCGGTCACCCCGATGGAAGCCATGCTAATTGGCGCAATCGCTGGCGTTCTTACGCAGGAAATGTGCCATGTGGTCAAAAACGTTCTCAAAATCGACGATACGTTGGATGTATTTGCAGTGCACGGGGTTGGCGGCATATTTGGCACATTGATGATTGCGGTGTTTGGAGGCGCGACTTGGATGGCGCAGATCACCACTTTGGGGGTTGTCGCGGTTTATACAATTGTGGTTTCCACGGTCATCGTTCTGGTCGTAAAGCTGGTTTTTCCGATCCGCGTGTCCGAGGAAGAGGAATTTGACGGGCTTGATATTTCCGCCCATGGCGAGCGCGCCTATGACCATTCTTCTTAACCATAAAGCTGTTTGGCGCGTTGTTCAAACGCGCCAACAATCTGTTTCATGGCTTGGTCAAAAACAACCCCGATAAGGGCTTGCAAGACCTTGGATTTGAATTCAAAATCAACATGGAATGCCACTTCGCAGCCGTCTGGGTGGGGTTTGAAATTCCAGTTATTCTCTAAAACACTAAACGGCCCGTCAAGATATTCCACGTCGATGCTCCGTGCTTTGGGCTGAAGCGTTACGCGGCTGGTAAAGCGTTCGCGAAACACCTTAAATGATATAATCAGATCAGCTTCTATAATCGAACCTTCAGTGGTTTTGGTGGTTTTGTGAATGCGCGCACCCGTTGTCCAAGGCAGAAATTCGGGGTATTTGGCCACATCCGCGATCAGATCAAACATTTGTTCTGCACTATGGGGCATAACGCGGGTTTCGGTGTGGGATGGCATGTTATAAACTCTTTGTTGTCTGGTTATCAAATGACATAAAGTAGTAAAGAATCACAAGGACAAGTGTATGGATCACTCCAATTATGTCATCGACGAGATGATCTCGGCCAAAACCATCGCTGCACGGGTGGAATCCTTGGCGGTGGAAATTTCTGAATATTTTAAAGGGACTGACAAACTGGTGGTGGTGGGGCTGTTGCGTGGGTCTTTTGTTTTTATTGCTGATCTGGTGCGTGAACTTGACCTGCCGGTTGAGGTCGATTTTTTAGAAGCATCATCGTATGGCAACGCTACCGAATCCTCTCGCGAAGTGCGCATTCTGAAAGACCTGCGCGGAGAGATTGAAAACCGCGACCTGCTGGTGGTCGAAGACATCATCGACACCGGCCACACCATGACCCACGTGCTGCACCTGTTGAAATCGCGCAATCCGGCGCGGCTAAAGGTCTGCGCGTTGCTGGACAAACCAACCCGCCGAGAGGCCGAAGTAACAGCTGATTGGACCGGATTTGAAATTCCTGATGAATTTGTAGTAGGCTATGGCATTGATTATGCACAACGCAACCGCAACCTGCCCTATATCGGGTCTGTGAGGTTTACCAAATGAATATTTTTCTGTTATTGCGAATGAAACGGCTGGCGGACAATCCGCCTAGCAGGAAACGCATTATTCTTGTGCTGAGCATTTTGGCCTTTATCGCAACATTGGCCTTTTATGAATATCTGTTTGGTTGGCCTGAATTTTTAACCGTTGACCAAGGCGTTGGACGTCGCGGGTTTGTTCTGCGCTAAGGCCTTAGCAGAAACGCCTAATTTCCTGGAAATTTTGCTAGCCTGGCATCCCGAAGCCGCGCAAAATCATCCCCAGCATGATAGCTGGAGCGCGTCAGCGGTGTCGCGGAAACCATCAAAAACCCTTTGCCGTAAGCCGCAGATTCATAAGATTTGAATTCCTCCGGTGTCACAAACCGATCAACCACATGGTGTTTGGGGGTGGGTTGCAGATATTGGCCGATGGTTAAGAAATCTACATCTGCGGCGCGCATGTCATCCATGACCTGATGCACCGATTGTTTGTCTTCGCCCAAACCGACCATGATACCAGATTTGGTAAATATGGCTGGGTCCAGCTCCTTGATACGTTGCAACACCCGCAGGCTGTGAAAATAGCGCGCGCCGGGGCGCACTGTTGGGTAAAGACTGGGCACGGTTTCAAGGTTGTGGTTAAACACATCTGGGCGCGCCTCAACTACGGTTTCAACTGCTTCCGGCCCGCATTTCAAAAAATCCGGCGTCAGGACTTCGATGGTGGTATCAGGCGATTTTCTGCGAATGGCGCGGATGGTCTGGGCGATATGTTCAGCGCCGCCATCCTGAAGATCATCGCGATCCACCGAAGTGATCACCACATGTTTCAACCCAAGCTTATCAACCGCCACCGCCACCCGGCCCGGTTCAAACACATCCAACGCATCAGGCCGCCCAGTGGCGATGTTACAAAAAGAACAGCCCCGCGTGCAAATATCACCCATGATCATCATGGTGGCGTGGCCCTGTGACCAGCATTCACCCACATTCGGGCATCCTGCCTCCTGACACACGGTGACAAGATTGTTTTCTTTCAGAATGTTGCGGGTTCTGCGATAGCCCTCGGAATTCGGGGCCTTTACCCTGATCCAATCCGGTTTGCGCAGAATCGGCGTGTCAGGCTTATGCGCCTTTTCGGGGTGGCGTTGGGATTTGTCAGACAGATCGCGGGGTTGAGACATGATGACCTCTGAATAATGGTTTCCACTGCATACCCCATACGCCAATCGCTGTCTGCCAAATTCAGCACATGCCAGCATTGCATTGCACGCAAGGATGTAAACATGTGATAAACTGCCAACAGAACAGGAAATTCCCATGGCAGAAACGTCTTCAACATCGCTGGCAATTCACAAAAGTTCCGAGCATCAGATCGGAAAATTACAGGAATTCATGAAGCAAATCGTTTTTGGCGGCAATGACGGCATTGTCACAACCTTTGCCATTGTCGCCGGTTTTGCCGGTGCGGGCATGGAAGGCACCGCCCAAATAGGCGGCATCGCGGTTTTGTTGTTTGGTATTGCCAACTTGCTGGCGGATGCAACCGCCATGGGCTTGGGTGAATTTCTTTCAGGCCGCTCGGAACGCGATGTCTATACCGCCACCCGCGACAAAGAATTATATGAGATCAAGAATAACCCAGCCATGGAACGTGCTGAAATGTATGAAATTCTTGGGGAACGTGGCGTGTCGGAGGAAGATGCCAAGCAACTGACCGATATTTTCGAACGCCACCCGGAATTCATGGCGGATTTTATGATGCAATATGAGATTGGCATGGCCGACCCGACCGGTGAAAGCCCTGTGATGAACGGGCTGGCGACTTTTATCGCCTTTATCATTTTTGGCGTGGTGCCATTGCTGCCCTATTTCCTGATGGAGGCGTCACGAACCACGTTTAATCTGTCAGTTGCTGCGACATTTGCGGCGCTGGTTGCATTGGGATTATTACGCTGGAAAGTCACCAACCAATCTATGTTGCGATGTGTCGGAGAAACGGTGCTGGTGGGCGGCATTTGTGCAATCGTTGCCTTTGGTGTCGGGCTGGCTTTTCGCTGACGGTTTAATGGATCAATATTTTACCGCGCTCACCCGGTTTTCGGGTCGGTAGGTTTTTGGGACATTAATTTTCAGCAATGGCGGTTTGGGGTTGGCGGGCAAATGCAGAATCAGTTTTGAACATATTTCTTCAATATTGGAGCCTTTAGCAACCAACTCATCCGTGATCAGGTTATTTTCCTCAAACGGATCAATTTCGTGATCATAAAGCTCCAACTGGCCGGTATCATAGCGAATTAAACGGTATTGTCCGGTGCGCACGCTGGCCGCCATATGGCTTTCAATGACGGGTTTTTCGGTAAACCGTTCCCACATCGAAATCGCATTGCCTCGCCCGGTTTTGCCACGGATTAATGGCATCAGATCCTGCCCGTCAAAAGGGTGTGGCGAGGTAAGGCCAAGCAGGTTTTGCAGGGTCGGATAGATATCCAGCAACGAAACCGGCTCTGACACCCGACGCGCCGGAAGGTCTGGATGATAGAGCATCAAAGGCACCCGCAAAGCGCGCTCCCACAAGGTGAATTTATGAAAAGCCAGCTTTTCGCCAAATTGCAAGCCGTGGTCGGACCAGAAAATAATCAATGTGTTTTCAAGCAAACCTTGGCTTTCCAGTTGGTCCAGCAATTGCCCGACAATGTGATCCGCATAGGCAATACAGGCCAGATAGCTGTGAATAAAATCCTGATACTCGCCGGTTTTATACACGGTTCGGCCAATCTGGCGTTGCACAAGTTTGCGTGCTGAAGGCGGTAGGGTATTAAATTCGCTCAGATCATCAGGATCAAAGGCTTTGCCATGAAATCCGGGCGGCTGTTCAACTGGGGTTTTGATCTTATCGAAAAACTCCTGTCGTGCCATAAACGGCAGATGTGGCGAAAAGGTGCCAAATGCCCAGAATTGATTTTCGGAACCACGGGTTAGCTGGGTTTTCATGAATTCAAGATTGCGCTCATCATATTGCGGCGGCGCGGAATTGGGCAATGGCCCAAAATCGGTTCGAGGGCCTAACAAGCCTAATTTTGCCGCGCGGCTGGTTTTTGAAAATGTGTCCACCTCGGTATGGAAAAACTGAGACCAGTCTTCGGTATCAAACCCCGACAGGCCCATATGGAAAACCTTGCCGGCACCAATGGTTTCCCACCCCGCATCCCGCGCCTGCCCGATGATTGATCGCCGCCCGCCGGGTGGATAGCGCAAAGCCCAGCTTTGCTGGTTGGAATACATACCGGTGCGCCAAGGTGCCTGCCCAAACAGCGTAGAAGTGCGCGAGGGCGAACAGGCGGGTGCCGCCGCATAGGCATGTTCAAACACGGTTGAGCGGTTCGCTAGACGGGTCAGATTGGGCGTATAAGCCTGCGGATGCCCACCAAGCGGCTCGATCCAGTCGTTGAGGTCCTCAACCGACAGGAGCAGAATATTTTTGATTTTCGGGTCGGTGGACATGGGGGATTTATGGCGGAGGCTGGCGGATTGGTCCAGCTTTTTCCGGATATGGCGCAGCGGTGCGTGGGGACCACGCACCCTACGGATCGGGTGTAATTTTTGTATAAGTTTTACATAAGTTTTCCGTAGGGTTAATTTTGGTTAAGGTATTACGGCTTTGAGTTGAAACTTGGGGTGTGAGTGAATATGTATCTATAATGAAGTCTTATAGAATATTGCAGCTACCTACCTTCCTTATATTGTTAGTAATTTGGCCGAATGTTTCAGTTGCACAATTCTGCCCAGAAAAACTAATATCAAATCCAATGGCATGGTATCGTGCGACACTGGTGCAGGTTACCGATTGCCTTGAATTAGGCCTTGATCCAAACGCGATTATCCGTGGCGATCGTTCAGCGTATCTATTGGCAGTTAGTAAAACTGATAACATTCAGATTGTCCAAGCGTTGATAGATGCCGGGGCGGATGTAAATAGTTCAATGGGCTATGGTTATAGCGCATTAATTATGGCGAGATCGCCTGAGATGATAAGAATTCTTGTTGAATTTGGCGCAGATTTGGAAGCGCCTTACTATGACGGGCGGACACCACTATTAAATGCCGTAGGGAATTACATGAACGGTGACGATTCTGAACGGCAAGAAAAATTCGACATAATTCGCGTTTTAGTCGAGTTAGGAGCAAACATTTACGCTCAAGACGGCAACGGATACACAGTTTTGCATTGGGCTGTAAATGCTGGCCACGGTAGAGGGGCCGATTATACCGACGTCATTAAATTTCTGGTCGAAAGTGGTGCAAACCTTAACACATTGTCCTTTCCGACCGAACGCAATTATCAACAATTACACTCTCCGCTGCACCTTGCTTTGTTGACTGGATATAGAATGCAGGTTGATGCATTATTACTAATTTCTCTTGGTGCCGACGCAACTCAACTGGTCGGGGGCATAAATGAGTCGGCAACACGGTACGCAGTGTGTCTTAATTCCCCGTCTCTCCGCCAAAATGGTGATGATCTGTCTGTGATTATGGAGGTGTTGCTTGAAAATGGCGCTGACCCGAGTGTCAGAAATTCTTTAGGAATTTCCACTATAGACATTGCCATACGCGGAAAGTGTTATTCAGACATCCAACTTTTTCAGCAATACGGCTATATGGATCACGACCAACCTACATATGAATAACCCGCCCATAAGCGTCCAACACACTTTCATGCATCATTTCACTTAGGGTCGGGTGTGGGAATACCGTTTGCATCAGGTCTTCCTCAGTGGTTTCCAACTGCCGCCCGACAACATAACCCTGAATAAGTTCGGTCACTTCAGCACCAATCATATGCGCGCCCAGAAATTCACCGGTTTTGGCGTCGAAAATGGTTTTAACCAAGCCTTCGGCCTCACCCAGTGCAATGGCTTTGCCGTTGCCCATAAACGGAAAACGGCCGACCTTGATGTCATAACCCAGCTCTTTGGCTTTGGCCTCGGTATAGCCAACGCTGGCGACTTGCGGGTGGCAATAGGTGCAACCGGCAATGCTTTCGGGTTTTATCGCATGCACCTTTTTGCCAGCGATTTTTTCGGCTACCATCACCCCCTCGTGCGAGGCTTTATGGGCCAGCCAAGGCGCGCCCGCAATATCGCCAATTGCGTAAATACCGGGGATTTTGGTGGCGCAATATTGATCGGTCACAATATGGGTGCGGTCGATTTCAATGCCCAATGCTTCCAGCCCCAGCCCCTCAACATTGCCAACAATGCCCACAGCAGAAATCACGGTGTCAAAGGTTTCGGTAATAGTTTTGCCACCGGTTTCGATATGCGCCGTAACTTTGCCTTTGCCACGATCCAGTTTTTTAACCATGGATTTTTCCATGATCTTCATGCCCTGCTTAACAAACTGTTTCTTGGCGAATTTGGAGATTTCAGCGTCTTCAACTGGCAGCACACGGTCCATGACCTCAACCACAGTCGTATCCGCGCCTAGCGTGTTATAAAAACTGGCAAATTCAATGCCAATTGCACCGGAACCGATCACCAGCAGTTTTTTCGGCATCCGCACCGGATCAAGCGCGTGTTTATAGGTCCAGACCAAATCGCCGTCAGCCTCTAGCCCCGGCAATTCACGGGCCCGCGCGCCGGTGGCGATGATGATGTTTTTGGCGGTCAGTGTAT
>QIGK01000141.1 GCA_003228875.1 Rhodobacterales bacterium
ATATCCGTTATTTCCATTCTTCGCAATATATCAATGACTTGGCCAATGGTGACACCTGTGTTGCGGTGGGCTGGTCGGGTGATGTGTTTCAGGCACAAGCCCGCGCGGCTGAGGCCGAGAACGGCGTTGAAATCGCCTATGTGATCCCCGATGAAGGCGCGCTGCAATGGTTTGACATGATGGTCATTCCCGCAGATGCGCCAAATGTGGCCAATGCGCATGCGTTTATCAACTTTATCATGGATGCGCAGATCACCGCAGATATTACCAACTATGTTTGGTACGCCAACGCCAACGCGGCGTCTTTGCCAATGGTTGATCCGGACATCACCGGCGATCCGGGTATCTTCCCGACCGAGGCTGCCAGCGAAGGACTTTGGGGCGCGCAGGTTTATAATGCGCGCACCGACCGCACTGTTACACGGCTTTGGACCAAGGTTAAGACCGGTCAATAATCTGATTTTGGGGCGCTTTTGGGCGCCCCTTTTCATCAAGGGGCAAACATGAATAAACCGGATATCGCAGCAGAAACAAAGCCTTGGCGACAAGATGGCGTCAAACCTTTTGTGCGCATATCAAACGTCACCAAAAAATTTGGGGATCTGGCGGCGGTTAACGATGTGTCGCTTGATATATTCAAAGGCGAATTGTTTTGCCTGCTGGGCGGGTCCGGCTGTGGGAAGTCCACGCTTTTGCGTATGCTGGCTGGGTTTGAAACGCCAACATCCGGCAAAATCGAAATTGACGGCCAAGATATGGCATCAGTCGCCGCCAACCAACGCCCCACCAATATGATGTTTCAATCCTATGCGCTGTTCCCGCATATGTCGGTGGAAAAAAACGTTATTTACGGATTGCTGCGCGAGGGTGTGGCCAAGGCTGAGGCCAATGATCGTGTGGCCGATATGTTGCGGCTGGTAAAACTCGACGGGTTTGCCAAACGCAAGCCGCATCAACTGTCTGGCGGCCAACAACAACGGGTTGCCTTGGCGCGATCCTTGATCAAACAGCCCAAATTGCTGTTGCTGGACGAACCATTGGGGGCGCTTGACAAAAAACTGCGCGAGGAAACCCAGTTCGAGCTGATCAAAATTCAAGAAGATCTGGGCGTGACCTTTATTGTCGTGACCCATGATCAAGAAGAGGCCATGACCCTGTCGACCCGCATCGGCGTGATGGATGCTGGAAAGATCGAACAAGTGGGCGAACCACGCCAGATCTACGAAACGCCGAATTCAAAATATGTGGCGGATTTCATTGGTTCCGTGAATGTGTTTGATGCCAGCGTAGAAATTGCCGCGCCCGATATGATGCGGGTTCAATCCGCGATTGGCCCGATTTTAACCGAACCGATGGCGGGGCTGACTGCCAATCAAACCGTGCATATCGCGGTGCGCCCCGAACGTATTCACCTGTCGCGTGATCCGGCAAAGGCCGTGAATTCCATGCAAGGCGTGGTGCAGGAGGTGGCCTATTTGGGCAATATATCGGTGTTTCATGTGCTGCTGGACGGGGGCCGGATGGTCAAGGTTTCAGCGGCCAATTCATTGCATGACGATAACCCGATCACATGGGATGAAACCGTCTATGTCAGTTGGAATGCCGCCGCCAGCACCGTGTTGACCCGATGAAAAAGCGCCAGATAAATCTTGGTCGCGGCTTTGTAATTGCGGTCCCGACCCTGTGGCTGTTGTTGTTTTTCCTGATCCCGTTTCTGGTGATTTTGAAAATCTCTTTTGCGGAGCCGCGCATCGCCATTCCGCCATATTCTCCCCTTTGGGAAACCGTCAACGGCGCAATAAAATTCAATATCAACTGGGAAAACTATGCCTATATGTGGGAAGACAGCCTGTATCTAAAGGCGTTCCTGAACTCATTAAAAATCGCGTTTTTCTCAACCATTCTGGCGCTGCTGGTTGGCTATCCGATGGCGTATTACATTGCCCGCAGCCCGGAACCGAAACGCTCGATTCTTTTGTTGCTGATTGTGCTGCCGTTCTGGACTTCGTTTTTGCTGCGGGTTTATGCGTGGATCGGGATTTTGAAAACCAAAGGAATTTTGAATGAATTCCTGCTTTGGATCGGGATTATCGACGAACCACTAATCATGATGCAAACCGATTTTGCGGTGTATGTGGCGATTGTTTACACTTATTTGCCGTTTATGATCCTGCCGCTTTATGCCAATCTGGTAAAGCTGGATGGCCGCCTTCTGGAGGCCTCAACCGACCTTGGTGCCAGCAAAATCGCTACGTTTTTTCGCATCACCCTGCCGCTGTCTTGGCCCGGCGTTTTGGCGGGGTCGATGCTGGTATTTGTGCCGGTAATTGGCGAATTTGTCATCCCCACCCTAATGGGCGGCCCCGACAGTTTGATGATTGGCAAACAGCTCTGGACCGAGTTTTTCAGTAATCGAGACTGGCCAGTGGCATCCGCCGTGGCCATGGTGATGCTGGTAATCATGGTCATCCCGATCATGGCATTGCGCAGCGCCCAGAACAAAGGCGCTGAGATATGAGACTGCGTTTCCTGCCCATAGCCGCCTTTCTGGGCTTTGTGTTTCTATACGGCCCAATCCTGTCGCTGGTGATTTTTAGCTTTAATGAAAGCAAGCTGGTCACGGTTTGGGGCGGGTTTTCAACCAAATGGTATGTGGAGCTGTTTCAAAACCAGCAGATCATGAATGCCGCATGGCTTAGCCTGAAAATCGCGGCAATCAGCGCCAGCGTGGCCACGGTGCTTGGCACCATGATTTCGATGGTGTTAACCCGGTTTGGCCGCGTTCGGGGCCGCGCCATCATGACCGGCATGATCACTGCTCCGCTGGTGATGCCCGAGGTCATCACCGGCCTGTCATTGCTGCTGCTTTTTGTCACCATGGAGCGCCTGTTCGGCTGGCCCGCCGGGCGCGGGGTTACCACGATTTTAATTGCTCACATCACCTTTTCCATGGCCTTTGTCGCGGTAGTGGTGCAATCGCGCCTGTCAGACATGGATAATGCAATCGAAGAAGCCGCGCTTGACCTCGGCGCCAGCCCCTTGCGGGTGTTTTTCGACATCACCCTGCCGATGATTGCGCCAGCACTTATTGCGGGCTGGCTGCTGGCATTTACCCTGAGCCTCGATGATCTGGTGATTGCCAGTTTTGTATCCGGCCCGGGTTCGTCGACCTTGCCGATTGTGATCTTTTCCAAGGTCCGGCTCGGGGTCAGCCCCGATATAAACGCGCTGGCCAGCCTGATTATTCTGGTGGTATCACTGGGCATAATCACTGCTGCAATTCTGATGCGTAAAGGGGCAAGAAAATGAGCCATGGCGATCAAGCGTTTCGGGCCGAAAAAAATACCGAAAACTGGCCTGAAATGACTTATGCTGGCGCGCTGTCATTTCTGCGCCGCCGCTATTCGCGGGATTTAAACGGTGTTGATCTGGCGATCAGCGGCATTCCTTATGATGCGGCGGTCACCTATCGTTCGAGCTGTCGGCTGGGGCCTCGGGCCATACGCGCCGCTTCGGTGCAACTGACCGAGCTTGACGCATTTCCCCAAGGTTTTGACCCGTTTGCGCACCTGAACATGGTGGATTACGGTGATTGTATGCTTGATCCGCACCACCCTGAAACCATCCCTGCTGCCATCCACGATCACGCCGCTGAAATCATCCGTAACGGCGCCAAAATGCTGACCTTCGGGGGTGATCATTTTGTCAGCTATCCGCTGCTAAAAGCGCACGCCGAAAAATACGGCCCCATCGCGCTGATCCAGTTTGATGCCCATTGCGACACGTGGGAGGATGACGGAAATTCGCTTGATCATGGCACCATGTTTGCCCGTGCCGCCAATGAGGGTATCATTGATGTGGCCCGCTCCACCCAAATCGGCTTGCGCACGTATAACCACAGCGATTACGGCTTTGAAATCCTGACCGCACCGTGGGTGCATCGTAACGGTATAGATGCGGCATTGGACATCATCAAAACCCGCGCAGGCGATGCGCCGGTCTATATTTCTTTTGATATTGACGGGCTTGACCCAGCATTTGCGCCGGGCACAGGCACCCCGGTTTCGGGCGGCTTGGCCAGTTGGCAGGCGCTGGAATTGATGCGTGGATTAAACGATTTGAATCTGGTGGGCATGGACGTTGTCGAGGTCTCGCCGCCCTATGATCACGCAGAAATCACAGCACTTGTGGCCGCCACGGTGGCCTATGCTTTTGTGGCCATATTGGCCGAGAAAAACGGTGCGAAACGCAATGAGATAGGGAGGCTCTGATGGCCAGTCCGGAATACACCACCAAAATGCCCCAAGAATTGCAAGAATGGCTGGCAGGGCGGCGGGTTGAGGAAGTCGAATGCATCATCGGTGACATCGCCGGATGCCCAGCAAGAAATTCGCCCGTAATGAGCGGGTGTTCATGCCCCAATCGATCTTTTTCCAAACCATTGATGGCAATTACGTCGATATGGACATCGAACACCAATGGACCGAGGCCGACATGCAGCTGGTCCCCGATTTTAGCACCGCCACCGCCGCGCCTTGGGCAGGGGATGTGACCATTCAGGTGATCCATGATGTACTGGATATGGACGGCAAACCGGTCGAAATTGTGCCGCGCAACCTGCTGAAAAAAATCATGGGCCTTTATGCGGATGAGGGCTGGACACCAGTGGTGGCCCCCGAACTGGAATTTTACCTCACACGCCCCAACCACAACCCCAACCACCCGATAGAACCCCCGATGAGCCGAACCGGCAGGCGAGTGGCCTCGCGCCAAGCTTATTCGATGGTGGCGGTTGATGATTACGGCAAAGTCATCGACGATATTTATGATTACGCTGAGGCGCAAGGTTATGAAATCGACACCATCATTCAAGAAGGCGGCGCGGGGCAGGTCGAAATAAACCTTGTGCATGGTGACCCCGTGAAACTGGCCGACCAGGTGTTTTTCTTTAAACGCATGATCCGCGAGGCGGCGATGCGCAACGATTGTTACGCCACCTTCATGGCCAAACCGATGCAAGATGAACCCGGCAGTGCCATGCATATCCATCAAAGCATTCTGGATGACGACGGCAACAATATTTTTAGTGACGCCAAAGGTAAGGCGACAGAATTATTCTATAACTATCTGGCAGGGCTGCAAAAAAATGTGCCCAACGCCATCAGCCTGTTTGCGCCTTATGTGAATTCTTATCGCCGCTATGTGGCGTCAGGTGCTGCCCCGATCAACCTTGAATGGGGCGAAGACAACCGCACCACCGGCATTCGTATCCCTATTTCCGGCCCCGAATCGCGCCGCATCGAAAACCGAGTGGTTGGCATGGATTGCAATCCTTACTTGGGCATTGCCGCCACATTGGCTTGCGGATATCTGGGTATGAAACAGGGGTTAACGCCCCGCAAAGTCATGCAAGGCGAGGCGTATGGTGCCGATTACGCCCTGCCGCGCAGCCTGCTTGAGGGGCTGGATGCATTTGACGATGCCCCCGATCTAAAAGTCCTGCTCGGCCCGCAATTTTGCGATGTTTATACCGCCCTGAAACGCCACGAAGCCGAGAGCTTTTTGCAGGTCATCAGCCCGTGGGAGCGCGAACACCTGCTTTTAAACGTCTGATGGACCTGCTTTTTGCCAACGATGAACGCGGCGAATATCCCGCGTCATATTGGGCCAGCGTGGTAGAAACCCTGCCGGAATTCCCCCCGCTGAAAGGCGAAATCAAAGCAGATGTCTGCGTGATTGGCGCAGGCTATACCGGCCTGTCAACTGCGCTGCATCTGGCCGAGGCCGGATATGATGTCGTGCTGCTGGAGGCCCAGCGGGTCGGGTTTGGCGCATCGGGGCGCAATGGCGGGCAGGTCGGCACCGGCCAGCGGTTGGAGCAGGACGCGCTGGAGGCCATGGCCGGGCAAGGCCCGGCGCGCGCGTTGTGGGACATTGCGGAACAATCCAAAGCTTGCGTGCGCAGACTCCTTACCAAACATAATATTGATTGCGACTGGCGCGATGGCATCATTCACGGCGAGCTGCGCCAGCGCAATTTATACCACGGCCACGCTTACGCACAAAAGCTGAATAAAGAATATGCCTATGATCTGATCCAGCCGCTGGATGCAGAACAAATCTGCGCCGAACTGGGCACCAATGCCTATTGCGGCGGCACAAAAGACATGGGGGCAGGGCATCTGAACCCGTTCAAATATGTTCTGGGGCTGGCGCAGGCCGCGCAAAAAGCGGGAGTGCAGATATTTGAAACCTCAAAGGTGGTGGACCATCTGGATGGCAAAATTGCCAAAACCATAACCGCAAAAGGTCAGGTCATTTCGGATTTTGTGGTCTGGGCTGGCAATGGCTATATCAGCAAATACCAGCTAGCGGTGGAATCGCGGGTTATGCCGATCAACAATTTTATTGTCGCGACCGAACCGTTGGGTGAAGCCGCCGCCAAAGCCTTGATCAAAAATGACGTAGCGGTGGCTGATAGCAAATTTGTGGTTAATTATTTTAAGCGATCCGCTGATCATCGTTTGATATTTGGCGGTGGCGAAAGCTATGGGTATAAATTCCCCAAAGACATTGCCGCTAAGGCCCGCAACCCGATGCTGAAAATTTATCCGCAGTTAAACAATGTCAAAATTGATTTCGCATGGGGCGGGACATTGGCGATCACCGTCAACCGGATGCCAAATTTCCAACGGCTGGGGGCAAATGTGTATTCGATGTCAGGCTATTCAGGCCACGGGGTTGCCATGGCCAGCCTTGCAGGGGAAATCATTGCTGAAACCATCCAAGGCACGGCAGAGCGGTTTGATGTTATGGCCAGCATGAAACCACCGCGTTTTCCCGGTGGTGCGCTGTTACGCTGGCCAATTCTGGTGCTGGCCATGACATGGTTTTCCCTGCGGGATCGGCTTTAGCTGCCCTTGGTATCGTTTTCCCACATTTTCAACCAAAGTTTCCGTAGCGTATTTGTTGACCAGCGGAAATGTGCTTAGCTATGATGTTTGCGACAAAGATTTCTGGGAGGAAACGATGAAAAAGACCTATTTGGCAACTGCTGCCGCACTTTTGGCCAGCACATCCATGACATTGGCAGGCGGTATTGAACGCACCAGCCAGTCGGTTGATATTATTTTCGAAGAAGGCACATATGCGGAGTTTTCGCTGTCTTATGCGGTGCCGTCGGTTTCCGGCATTGATCCGGGGCTAACGGATACGGGCATCGTGTCGCCGAGTTATTTCGGGCTTTCTGGCGGTTACAAAACCGACCTTAGCGACAAAATCGGCCTTGCCATCATCTTTGACCAGCCTTTTGGTTCATTGGCTGACTATACCGCTGGATTCTATAACGGCACTGGGGCCGATCTGACATCTTCGGCCATTACTGTAATTGGCAGTTATGATGTTTCTGACCGTATTGTGGTGTTTGGCGGCGGAACATATCAAACTATGTCTGCGACAGCAGATGTGGTTTTTGGTCCTCTTGATTATGATATCGTTGCAGATTCTGCGTCAGGCTTTGGGTTTGTCGCTGGTGCGGCGTATCAAATTCCCGACATCGCACTTCGGGTGGTATTAACCTATCGTTCCGAAGTAGCAACGATTCATGATACAGTTGAAAATGGTGCGATTATTGACACAATCGATATTGTAACCCCGCAATCCATCAACCTTGAATTCCAAACCGGCATCAACGAAAAAACTCTTGTGTTTGGTTCGATCCGCTGGGTGGATTGGTCCGAATTTGACATCACACCAGCTAATTATCCGTTGGGGGCGCTGGTTGATTATACCGATGATCGCATCACCTATAACCTAGGCGTTGGGCGCAGGCTTTCCGATACGCTTTCAGCGGCGGTTACCATCGGATACGAGGAAAATCTGGGCGGTGACCCAAGTCCCTTGGCTCCGACAGACGGGTTTTTCAGTGTGGGCGCAGGTTTGACCTATACGATCGGTAACACCAAGATTACGGGTGGTGCTAGATATATTTGGCTTGGCGATTCAACAGGCCCGGCAGGCACATTTGAAGACAATACCGCCTTGGGTTTCGGGGTTAACGTAGCAATCCAAATGTAAACGAAACACAATTCTTAGAAAGCGGCCGGTTTTTCCGGCCGTTTTTTTATTGGGCAACATGAACGGAAACATTGTTTTCTGTGCATAGTGCAGCAATCGCCGCTGGCGGGGGTTCGTCGGTGAAAAATGCGTCCATATCTGCCAAAGACCCAATGCGCACCGGCGCGTGGCGGGTATATTTAATTGCGTCCGCTAGCAAAAATGCCTTGCGGGCGTTCTGGATAATGGCTTGCGTTACCCGCACCTCGCGAAAATCGTGGTCCAGCAAAATACCGTCAGCCGCAATAGACGCAATGCCGATCACCGCATAATCAACCCGAAACTGGCGGATGATCTCTGCGGCCACATCGCCCACTAACCCGCCATCAGAGCGCCGCAAAACCCCGCCCGTGACAATCACCTCGGAATGGGGCGAGGTCGCCAGAATATTGGCAACATTCAGGTTATTGGTGATCACCATCAGATTTTTATGGTTCAAAAGCGCCCGCGCCACGGCCTCTGTGGTGGTGCCGATGTTCAGAAACAACGACACCCCGTCAGGGATTTGTGCCGCGCATAGTCGCGCCATGGCTTCTTTTTCATCCACCGCAAGATGGCTGCGTTCCTCATACCCCGGGTTCAACACGGTTGATGGCGGAATAGCACCGCCATGAATACGGGTTAAATGGCCGCGCGCGCACAGCTCTGCCAGATCACGGCGGATGGTCTGGGTGGTGACATTAAAATGCCCTGCCAGCCCCTCAACCGTGACTTTACCAACCTCGCGCGCGATCTGTAAAATCTCGTCATGCCGGAAATTTTGCGCCATTTTGCCTCATGTTCATAAATATTCACATTGATCGGATTTTATTTAGAATAGCGCAAAGTGAGCCAGTGACAAGGTAAAATATCAAGTTTAAAGCTATTATAGGTATGATTTCAAACATTTATGAATATTTTTGAAGAAAAACATTGACGTTTGATTGGGAATGGACCATTTTCACGCGTGTGATCAGGCAATGGTTTGATCACAAGAGATGTAGCCTTATTGGGCCAAGGGTGCATCATATCTGCGAGGGTCAGGATTTTCCCCAAGGAAACCTGACCCTTGTAGGACTTTCCAAAATTCCTAAAAATACCATGCGGCATGATCAGGGTTTTGGTGGCGAATGTTTTGTCAGTATGGCAACGACCAAACCAACGTTATGTCACCGCAACCCGAGTTTGAAACCGTAGTTCTTGCCATGTTTTGGTGTTCAAAATATCTGTCATAATTTCAACAGCCTTAACCACATCTGCATGGCTGTTATAAAGCGGCGAAAATCCAAAGCGCATGACGTTTGGCATTCTAAAGTCGCCAATAACCCCGCGTTTGATCAATGCCTGAACCACCGGATAGGCACCGTGGAACGTCAAAGAAACCTGTGATCCGCGCTGGTTGGCGTTTCGCGGTGAAAGCAATGCCAGTTCGGGGCAAAACTCAGCCAAAAGCGTGACAAACTGGCTGGTCAACGCCATAGATTTTGCCCGAATATCACTGAGGGAAAGTGTTGAAAAAATATCCAATCCGGCCTTCATCGCCCGAAAGCTTAAAATTGGCTGAGTGCCGCATAGAAATTTGCGAATGCTGTGGTCAGCTTGAAATTCAGTATTGAATTCAAACGGTTGCGCATGCCCCCACCATCCCGAAAGCGGTTGCTTTATGGCCGCCAGATGCCGTTTGGCCGCAAAATTAAACGCCGGAGACCCCGGCCCCCCATTCAGATATTTATAGGTGCAGCCCACCGCCAGATCGACATTATTTTTGTTCAGATCAATTGACATATTGCCAGCGCTATGGCACAGATCCCAAATCACAACCGCACCTTTTTCTTGCGCATATTGGGTTATTTCAGCCATATCACAGATTTTGCCAGTGCGATAATCCACATGGTTCAGCAGCACAACGGCGGTATCTTTGTCGATCAGATCAAGGATATTTCCATCCTGTTCCAGCCGCATTTCCAGCCCAGGGCGGGATGCCAAAACCCCCTCGACCATATATAAATCGGTGGGAAAACTGCTGGCCTCGGCAACAATAACATGGCGGTCGGGGCGCAGGGAAAGCCCCGCAAAAATTGCTTTGTAAATGTTTAGCGAAGTGGTGTCGGAAATCACCACCTCGCCCATATCTGCGCCGATCAGCGGCGCGAGAATATCCCCATAATCGGTTGGTAAATCGAACCATTTTGCCTTGTTCCAACTGGTAATCAGGTCTTGCGCCCATTCATTTTGCACGGTTTCATTAACCGCTGTCAGCGCTGCTTTTGGCATACAACCCAGCGAATTTCCGTCCAGATATATCTGGCCTTTTGGCAATATAAATTGCGCCGCAACATCGCGTAACGGGTCGTTTGCATCAAGGGTTTTGGCAGCGCTATGGGCAGCGGAAAAATCAGGGTTTTGCATGGTGGCTCCAAAGGTTTGGCAAAATGTTAACCGCTGAAGAGCAGACCTGCCAGAGCCAAAAGCCAAACCTATCCGGTTATCACTTTGATTGCGCTCAAAAAACGCGCGACTTCGTGAACCGAATTGTAATGGCACATCGAAACCCTGATACAGTCTTTTCGACCCAGCGGCGTTAAAATTGTGCCCGAATAATGGTCATCACGGCGGATATGCACCCTTATGCCATGTTCCGACAACGCTTGTACCAATTCGGCTGAATCAAAGCCATCTTTCCAAAACGAAACCAACCCCTCACGGGCCGGATTCTCAGCGCCGCCAAGGATTGTAATATCGGGGTAATCCGCCAACCCGGGCAGGTTTCCGGTGCCAAAAATCATGGCTTCTGTTAAGGATTTTTCATGGTCATGTATAGCATTTCCAGCAGCAACAATACGTTCACGTTGATCACTGCTATCTATAAAATGCCCGCCAAGCCATTCAAAATAGTCAATAACTTTTGACATCGTTGCATATGCGCCGGTATCGCGCGTGCCTAGTTCCCAATTACCTTCGGGGCCACCAACCAGACAATCATGGGGCAGTATTGTTAACCTTTCCGAGATCCAGGCCACACCATATCCGTGCCGAGAAAACACCTTATAGGGCGAAATCACATAGCCGTCGATGTCATAGCTATCAATACCAATGCGCCCATGGGCGGCATGCTGAATGCCGTCAACAATGATAAAACATTGCGGCGCAACTTCGCGAATTGTCTTAATGATTTCGTGTAAATCCACGCCCATACCAGTGACCGGCGAAGTATGCAAAACCGTGGCAACGCGGGTATCAGGGGTTAGGTATTTCGCATAATCATCCGCTGTCACAGATCCGGTTTCGGAATTATGCGGGATGTTTATATATTCATGCCCAGCGATTTTTGCCCAACGAATACAAGCGCTTCGCGTGGCTGGATGTTCAAAACTGCTGCCCAAAACTTTGCCCGACTGGCTGCCAAGACATGCAGCACTTATCAGGCGAAACAGCAATTCCGTGCCGCTTTCGCCAAATACTATTTGCCCATCTTCACAGTTAAAAAACACCCGCAAATCTGCTCGTGCCTTGGCAATAATATTAACCAATTCAGCCGAGGCAGGGTTGGCGCGGCCTTGATTATCGGGGATGGCAGCATAGCGTTTAGAAGCCTCCGAAACCGATTTTAACGTCAGCGCCCCACCGGCATTTTCAAAAAACACCCGCTCGCCCTGAAACGGGCAAGTGTCAATATTTTCAAACTTATCCCGTAATGAATCCAGTATTTCCGATAGGTTTTCCTGCATTTCGTCACCCTAAACTTAGCAAATTTACGGTATGAATATAGCAAATTCACATGTGTTATAATACAAATTTACTATTCCACCGGAAAGCTGCCGCCACGTTTATTGCCTGCCTCGATATAGGGCATCAGCCGCTCAACAATTTCACCGCTATTTGGCGGCGGCTGGAAATTTTCCAAAATCCCCTGCCAAATTCCGGTGGCACGCTCGCTTGATGTTTTCGCGCCCGCTTCCTCCCAAGCCCCAAAATTCCGCAAATCAGCAACAATCGGTTGGTAAAAAGCGGTTTCATATCTGTCCATCGTGTGTTGCGTGGCGAAAAAATGCCCGCCCGGGTCCACATCCGTCAAGGCGTCAAACCCGATTTCGGCGTCATTACCCACCGGTTTCTGGCACAGCTCTGCCATGGTTTGCAGCACCTCAACATCGTTGATAAATTTCTCAAAACCAAAGCTAAGCCCGCCCTCCAGCCAACCGGCTGAATGCAAGGTAAACGTGGCATTTGCCATCAGACAGCCCCAAAGGGCAGTGTTGTTTTCATTGGCCGCCTGCATGTCAGCAGCGTTGGATGCCGATCCGCCAGCCGAGCGCCAAGGCATATCAATCAGCCGCGCCAATTGCCCGCCGCCCAGCTGCATTTTGAACTGTTCCGGCGTGCCAAAAGCCGGTGCGCCGGATTTCATATCAACGTTGGAGCTGAACCCGCCATAGCTAACCGGCGCGCCGGGTTTGGTGATTTGCGCCAAAGTAATGCCCATCAGCGATTCCGCATGTTGCAGGGTTAACGCCCCCGCAACCGTAATCGGGGCCATCGCCCCTGCCAGACAAAACGGCGTAATAACGGTTAACTGGCCATGGCGCGCATAATCAATAATGCCCTGCGCCATCGGGTTATCCAGCAACCGAGGCGAGTTGGTGTTGATAATAGTGGTCATCCACGGGTCATTTTGAAATTCATCATCCGACAGGTTCAGCCCCAGCTGCACCATCTCGAACCCTTCCATAACCTGCCCGCGCCCACGGGCAAAAAAGTGCATGTGTTTATCGGCAAATTCCAACTGCGCGCGCACCATTTCATAGTGGCGAAACTGGATTGGCACGTCTTGGGGCTCGGCAGATTGGCCGATCATGTGGATCACGTCATAATGCTGCGACAGCTTGATGGTTTCGATATGCGATTCCAGATCGCCGGGTCTGCGACCGCGTTTCATATCGGTGACATTGGGGCAGCCGGAACCGGGGCCAAATATCATAGAACCCTCAAGATAATCCAGCTCTTTCAAAGGGTTAGCACATCTAAGGCGGATGTTTTTTGGCGCGGTTTTCAGGGCCTCAATAACAATATCGCGGCCGATGAACACCATCTCATCATCAACAACTTTTGCACCCGCTTTGGCAAAAAGCTCCCGCGCTTCGGGCAGCAATACCTTAACACCCAGCTCCTCCAACACCCGCAAGGCTGTGTTGTGGATATTGTTGATCTCGTCATCCGAAAACGCCTTTTGCGGCTCAAACGGATGTTTTAGGTTGCTATAATTCGGGCTGCGGGTCTGGGTCGGTTTTAAATTTGTGCGACGACGACGGCGGGTACGATTCTGTTCCATTACGACCTCATTTTTGATCCGGAGGGATCGAATAGTGGTTCAACTGTCAAAGTAGCAGGATAGCGGACGCCCAAAATTTCGACCTCAAAAAATCCGGCTTCGGTTTGGGTGGCCAATTCATTGGGCAAATACCCTTGCGCCAGCGACTTTTCAACAAAATGCCCATAGCCGCCCGAGGTCACCCAGCCAACCACCCGCCAGCCATCGGTTGGCTCCGGTCTTTGGGTTGGCTTGCCGTCAGCATCATATTTAGTGCCGCCATAGGTGCTGGTCTCTGGGATACTGTCATAGTGCTTGGTGGTTTTGGCCCAAATGGGTTCATCCGAAATCACATCAGCAGTGTCGACGTCAATCATCAGCGTGACACGCTTAATCTCCGGCCCGTCGCTGTGTTCCTGTGCCGCGGCTTCGCGCCCGATAAAGTCATTTTTTGACAGTTTGACAAAACGGTCCATGTCAGCCGCATAAGGGCCATAAACCGGCCTAAGTTCGGCAAACCATGTCGGAAAATTCTTTTCCAAACGCATGGAAAGCAGGGCGCGCATGCCAAAATCCTTGATTTCAAATTCAACGCCAGCTTCCTTGATTGCCCGATATAGCTGGCGCAAATAGGTTGGCTCTGTCCAGATTTCATAACCAAGATCGCCAGAATAAGTGATGCGGTTCAACTTGCACGGCACGCCGGCAACGGCGGTTTCAGCATAATCCATAAAGCGGAAATTCTGGTTGGAAATGTCAAAATCCACCAGCTTTTGCAGCAATTTCCGCGAGTTTGGCCCAGCAATGGACAGGCCTGACATGGTCTGCCCGTAAACATGGATTTTAACGCCGAATGCTGGCAAATGCGATTCAAACCAGCGCATATGGTAAATCTGCGCGGTCGAAGATCCCCACATCTGAAACCGGTTTTCAGCCGCCTTGGCAATGGTGAAATCGCCGATCAATTTGCCTTTTTCGTTCAGCATCGGGGTCAAAACCAGACGCCCTGTTTTGGGCATAGTGTTGGTCATTAAACCCGATAACCATGCCTCGGCACCTTCACCGGTGATCTCGTATTTGGCAAAATTCGATATTTCTGTAACACCAACCGAATTGCGCACGGCGCGCACCTCAGCCCCCACATGTTCAAAACTGTTTGAGCGGTGAAAGGATGGAATATCAATCGGTTCACTGCCTTTTGGCGCAAACCAGAGCGGCGCTTCCAGCCCCCAGCTATTGCCCATCACCGCGTTGTTTTCCTTGGTCATGATGTCATAAAGCGGGGTGGTTTGCTGTGGGCGGCCCGCCGGTAATTCCTCATTCGGATAGGAAATTGAGAATCGCCGTGAATAGTTCTCGCGCACTTTGGCACTGGTATAACGCAAGGTTGCCCATTCGCCATAACGGGTCACATCCATGGCAAAAACATCTAGCCCCGGGTCATTATTGACCATCCAGTTCGCCAAGGTCAGGCCAACGCCGCCGCCTTGGGAAAACCCTGCCATCACGCCACACGCAGTCCAGTAATTGGTCAGCCCCTGCAGCGGCCCGACCAGCGGGTTGCCATCGGGCGCAAAGGTAAACGGGCCGTTGATAACCTGTTTGATACCGGCGCGTTCAAACGCAGGAAAATGTTTGAACCCGACCTCCAATGATGGCGCAATGCGCTCCAGATCCGGTTCCAGCAATTCATGGCCAAAATCCCAAGGCGTGTTGACCGGAGACCAAGGCACGCCAGCTTTTTCATAGGTGCCAAGCAGCATGCCATTGCGTTCCTGGCGGGTATAAATCTCACCTTTGAAATCAATGACGCTAATCAATTGGCGGCCGGAATCTTGATTAAATTCAATGACCTCTGGCATATCATCGGTTAACAGATACATATGTTCCATGGCCAATATCGGCAATTCCAAACCAACCATACGGCCAACCTCGCGTGCCCAAAGCCCCGCCGCGTTAACCACATGTTCGCAGCGCACCGTGCCCTGTTCGGTCACAACATTCCATGTGCCATCCGCGTCTTGGGTGATCTCCTCAACCTTGTTGCGCAGCACAATCTCAGCGCCAAGTTTCTGCGCCGATTTGGCATAGGCATGGGTGGTTCCTGATGGGTCAAGATGACCCTGAACCGGGTCCCACAGCGCCCCGACAAAATTGGTTTCGTCCATCAGCGGGAACATTGCTTTGGCCTCGGATGGGGTAATCAATTCTGAATCCACCCCCGAACAGCGACCACGCGCATGGGTGAGGCGCAAGAAATCCATGCGTTCTTCTGTGTCGGCCATCATCACGCCGCCGGTCAGGTGTAAGCCGCAGGCTTGGCCGGAAATCTTTTCCAATTCTTCATAAAGCGACACGGTATAGGCTTGAAGCTTGGCGATATTCGGATCACCGTTCAAGGTGTGAAACCCGCCCGCCGCGTGCCATGATGACCCTGATGTCAGTTCAGAACGTTCAATCATCATAACGTCGGTCCAGCCAGCGCGGGCCAGATGGAACAAGACCGAGGCGCCAATAACGCCCCCGCCAATCACTACAACTCGGGTTTCGGTTTTCATTGGGATGCTCCTTGGGCAACAGGGAAATTCCTGCTGGTTGAGATGTCTTTTCTGCAATTATCCAGCAGCCAATCGCGGAATTGTTGCACAACCGGGCGGTTGGCGCTGCGCTGCGGGATCGTCAGGCAATAAGGTTGGCTGCGCGACAGCGACAGCGGGTGGGCAATGACAAGGCTTTTGTTTCGAAGCAGGCTCTCCAACATCAGCCCCTGCACCAAACACACCCCTAACCCATTAGTGGCGAGACGGATTGCTGCCATTGATGTGTCGGCAATCAAGCCCGAATTTGCCTGATTGCCCATCGGAATTCCAGCGGCCTCGAACCAGTCGCGCCAAGTAGCAAAGCTGGCGGAGGCAGGGCCCCAATCCGTATGGATCAGGGGGATTTTGTCCAATTCCATCGGCTTGTTTTTTGCCAGAAAATCAGGGGTACAAACTGCATAAATCGTGTCTACCGCAATTTCTGACGTATCGTGGGTGCGGTAATGGAACCGGCCATAAGACATGCGAATATCAATGCCGTTTTGGTCAAAATTTATGGGGTCATTGTCACTGCGTAACGAAATATTATGAATGTTAAACCGAGACATAAAATCCCCGATCCGATGGGAAAGCCAACCCGAAACAATCGAAGCAGGCGCGGATATGGTCAGGCGGGCCTTGGCTGAACTGCCGGTAATTTGCCGCGAAATCGCATGAAGCTCATCAAAGGCAATGCCAAGGCGCGGCAATACTTCTAAACCTGCCTCGGTCGGGGTGATATTTCGGTGGGAACGGTGAAAAAGCTCTCGGCCAATCTGCGTTTCCAGCCCGCGTACCAACTGGCCAACCGCAGCGGCAGAAACTTTCAGCTCGTTTGAGGCAGCCGCAAAGCTTCCGGTGCGTGCGGATGCTTCAAAGGCGCGGAGCGCTTTTAGGGATGGCAGCGATTTCATGGCCGGACACTAGAAAGGAAAACTTTATCAATCAACACTTTTATTGATTTTTAAAATATTTTTTCTTTTGATAACATTTCTGTGAAAACATCAGGGAACCAGATGACAATTATTCAAAATTTCAAAAAAGTAGAATGGCCGACATTGGCGCTGATTGTGGCCTGCTCTGCGGTTGTTTTTCTGGTGACATTTTACAGTGATATTTTAACGCTTTGGCTGGCTTTGCCGATCTTAACCCTTGCTCTGGCACTGCACTCATCTTTGCAACACGAGGTTTTGCACGGGCATCCCTTTGCCAACCGAGTTGCAAACGAAGCGCTGGTTTTTGTTTCTTTTGGGATGTTTTTACCTTTTCGACGGTTTCGCGACACCCATATTCAACACCATTTTGACCCAAATCTAACCGACCCTTACGACGACCCAGAAACCCATTTTCACGATCCGGAAGTCTGGGTGACCTATGGCGTTATGACCCAGTTTCTGCTTAAGATAAACAACAGCTTGGCGGGGCGAATGTTGTTAGGGCCGATGATAAGTTTTGGGCTGTTTTATCTGGATGATTTGCGTAAAATAAAGGCTGGCAACCGTCAGGTTATTCTGGCTTATCTGCTGCATTTTGCTGGATTGATGCCGTTAATTTTATGGCTGGCAACCATGAATAACATGCCGGTCTGGGTGTATCTTTTGGCTTGTTATGCTGCGGTCTCATTGCTCAAAATCCGTACTTTTCTGGAACATCGCGCCCATGATGACAGCACCGCGCGTTCCGTTATAATTGAGGATTACGGCTTTTTGTCGCTGTTGTTTCTCAACAATAATTTACACGCGGTGCATCATGCAATGCCCGGACTTGCATGGTATAAAATCCCCAAAGTGTTCAAGGCAGATCGGGCGCGGTTTCTGGCTGAAAACGGTGGATACCGATTTTCAAACTATACCGAGGTTTTTCGGAGTTATCTTTTCAAAGCCAAAGACCAAGTTCCGCATCCGATCTGGAACAAATCGAATCGTCCCAAGCCAAAATGACCGGTGTGGCTGCATTTCAGATGTATGATTTCCCTGAAATCCGCGAAAGCACTGACCGGTTCTGGCAGTTGATTCGCTCGGAACTGGCAATTTCCGGCATTCTTGCCCCCGTGTTGTTAACCGAGGATCGCGCGCCAACAGCCCTGTGGCGCGACCCTGACATGGTGTTAAGCCAGACCTGCGGCTTGCCGTATATTCGCGGCTTGGCGGGGCAGGCGGTATTGATTGGCACACCGGATTACGGGATTATTCCGGCGCAGCCGGGCCATTATTTCAGCGTTATTATTGTATCGAAAAACAGCCCGTATCAGACCCCGTATCAGACATTGGCTGACATGCAGGATTCAACCTTTGCATTTAATGATGTTGGCAGCCAGTCAGGGGTGTTTGCAATTTTGGACTTGTTGTTTGAGCAATTCGGCGAAAAGCGATTTTTTGGTGATTGTCTAGCTTCGGGTAGCCATGCTGCATCTTTGGCAATGGTGGCGTCTGGTCAGGCAGATATTGCGGCGATTGATGCGGTAACTTGGCGTTATTTGTGCGATTTTAACCAAGATACCCGACATGTCAGGATCTTGACGCACACCCGTTCTGCACCGGGGTTGCCTTTTATTACGGGTGATGCGCGCCATGCAGCAGATATTGCCGATGCGGTCGAACGTGCAATTGCAAAATTGGCGGACCAAGACCATGCACAGCTGGGGATTTGTGGCTTTTGGCGGTCTGAAAAAGCCGATTATCAGGTCTTGGCGCGGCGCGCGGCGCGGGTTTCTGGGCTTCTAGAAAAACATGGCTTGGGCAACTAACGTCACCCAAGCCAATATTCCAACAAAATAATTTGGCGGCTACTCCGCTGGAATTGCTGCCGCTGCCGGTTCAGCCGGATAAGGCGGCGGGAAAATACAGGTAATTTCGGTTAGGCGGCGCATCCAGACAATGGTTCGAAACATGTCATCGGGAATGCCAAGCGCTGCCAAATCCGTATCACTGACGGTTTCTTTCAATTCATGCCAGTTTCCGCAAAAATCACTGAGATCGCGAATTGGTATTCTTTTTTTCTCAACTAGTTTCATGGTGTTGCACCTTTGATGGAATTCAAGATTGGTGGTTCTTGTCAGCTTATCTGAGCCTATGGCAGTAATTTAGGCGGTTCGCGTGAGAAAAACGTGAATACGCTTTGCAAACCTGAATTTTTCGTTAATATACAACCTCAAGGCGTAATTGGTTGGCAAGGCTAGGCATGATAAAAGACGCAAAACTGGAGCTTAGCCTATATGGCGATTTTGATTGCCGTTGGAGCGATGGCCGCCGGATAACCATAACCGGTGCCAAACACCGCGCCCTGATTGGGATGCTGGCCGTGGCCACCAACGGCGTGCATTCCCGCCGCTGGATACAGGAACATTTGTGGGATCGTTCCGGCGCGGAATTGGGCCGGCAAAGCCTGCGGCGGTCTTTGTCGGATTTGCGCAAAGTTCTGGGTGCGGGTTTTGAAACGATCATTGAAGCAAATAATCTGGAATTACGATTGTTGCTTGAAAACATCACCCTGACAAGCCAACCAAAAGACGGCATTTTTTTGACGGGCTTAAAAATTGATGAACCCAAATATGTCAGTTGGCTGAAAGACCGGCGTTCAGCGTTGCTGGCCAGAAACCTGTTGCTTGATTCCGACACCAGATTGGCTGTGTCCCCCTGCGTGGCAATATTGCCTTTTGCGTCTGTTGGCAGCAATGCTGAGGAAAATCATTTTGGTGATCTGGTTGCCATGGATGTGGCGCGGGCGTTGTCCCGCTCTCGGTTTCTGGATGTGATTTCCCATCTATCCAGCCGGCAACTGGCTGGGCCACTGCTTGACCTTGGCAAGCTGAAATCGCGCTTGAACGCTGACTATGCGATTGGCGGTAATGTGCGGGTCGTGGATGGCCAATACCGGCTGGATGTCGATTTTTTTCAAACCAGCACTGGCCGGATATTATGGACCGAAGAATTCCATGGACCGGTCACAGACATTCTGAATGGTGATTGCGAACTCGTTGCGCGTATCGCACGGCAATGCGGCCAAGAAGTTCTGCGGGCTTCGGTTGAAATTGCCCGCTCTGCACCCTTGCCACAGGTTGCGGCCCATGCTTTATTTATGACCTCGATCACCGGAATGCACCAGCATCAACTGGCCAGTTTTGCCCGCTCGCGCGATACCCTGGAAGAACTGATTTCGCGCTTGCCGGGGCATTCAAAACTGCATGCTTGGCTGGCCAAATGGTATATCCTTTCCATCGCGCAAGGCTGGAGCATTGATGTGCCCAAAGACAGCCAAATTGCCGCTGATTGCACAGCCCGGGCGCTGGACCTTAACCCCGATTGCGCCACTTCGTTAACCATTGACGGCATGATCCAAGGGGATCGTAGCGAGGACATGAGCCTTGCCCTGTCTAGGTTTCAATCTGCCATAGAAATTGACCCAAATCAGGGACTGGCATGGCTGATGTATTCGCGGCTGAATTCGTTTCAGGGTAAAGGCAGTTCTGCGGTTGAATTTGCCGTCAAGGCAAAGCGCCTGTCACCTCTGGATCCGCATGGGTATTTTTATGATGTCATGGCCTCGCTGGCGCATCTGGTTGACGGTGATTTTGATACAGCCAAAACCCTTGTGGAAAAATCGCTGAAGGCCAACCCGCGCCATACTTCTTCTTATCGGGTTCTGGCCATTGCGCAAATGCTGTCGGGGGATGGTGATAAGGCCCGCGCAACAGTTGGCACTCTTCGACAACTTGAACCAAACCTGACAGTGCAAAGCTATCTTTCCTCCCACCCTGCGGGGCATTTGCCCATTGGCGCAGATTGGGCTCAAGCCCTCGCAGATGCAGGGTTGCCGTCAAATTGAAACACCTAAAAGGAACCGAAAAATGGTAAAACTTTCTGCTAACACAGCTGCTACTGCCGCAACTGCAGCCACCGCCGCGACAGCCGCTACAGCTGCGATTGGCGTTGCCCCCGCAGCGGGGGTTTATGACGGGGCCACCACCAGCGGCATTTTAACATCGTGGGATGGCATAATGGGCCCTTGGATCGGGGATCATATGTCGCCTGACCCACTTGATGTGCATAACGTCGACAATCTGGCGGAATGGTCACAGATGGTGCGGGTGGATGTGATTACCAGTGAGCTGATGTCTCGAATCGCATTAGGCAGCGCTGATGGGCAAACTGGCCCGCAGGTCTCGGTTTTTCATAAACATATCGAGGATTCCGCCACCGCCGGTGACGCAGTGGTTGATTGTAAATTATACCGCATGGTCGGCCTGCGCCGGCCTTTGCCCGCGGATTTTTCCGCGCAGCTTGAGCATCTTCGTGCCTATGCGGATTTGCGCAGCGACCGCGCTGGTGAAATCCTGACCCAGGCCGGCGGATATTTACCATATTTCTCAGCAGTGGCAGGCCTAAGCCCCAGCAAAAAACGCTATACCCATGAATTGCTGGATGTGGCGCAGGCAGTGGCTTCGCGGGTGGTTTTGCACGTCAAACATGGGCTTTCCTGTAAACGCCCCGATGCTTATTCAGCGCAGGTTCAACCCATTATTCCCACCCCCGGTCATGGCGCATTGCCAAGCGGCCACGCCACTGAAACCCATCTTCTGGCCACGGTTCTGGCCAAATTGCTGGAATACCGTTCCAAAGACGGGCAGGGCAATCCGACCCCGCACCTAACCAATATGCTGTTGCGGGTTGCGGGGCGAATTTCGCAAAACCGCACCGTGGCTGGCGTGCATTTTCCGGTAGATTCTATCGCCGGTGCCACGCTTGGTGTGCAATTGGGTAAATATCTGGTTAACCGCGCATTGGGCAATACCAGCCTTGAGGATATTGATTTTAACGGTGAAGGTCTTGGTGCGGAGCTGTTCAAACCCGAAGTATTGGAGCTGACAAATGGTGCCGACCCGATGGCGATTGACCTGACCGCCATGGCAGGCGTAACCAGCAATGGCCCACAAAATCTGCCCGCCGTAAACAGTTTCAAAAGCAAACAGCTGGCATGGCTATGGGATCAGGCCGCTGCGGAATGGAATTAGGCCATGGCAAACTGGCAAATTGACCCAAGCCCCGATACGCTGATTTCGGGGCAAAAAACCCTGCATTTGCGCGATGCGTTTTCGCAATGGCAGTTTAACGGCGGTGAAGATTTTCGTGCCTCGGCCCTGATCCAAAAACAGGATCCGCAGGATTTCAATTATTTTGTGCGCAGCAAAAAGCTGACCAAAGCCAAGCGGCCTAGACCGGTTGTATTGGGGGGTGGCGCAGCGTCAAATTCTAAATTTGATATGATCAGCCTGCTGCCAATTGCGGCCAGCTCGGTGCCAAACGGCGCGGTTCAGGCGGTAACGCATGTGCCAGCCGATAACGGGTTGGACAGCGACAAAATAGTAATTATCGGCATTATTGATGATGGCGTAAACGTGTTCAATCAGCGGTTCCGCCCCGATGGCCACGCCACGCGCATTGAATATGCGTGGGCGCAAGACGGCCCCGCTCCGCAAAATGGCGCGACGGTGCCGTTTGGGTCTGAAATGACCGGAGCCGAGATCACCAGCGCAATGGATAGCGGCAAATCTGAGCGTGAATTGCTGCGCCAGCACGGGTTTATGCCTGCGCAAAATCAGCCTTACATGCCACATGTTTTTGCCAATGCCAGCAATCACGGCACCCAGATTGCCGATCTGGCAGCGGGGGCGGACCGTGATGATACCAGCACGCTAAACACCCGCCTGATCACCGTGCAAATGCCTGCATTTTCAGTAATGGACACCTCGGGCGCGAGCCTGATTTCAGCCCTGCACCACGCTGCCATCTATGTGTTTGACCGCGCGCGCGCCATGTCGGCCCATTACCAGAAACCCATTCCGGTAGTGCTGAATATCAGCTTTGGCCTGACGGGTGGGGCGCGCAACGGCCAGCAATTTCTGGAACGGGCCTTGCGAGCCTTGGCGATAAAATATCGCAAGGATATGAAAGCAATTTTCGGGGCAAATGCCGTGCCACCCGTGGTGCGGGTGGTCTCGGCTGGCAATGAAAATATCCAGCAATTACATGCAATTGCCACAGATACCGGCGCGCTTGATCTGCCGGTTCGCTTGCAACCCGAAGACACAACCCCCAGCTTTCTGGAAATCTGGCTGCCGGAATCGGCATCGTCTGCTGAACTGACAATCACCACCCCATCCGGCATGGTCAAAACCATTTCTTTTGGTGGGCTTGATGCCCAAAACCCTGCGGACTTTGACGCGCATATTTTGGCCGATGATCCAAGCGCGCCGGTTTGTCGGGTAACCCTCGACGCACCGATGCGGGCCGCTGGCCAGCCAGACGCGCAATTTTGGCGCGGCGTGGTTGCCTTTGCGCCAACCCGTTCAATAATTGCCGGGCGGCCCGCTGTTGAAGCAGGGCTTTGGCAGGTCTCGGTAACGGCCCAAGGCAGCACCGCAAAATTACAGGCATGGATATTGCGCGATACCCCGGTTTCGGGTTTTTCCAGCAATGGCCGCCAAGCCTATTTTGATGATGATTATCGCGGCAATGCCAGCTATACGGCCTCGGTTTTTGACTGGACCGGCGACAGAGCTGTCGACGATCTACCCAACCGGACCAGCGTTATTTCACGAAATGGCGCGATTTCGGGTCTTGCCACCAATTCAATGTTACGCCGCAAAAACGGCAATCCAAAACCCGGCGACGGGCCGGAAATGGACAGCGTTAGTGTTGGTGCCTATCGTTGGGACCAGCCTCGTGCTGCGATCTATTCGGCGGCAGATAACATTGGCAATGACCAAGCGCCGATGGTGATGGCCATGGCTGAGAACTCCCGTTTTGTGCCAGATATCCGCGCTTCGGGCAGCTATAGCGATACGGGTTCTTCGCTGAATGGCACCAGCGCCGCCGCGCCGATTGTTTCGCGCATGCTGGCCGCACATATTGCTGATATGGCACAGGCGAATTACGCCGGATTTGACCCAAAAACCTATCTGCAAACGCTGGGCGTGGCACCGTCGCGCCCCACCAGCGTCGAAACCGCCAGCGGCTCGGGTATTCGGGCTGAGCGGCTGCGCGATGCTGGCGTTTTGTTGCCCTTGCCCACGGCCCTGAAAGCCAAAGTTGAGCGGGATAATCGCCCCAAAGTTTAATAAGCGCGGCCTATGCTGGCCGCGTTTTGACTAAACGTCTTTTAGTGCCTTTTTATGCATCCAATCCGCATGATTGGGGGCCTTTTTGGTGCGCGACCATTTCTCCAGCATGTCCCATTTTATCGCCTCCAGATTTTTCTTGAATGCAATCAGTAGACTGCATAAAATCCGCAGTAATGCCGGCCAACATTTCCCACCCCCATAGCATTGGCTAGCCAGATCGGTTATCACCCTCAAAACTCGTAAAAAACATCGCTGTGCAAACAAGCAGGAGCCATAAATGAACTGGGAAGAATTCGCTAAATGGGGCGCGCGTATATCAAACTGGGGTAAATCCTATCATGGCAATATCCGTGATCTGCCGGTGCGTTCGCAGGTGGCACCGGGTGATGTGTTTAAGGCGTTGCCCGCCAGCCCGCCTGAATCGGGCACCGATATGGAAAACATTTTTGCAGATTTTGAACGCATTGTGATGCCCGGCATTACCCATTGGCAACACCCTCGGTTTTTTGCCTATTTTCCCGCCAACGCCACGCCGCCCAGCATGTTGGCTGATTTTCTCAGCTCTACCATTGCGGCCAATTGCCTGCTTTGGCAGACCTCTCCGGCGGGCACAGAGCTGGAAACCCGTATGATGCACTGGTTGCGCCAATCTTTGGGGCTGGCCGATCATTTTGAAGGCGTTATTCAAGACAGCGCATCAACCGCAACGTTGGCAGCGGTGCTGACCATGCGTGAACGCGCTTTGAAATGGCAAGGTAATTCGCGTGGGTTGGCAGGCCAGAAAACCTTGCGGATATATTGTTCGGACGAGGTCCACACATCGGTGGATCGCGCGGTCTGGGTGGCGGGCATTGGTGGTGATAATCTGGTTCGGGTGCCGATCACCGGTGCCATGCGCGGCATGGATTGTGAAGCGCTGCGCCAATTGATCAAGGCTGATCTGGATGCAGGATATTTACCTGCCGGTATCATTGCCTGTGTTGGCGGCACCGGCAGCGGCGCCACCGATGCCATCGACAAGGTCTGTGATATTGCACAGGAATTTGGTCTGTTTACCCATATTGACGCCGCATGGGCGGGGTCAGCCATGATTTGCCCGGAATTCCGCAGATTTTGGCCCGGCATAGACCGCGCTGATTCAATTGTGTTTAACCCGCATAAATGGCTTGGTATTCAATTTGATTGTTCTGCGCATTTCATCCGCGAACCCGACGATCTGGTGCGCACATTGGCGATCCGGCCCGAATATCTGAAAACCGATGGCCAAGACCAGATCATCAATTATTCGGAATGGTCAGTGCCGCTAGGTCGGCGGTTTCGCGCCTTGAAAATCTGGTTTGTGCTGCGCAGTTACGGGCTGGAAGGCCTGCGGGAAAGGATCAGGAACCATGTGCAATGGTCCGAAGAAATTTGTGCAAAGCTGGCAAATACCGCAGGGTTTGAAATTGTCACCCAGCCGTTTCTGTCGCTGTTTAGCTTTCGGTATATCCCGAAAAACACGGTTGATGCGGATATGCTAAACCAGAAATTGCTCGACACAATCAATGATGATGGTCGTATTTATCTGACCAAAACACGGGTCGATGGCAAGCTGGTGATCCGCTTTACCGCGGGTCAGTTTGACACCACCCAGACCGATGTTGAAATGGCTTATTTGGTCATAACCGAACTGGCAGCAACGATGCGTCCTTAGCAGGTTATTCCCCAGCCTCAAGCAATACTGGCTGGCCGTGTGGCGTGGCCAGATAAGCCCGCGCCCAAATAGCGCTGCGCTGGTTAATGGTGGCTCGGTCAACACCGGAATTTTGCGAAAGCAGGGTTTCGAGCGCCGCCAGCGCGCAATGGTAATACGTTTCAGCGGTGTCAGGTTTTTGCTGGGTTTCAGCCTCATGGCGTTGTTGGCCTAGGGCCGCTGCCCACTGGTTTGCTGAAAATAAGCCCGATTGCACCAGCCCGTCAGCCACAGCCAATACCTGCGCATGCCAAGGTTGGTCAAACACCGCTGAATCATTTTTTAGAAACGGGCTAAGGTTTTTCAAAATAGCTCTCCCACAGGTCCAGATAAACCACGTCATTGCGGCTGGCTTCCGGCCCCCATAATGCGCGGGCGGTAAAGCCAATCGTATAAATATGCTGGCCCTCATGCACACCTTTTGCCCCCGCATCGGCAAATAAATGGCTACCACGATAAGCATGGATAGTGCCGGATTTACCGCGCGCATATTGGGGCAGGCGGCTGTGGTGGCTGCTGGAAAAAGCCATTGTTTTCACAAGGTCACCCACCCTGAAAACCGGCATCGCAGCAGCGGCTTCGGAGAAATCACGGCAAGACACGCGGTTGGCCTCTATCGCATCGGCTTTGGATTGCTTTTCAGCCGCAGCGCCGGTTTTGTCCGTATGGCCGCTGGTTATTTCATCAAGTGTAAACACCCCCGACAGCACAAATGCCGCCGCAGAGGTTTGCATCCAGCTATCGAAATAGGGCCGCGTCAGGTAATCCACCGGATCAATGCGTTCACGCACATGTCGCCACCAGTCGATGGTCCAGTCATCCGCGCGGACATTGCGCGAAATCGCCCACATGCGGCCCTCGTAATCATGGTGGAACGGTTCGTCGGTTTCATCGACATCCACAGCGCCGTAACCCTGTTTGCCACCCATATCATGAATGCCATCCATCAGCTTACCGCCAATTCGCGCTGAGTGCCTATCATGGAATTGCGAGTGATCAATGCTGCCAGTTGATCTTCCGTCCAACTCTCGGTGCCTTTGGGTTGCTGCGGGATCACGATATAGCGTAGTTCGGCAGTGCTGTCCCAGATTTTGACAGCGATTTCATCAGGCAATTCCACCCCGAATTCAGCCAGAACTTTGCGCGGCTCGCGCACGATGCGGGATCGGTAAGCGGCTGATTTATACCAACTGGGCGACATGCCAAGAATTGAAAACGGATAGCAGGAACAAAGCGTGCAAACCACGGCGTTATGGGTTTGATCGGTATTTTCAACGGCAATAAGATGCCCCGTGGCGTTGCCTTCAAAGCCGAATTCTTTTATGGCCTCGGCCGCATTTTTAAGCAGCCGAGCCTTAAAACCCGCATCCAACCAAGCTCGCGCCACCACTTGCGCGCCGCGTTTGGGGCCGATTTCCTCGGAATAGGCCTCCACCCATGCATCAATGGTTTCGGTTGAGATCATGCCGCGCTCAACAAGTAGGCTTTCCAGCGCTTTGACCCGCAACGCCGGTTCACTGGGCAAATGGCTGTGCAAATGCGCGTGAACCTTGGCAGCCGCGTCAGAATCGAATGTGGACATGTCTTTTCCTTAATGCGCGGCGGGTGTCACCATTGCGTCAATTGCCGATTTAAGCGTGATTGCACCGATTGCGCTGTTTTTGTCATCAACGATATTTGCCTCGGCCTCGCCGGATTCGACCATCAGTTTGGCCGCATGTTCCAACCGGCTGCCAGAGGGAATGGTGATCGAAGACCCACCATTGGCACCGGTCATAATGGTATCCACTCGGATCACACGGCCTCGGTTCACTTCTTTGATAAAGTCGGCAATATAAGAATCGGCAGGGTTCAACACAATTTCTTGCCCTGTGCCTTGCTGAATAACCGCGCCGTCACGCAAGATGGCGATTTGGTCGCCAAGGCGCAGAGCCTCATCCAGATCGTGGGTGATGAACACAATGGTCTTTTGCAGGTCTTTTTGCAATTCCAGCAGGATGGTTTGCATATCCATACGGATCAACGGATCAAGGGCTGAGAACGCCTCGTCCATCAGCAAAATATCCGCGTCATTGGTCAGCGCCCGCGCGAGGCCCACACGTTGTTGCATACCACCCGAAAGCTGGTTGGGGTAATTGTTTTCAAACCCTTCAAGCCCAACCCGTTTCAGCCAATGCATAGCGCGATCATGACGTTCCTTTTTGTCAACGCCTTGCAATTCCAAGCCGAAAACCGTGTTATCAACCACGGTGCGATGCGGCAGCAAAGCGAATTTCTGAAACACCATCGCGGTTTTATGGCGGCGGAATTCCTGAAGATCAGCTTTGGACATTTTGCACACGTCTTCGCCCTGAAAAATCACTTCGCCAGCGGTTGGGTCGATCAGGCGGTTAATGTGGCGGATCATGGTAGATTTGCCTGATCCTGACAGCCCCATTATGACCTGAATTTTGGCTGAAGGCATGTGGATATTGATGTTTTTCAACCCCAATACATGGCCGTGCTTGGCGTTCAGATCATCTTTGGACATGCCGTTTTCCACGGCTTCGATATATTTTTCGCCGTGCGCGCCAAATATTTTGTAAAGGTTCTTAACCTCAATGCTATTATCAGCCATGGATCACCTCCGAGTGCTTTTGCAGGCGTTTGCCAAATTTTTGCGAGACCCGATCAAACACAATGGCAATGGCAACAATTGCTGAACCATTCATCAAACCCAGCGCCAGATATTGATTGTTAACCGCCTTCAGAACTTCAGAACCAAGCCCCTGAACACCGATCAGCGCCGCCACAACCACCATGGCCAGTGCCATCATAATGGTCTGGTTCACACCGGCAAATATATTGGGAAGCGCCAGTGGCAATTGCACGGTAAACAGCTTTTGGCGGGGCGATGCACCAAACGCATCCGCGGCCTCAAGCACGTCTTTGTCCACCAGCCGGATGCCCAGATTGGTCAGGCGCACCACGGGCGGAATCGCGTAAATGCACACGGCAATCAACCCCGGCACCTTGCCAATGCCCAAAAGCATCAGGATCGGAATCAGGTAAACAAAACTGGGGATGGTTTGCATAAAATCCAGAACCGGCGTGATTACCGCTTGGGTTCGATCCGATTTTGACATCAGGATGCCGAGTGGAATGCCGATAATAATACAAAGCGCCGTAGCAACAGAGATCAGCGCAAGGGTGAACATCATGTCCTCCCACATGCCCAAATATCCAATCACCAATAGGGAGGCAACAGTGCCAGCCACCAGACCCCAAGACCGCGCGCCAGCGTAAACCAAGGCAGCTAGAATAACGATCATCAGCGGCCACGGCGTCGCGACAACCAGCTTTTCAAACCAGACCAGAATTTTCAGCAGCGGCACAAAAAAGCCTTCGATACTTTCGCCCCATTCGCGGGTGAAGTCCCTGAATGTTTCGTCAATTCCCTTTTTGAAATCCCGCAGGTCGCCGCGGCTCATTTCCGGAAATTCGGTTAGTAATTCGGTTAAATTCAAGCCAGCTTCGGTATTATCCGTGCTCATTTTTTTTGTCCCCCTGATCCCTTAAAACAACAAAGGCCCGTCGAGATGTCGACGGGCCAGTTTTTTGCTATTGGTCCAAACTTAAAGCGCTGCTTTAACTTTGGCGGCTACTTCTTCGGAAACCCATGTAGTCCAGATGTCCTCATATTGGATCAGGAATTCAAAAGCAGCGTCTTCGCCATCAGCCTGTTCATCAGCCATATAGACCAGCATTGCACCCATTACAGGACCCGGGAATATCCGTGCAGCAAGGTAATCGTTGATTTCGCCGCCATTTTGCATGAATTCATCGGTTACAATAGTGAACACTTCGGACTTAATCCAAGCGGTCTGTTGGGGGTCTGCACAACCGTCTGTTGCCATACAATTGTTCCAGTTGTCATCACCGGCATAGTCAACACCAAAAGGCACAGGCTGCATTTCGTATTTACCAATGATTGATGTTGGAGACCAGTAATAGCCCAACCAGTTTTCGCCGCGCTCATTTGCTTTGGCAATAGAGGCATCAAGACCAGCAGCCGAACCCGGATCAACCAGAACCCAGCCTTTTTCAGCCATGTTAAAGGCTTCAAACAGGTTGTTGTTGATGTTCTGACAGCCCCAGCCAGCCGGACAGCCAACAAAAGCTCCTTTTGAGGGGTCTTCTTGTGACGGGAACAGATCAGGACGTTCGATCCAGTCAAGCACGGTCACAAGTTCAGGGTTGGCAGCGGCAGTATATGCTGGTACCCACCAGCCTTCGCCAAGACCAGTAATAGGTCCGGTATTAACCGCGTGCAAACGTCCATCGGCGATGGCTGCATCGACCAAAACCCTCACACCGTTCACCCATTGCTCACCGGCAATATCAGGGGTACCTTTGGCATCCATAGACGCAAAAATAGCCGACGTGCCGCCAACGATTAGCTCAATATTGCAACCGTAACCCTCCTCCAAGATGATTTTATCAACATTGGCCAGTTGGCCAGTAATTCACCGGATGCCCAGTTGAATTCCCCCATGGAAATGTCGCCGCAATGTTCTCCGGCATAAGCGCTGCTGGCGCCAAAACTGGCAGCCAGCAAGGCCACCGTGGTTAGAATTTTTTTCATTAGATTTCTCCCTGTTATAAAATTTGTTGGCCCATAGGTAAGCCACAGGTCATAAAGATGCAAAGGCTTAGTTGGCGGCTTTGGCAATTATGACGATATGTTTAGGGCTTTCACCCCTTTGGTGGTTTTGTGCAAAAACTGTATCGGCGCGGGTTATTTTGTTTCTCCATATATTATTCAGGGCTTGGAGCCGCCAAGCCCAATTAGCCAATACCGACATTTTTAGGCCGCTATACGGCGTCAGCCTGCCGTAATACTGCGAAAAACAAGGGCAGATTATTTACATCAACCCGCGAAGCCCGTGCAAAGTCAGCGCGCTAACCGTTCCGGCATAATCGGTTCGGGCTGCTGTGCCCGATTCGGCATTCCACATATAATACCAGTTTAACATACCAAATACCGACATGGTTGTGGCGTGTAACCGCGCCTTATCATTGGCAAATATTTCCGGCGCAACCTGCCGCAGGGTGGTGGAGAAACAACCGATAATATCGCGCTGATAGTTTTTTAGCTGGCCTTGTTGCGCCTTTGGCAACATGCCAAACCCCTTGGACTGGATGCGGTGCTGATGGTCCGCGCCCTCATAGGCCAGCAGGGTTTCCAGCACCAGCGCATGAAACTGTTTTTCAGGCGGCAGGCTGGCAATATCCAGCCCGCAAATCCGGTTGCGCAGCCCAGAAAGATAGCTGTCGAGAATATCAAAAAGCAGGGCTTCTTTACCGTCATAATAATGATAGATATTGCCCTTGGAAATCCCGCAAGCCGCGCCAAGCTGGGCCATGGTGGCACGGTCAAACCCGAGTTCTGCAAACACCATGGCGGCCTGTTTCAGAATATGCTGGCGTTTCTGGTCATAATCCTTGGCAATCGGACGGGCCATTTCTAACCTTTTGGCCGGTTGTCAACCACCCGAACCGCCTTGCCTTGCGAACGCGCAACACTGCTGGGATCGCCCACATTGACCTCGGTGCTAACCCCGACAGCATCCTTGATACGCTTGGCCAGCATCCGCGCAGCGGCGGTTTTGGAAAGGGTGTCAGCGGCATTTGGCAAGGCCTCCACATGGATACGCAAGGCATCCATATGACCGGCGCGGTATCGCTCAATGTAATAATGAGGCGCAATACCCCCCGTGGCCAGCACCTGTTCTTCAATCTGGGTCGGAAACAGGTTCACCCCGCGTAAAATAATCATATCATCCGATCGCCCGGTAATTTTTTCCATACGCCGCATGGACCGCGCTGTGCCGGGCAAAAGGCGGGTAAGATCGCGGGTCCGATACCTAATCATCGGCATGCCTTCTTTGGTAAGCGTAGTAAAAACCAGCTCTCCCATTTCGCCATCCGCCACCAGATCACCCGTATCGGGGTTTATGATTTCAGGGTAAAAATGGTCCTCCCAGATATGCAAACCATCTTTGGTTTCCACACATTCATTTGCCACCCCCGGCCCCATAATCTCGGACAATCCGTAAATATCGACCGCATGCATATCAAAGGCTTCCTCGACCTGTTGCCGCATGGCATTTGTCCACGGCTCGGCCCCGAAAATGCCCACGTTTAGCGAACATTCCCGAGGGTCCAGCCCGCGATTGTGGAATTCCTCAAGAATATTCAGCATATAAGACGGGGTTACGGTGATGGCATCTGGCTTGAAATCCTCGATCAAGGTCACTTGGCGCGTGGTCATCCCCCCCGAAACCGGCACCACGGTCGCACCCAGCCGCTCAATGCCGTAATGCGCCCCCAGCCCGCCGGTAAACAGCCCGTAACCATAGGCACTATGCACCATATCCCCGCGCCGCACCCCCGCTGCGCGCAGGCTGCGGGCCACCATATCGGCAAAAACATCAATGTCATTGGCCGTATACCCCACCACCGTGGGTTTGCCGGTAGTGCCGCTGGAGGCATGCAGCCGCATGATCTTTTCACGCGGCACCGCAAACATGCCAAACGGATAGTTTTTGCGCAGATCATCCTTATGGGTAAACGGAAATCTGGCCAGATCACCCAGCGATTTCAAATCATCGGGATGCACACCGGCCGCATCAAACCGCTGTTTATACATCGGCACGTTTTCATAGGCATGTTTCAGCGACCATTGCATACGTTTAAGCTGCAAAGCCTGAATTTCATCGGTTGAGGCGGTTTCAATCACCTCCAGATCATCGGCTTTGGGGGACAGGTCTTTCATGGGGTTGCCTCATAAAAATGCTGGCCGGAAATGGAGCGGCAAAACCCGCGAAACTCGGCGATCAAATCATTGTTCTGGTTGGTGACACGCACGTCATAAATACCGTTACGGCCCTGCATGGATACCTCGACCGCGCTGGCGCTAAGCTGGTCATCAACCTTGGCAGGGCTGACATAAGTGATCAGATTATGTTGGCTAACCATACGCTGGTTGCGGCTGTTACAGGCAAAAGCAAAAGCGCTATCGGCCAGCGTAAACAAAAACCCGCCATGGCAAATGCCGTGGCCGTTGGTATGGTGCTTTTGCACTTGCATTGACATCTCGGCGCGGCCCGCATCAACATTTTGCAACACCAGCCCCAACCATTGCGAAGCATCATCATCAGCCCACATGGCAGCGGCGGATTTTTCTGCGCGTTGTTTCGGGGTCATGGGGTGCCTTTTCAAAAAATTCCATAAAAAGTTTGCATAAATTGAACGTTCGGTCAATAAATAAAAAACCAATCACCCCGAGGCCAAAATGCCCCAAACCCAGATCGTTACCGTTACCGTTGAAAACGACATTGCGTGGCTGACCATTAACAACCCACCGATCAACGCCGCCTCGCGCGATATGCGGGCCGGTTTGGTCGAGGCAATCAAACAAGCCCAATCGGCAAAACTGGCGGTGTTGATCGGGGCCGGGCGCACCTTTACGGCGGGTGGTGATATGACCGAATTTGACCATGCACCGCAAGAACCGCACCTGCCGGATGTGGTGCAAATACTGGAGAACAGCAAAACCCCGTTTATCGCCGCCCTGCATGGCACAGTATTGGGCGGAGGCTTTGAAATCGCCATGGGCTGCGCGTGGCGCATCGCAAAAACCGGCACCCGTTTTGGCCTGCCAGAGATCAATATAGGCATCATCCCCGGCGCAGGCGGCACCCAGCGATTACCGCGACTGATCGGTATGAAAGCCGCCATTGACATGGCTTGCACTGGCCAGATGATCGACGCCGCTGCATTGTTTGAACTAGGCGGGCTGGATGCAATCACCGATGATCTGCACGGGTTTGTGCAAGATTTTGCCAATAATCTGCCCCCGCAACCAACCCCGATCAGCCAGCGCAAGGTGGCCCCGTTGCCAGCCCAAGAACTGGAAACCCTTAAGGCTGGCATCATAAAACGCAGCAAAGGCCAGCAAGCCCCACTCGATAATTTCAAGGCCATAGGCTGGGCCACGTTGCCCTTTGAAAAAGGTCAACCAATGGAGCGCAGCAAACATCTCGCCATGCGAGATACCCCAGAATCCCGCAGCCTGCGCCACGCCTTTTTTGCCGAACGCAGCGTTGCCAAACCCGCTGCAATCAAAGGCGCAACCCCGCGCGAAATCACCCATGTCGCCATTGTCGGCGGAGGTGTGATGGGGGTGGGTATCACAATTTCCTGCCTGAATGCAGGGCTGAAAGTCAGCATTGTTGAACGCGACACTGCCAACGCCAGCGCAGCGCAGGCGTTGGTTCTGGGTATTCTGGAAACAGCAGCAGAACGCGGCAAAACCACCGTCGATCAAGCCAAGGAACGGATGGCGCAATTCAACAGCTCTGATGATTGCGCGACCGCCAGCACCGCCGATCTGGCCATTGAGGCGGTGTTTGAAGACCTTGCCACCAAACAATCGGTTTTTGTCCAATTGGCCGAGGTGATGGACAAAAACGCAATCCTTGCCACCAACACATCCTATCTCGATCCGGCTCAGATTTTCAAAGACATCAAAAACCCGTCCCGATGTCTGGGCCTGCATTTTTTCAGCCCCGCCCATATCATGAAACTGCTTGAAATCGTGGCCATGCCCGCCACCGCGCCCGAAGTGCTGGCCACAGGATTTGCACTGGGCAAACGCCTGCAAAAAACCTCGGTTCTGTCAGGCATTTGTGATGGCTTCATCGGCAATCGCATGTTGGCCAGCTATCGCCGCGCTGCTGATTATCTGCTGGCAGATGGCGCATTGCCTGCCTAAATCGATGCCGCAATGCGCGATTTCGGCATGCCGATGGGACCGTATGAACTGCAAGACCTTACCGGTCTGCAAATCGCATGGGCCAACCGCAAACGCCTTGCCGCCAGCCGCCCGGAATCCGAACGCTATATCCCTTTTGGTGACATGCTGTGCGAACAGGGTTTTTTCGGCCAGCGCAGCGGGCAGGGCTGGTATGTCTATGAAAAAGGTGCGCGCCAGCCATTGCCAAACCCCGCTATGGATAAAATGATCACCGCCTATTCTGCCGCGCAAGGCATCACCCGCCGGAATTTCACCAATTCAGACATCGTCGCGCAGCTAATGGCAGTGCTGGCCAATGAAGGCGCGTTGATTGTCCAACAAGCCATAGCCGAGGATTTCGCTGCCATAGACACCGTAAAGCTCGCCGGATACGGCTTTCCGCGTTGGCGCGGCGGCCCGATGCAATATGCCCGCGAGACCAGCTGGGCAAAAACCATCAAAACCATGCAACAGGTTGCAAACCAAAGCAATAATTCATGGCAATTGGCTAATTTCGAGGGATTAAAGTGATAGATGTAAACAGCTTTGTTGCGGGAAACTGGATTGCCCCTGATGCCACCGCGCGTGTGATTGACAGTGCCATCACAGGGGTTCAAATCGCCCGTGCCGGCAATGCCTCGCTGGATTATCAAGCCATGCTGGACCATGCCCGCAACATCGGCGGCCCGGCCCTGCGTGCCATGACATTTCATGACCGCGCCAAAATGATCAAAGCACTGGCCCTGCATCTGGGCCAACATAAACAGGCGCTTTATGATCTGTCTTTTGACACCGGCGCCACCATGGGTGACCATAAAATCGACATTGATGGCGGTATTGGCACGATGTTTGTGTTTGCCTCCAAGGGACGGCGCGAAATGCCCGATGGGCAGGTTTATGTCGATGGAAATCTGGAACAGCTAAGCCGTAACGGCACGTTTATGGGCCTGCATATCTGCACGCCTTTACGAGGCGTGGCGGTGCATATCAATGCGTTCAATTTTCCGGTCTGGGGCATGCTGGAAAAACTGGCCCCAACCCTGCTGGCAGGGGTTCCGGCGATTGTGAAACCGGCCACATCCACCAGTTATGTTACGGAAAAATGTGTGCGGATCCTGCTGCAAAGCGGGTTGTTGCCAAAGGGTACCTTGCAGCTAATCTCAGGCGGCACCGGCGATTTGCTGGACCGCCTGACCAGCCAGGATGTGGTCAGCTTTACCGGCTCCGCCCAAACTGCCGGAAAACTGCGCTCCGTACCGCATATCTTGCAAAATTCCATTCGGTTTACAGCCGAACAAGACAGCCTGAACGGGTCTATTCTTGGCCCCGATGCCACGCCAGACACCCCCGAATTCACCCTGTTTATCAAGGAAATCACCACCGAGCTGTCCACAAAAACCGGCCAGAAATGCACAGCCATTCGCCGTATCATAGCGCCACTTGCATTGGTTCCGGCGGTGCGCGACGCCCTGTGCGCAAGTCTGGCAGCCATAGAAATCGGCGACCCGCGCGATAAAAACACCCAGATGGGGCCGCTGGTTTCCATGGCCCAGAAACGCGATGTTCTGGCCAAAGCCAGCATCATCAATCAACAGGCCGACTGTGTTTTTGGTGACGCGAACTTTAGCCTCAAATCCCATAAAAACGGCGCATTCATTCAACCAATGCTGTTCCATTGCCCTAACCCAGACACCGCCGATCTGGTCCACAAAACCGAGGCATTCGGCCCCGTTGCCACCCTGATGGGATACCGCGACATCCCTCACGCCATTGAGCTGGCCAACAAGGCAGATGGCAGTCTTGTGGCCTCGATCATCACCCGTGATCCTTTGGTTGCGCGCGAATTTGCCCTGAACGCAGGGGCCTTTCACGGGCGGCTTTATTTTAACAATCGTGACAGTATGGCCGAAAGCACCACTCACGGCGCGCCTTTGCCCCATATGGTGCATGGCGGTCCGGGCCGCGCGGGCGGCGGTGAGGAACTCGGCGGGATCCGCGCAGTCTTGCATTATATGCAACGCACAGCGGTGCAGGGCAGCCCCGATATTCTGATGGCAATCAGCAATACATGGGTGAAAGGCGCGGCTGAAATCACCCCGCCAGCGCATCCCTTTACCCGCGATTTCGATACGCTTGAAATCGGCGAAACCATCCACACCGCGCCGCGTAAAATCAGCCTGCAAGATATCGAGTATTTTGCCCAATTCACCGGCGATAATTTCTATGCCCATATGGATGAAACCGCCGCCAAGGCCAACCCGTTTTTCCCCGGCCGTGTGGCGCATGGATACCTGCTGCTGTCCTTTGCGGCGGGCCTGTTTGTGGAGCCAAACCCCGGGCCAGTGCTGGCAAATACCGGCCTCGAAAACCTACGGTTTTTGAAACCGGTTGAACCCGATGACAGTATAAAAGCCCAATTGACCGTGCATAAAAAAACCCGCCGCAATGAGGATTATGGCGAGGTCCGCTGGCATGTTTCCCTGCAAAACCAGCACGGTGAGCCTGTGGCCGAATATGAATTGCTGACGATGGTTTCCTATTCAACGCCGCTTGGTTAAAAGGGGATATGACAGCCACAGCATTTGAAAAATCACGCAATATATTGCAGCAAAACGACCAGCGGGTCTGGTCGCTGATTGTGACCTTATTTGGTGATATGGCGCAAGGCACGGATGACCGGATTTCAGCAACCCAACTGGCAAAAATTACCGAAATTCTGGGCATAAAACCCGAAGCAACCCGAGTGGCGCTGCACCGTTTACGCAAGGATGGCTGGCTGATCAGCGAAAAATCGGGGCGCAACAGCCGTTATGGGTTATCGGAAACTGGCCGCCGCCAAAGCGCCTCAGCCAGTGCGCGGATTTATGGGAATTCTCTGCCGGAATCTGGCAACTGGCATGTGCTTATCCTGCCATCCGGCCCGCTGACAACGCGCAATGCCATGGCCAAGCCGCTGCTTGAAAACGGCTATATAGCGCTGAATACTTCGGTGTTGCTGGGGTCTGGCCCTGTGCCCAAACAAAATGAATTTCTGGTGCTTGCGGGGGGTAATACCCCCGTGCCGGATTGGGTGTCGCAGCAGATATTTCCCAAAACCATGTCTGCTGATATCACAGGCTTTTCCAAGCGATTACAAGAGGCTCAGCAATATCTAACCATAGATTTCACCCCGCTGGAAACCGTGGTCTTGCGGGTTTTGATCGTGCATCACTGGCGCAAAATAGTGCTTCGCTTTCCTGAAATGCCGCATGAGCTTCAGCCCGAAAACTGGCCCGAACCCGAATGCAGGGCATTGGTTCATAAAATATTGCAACAACTAAAACGACCAGACTTAGAAGCCTTATAAGCGTTACATAATTTCGTCAAATTCGATTTTTCTGTAACATTTATCTTGCACGCAACAGCGCGCTTGGCTATCGTAATCACAAAGGGGACCCTTAAATGAACGCATATATCTGTGATGCCATCCGCACGCCCATCGGGCGATATGGCGGCGCGCTGTCATTGGTTCGAACCGATGATCTGGCAGCTTTGCCAATCGCAGCCCTGATGCAACGCAACTCAAATGTTGATTGGGCCAGCATTGATGATGTGATCCTTGGCTGCGCCAATCAAGCTGGCGAAGACAACCGCAATGTGGCCCGCATGGCGGCATTGCTGGCAGGGCTGCCGGTTGAGGTACCGGGCATTACGCTGAACCGGCTTTGCGCCTCGGGGCTTGATGCGGTGGGCATGGCGGCGCGCGGCATTAAATCAGGCGATTATGATCTGGCCATCGCTGGCGGCGTTGAAAGCATGAGCCGCGCGCCTTTTGTGATGCCAAAAGCCCAAACCGCCTTTTCGCGCAGCAACACGGTCTATGACACGACTATCGGCTGGCGGTTTGTGAACCCGGAAATGGAAAGGCAATACGGCATAGATTCCATGCCCCAAACCGCCGATAATGTAGCGGATGAATACAATATCAGCCGCGCGGACCAAGATGCGTTTGCGGCGCGCTCCCAATCTCGCTGGGCAGCTGCCCAAAAAGCCGGAGTATTTGCTGATGAAATCATCCCCGTTTCCATACCACAGCGGCGCGGTGATCCGGTGGTTTTTGACACAGATGAACACCCGCGCCTCGATACCAATACAGAAAAACTGGCCAAATTGCGCGGCATTAACGGCAGTCAAAATTCGGTCACGGCGGGCAATTCCTCGGGCATAAATGACGGTGCGGCGGCCATGTTGCTGGCCAGCGAGATCGCCGCTGTCAAACACAATCTGGCCCCGATGGCGCGTATTGTTGCCATGGCGTCAACAGGGGTTGCGCCGTGCATCATGGGCATCGGCCCCGTATCCGCCAGCCAAAAAGTTTTGTCGCGCGCCGGGCTGAAAATATCCGATATGGATGTGGTTGAGCTGAACGAAGCCTTTGCCGCCCAAGCCCTTGCCAGCCTGCGGGCGCTGGGCCTGCCCGATGATGCCGCCCATGTTAACCCCCATGGCGGAGCCATTGCCATGGGCCATCCATTGGGCATGTCGGGCGCGCGTATGGTTTTATCAGCAGCCTATCAATTGCACCACGGCGACGGGCGCTACGCGCTTTGCACCATGTGTGTCGGGGTCGGGCAGGGTGCCGCACTTATTCTGGAAAGGGTCTGAAAATGTATGCACAAGAGGTAAAAACCGACGGCAAAGGCGTGAAAGCCCGCGACCAGATGACCAAACAGGAACTCGCCTTTCAGGATCGCATAGATGCCTTTGAAAAAATCGAACCCAAAGACTGGATGCCGGATGCCTATCGCCAAACTTTGATCCGCCAGATCGGCCAGCACGGCCATTCCGAAATTGTCGGCCAACTGCCCGAAGGCAACTGGATTACTCGAGCACCCACGCTGGAGCGCAAGGCCATTTTGCTGGCCAAAGTCCAAGACGAAGCTGGCCACGGATTATACCTGTATTGCGCCGCTGAAACGCTTGGCGTCAGCCGCGATGACCTGACCCGCGATCTTTTGTCAGGCAAAATGAAATACTCCTCGATCTTCAATTACCCTACCCTGAACTGGGCCGATATGGGCGCGGTGGGCTGGCTGGTGGATGGCGCGGCAATTGTTAACCAAGTGGCGTTGCAGCGCACTTCTTATGGCCCATATTCCCGCGCGATGGTGCGCATTTGCAAAGAAGAAAGTTTTCACGCCCGCCAAGGCTTTGATATCATGATGAAAATGTGTGCAGGCAGTGCGGACCAGAAAAAAATGGCTCAGGATGCCCTGAACCGCATGTGGTATCCGGCCCTGATGATGTTCGGCCCGCCCGACAAAGACAGCGTGCATTCGGCCCAATCCATGGCATGGAAAATCAAGGTCATGACCAATGACGAAGGCCGTCAGAAATTTGTAAACCAGACCGTGCCCCAGATCGAATATCTGGGGTTGGAGCTGCCGGATAAAACCATCAAACAGGATGCAAAAACCACCCATTACAGCTATTCCCAGCCCGACTGGGCCGAGTTTTTTGCCGTAATCAGCGGCAATGGCCCGTGTAATATCGACCGCATGGCGGCCCGCAACAAAGCATGGGATGACGGCGCATGGGTGCGCGAAGGCCTGATGGCCCATGCCCAAAAATCCCGTATCGCAGCAGAATAGGACAGATCATGAACCCTCCCTCAATACTACTACGCAGCTTGTTATTACTGATCTCGGCCTATTTTCTGGCCATGGCCAGCGCCCATTTTCTGGGCCTGAAATACCCGTTGCTTTTTGTCTATTTTGATGTGCCGTTTTACGCCTACCAAGACCGGATAATCGCCGCAACCCTTGTGCCATACGCCATAATGTTTTTCGCCGCATCGCGCCATAAATTGCTGTTGCCCTATGCGCTTGTTGCGCTTTGGATTACGATTTTTAGCCTGTCCTATATCAACCAATCCGCAGAACTTGCGCTGGTGTTGGATGGCCAATCCACGCTGGTCTACTGGCTCCAAACCGGGGCTTTTGCTGCATTGGCGCTGATCCTGACCCTGCTAACCATAAAGGAAAAACCATGAAAAACGAATGGCCCCTATGGGAAATATTTATTCGCGGCCAACACGGCATGAACCACCGCCATGTCGGATCATTGCACGCGCTAGACGCTAAAATGGCGATCAAAAATGCCCGCGATGTCTATACTCGCCGCAACGAGGGTCAAAGCATCTGGGTGGTCGAGGCAAACCATATCAGCGCCTCCAGCCCCGGCGAAAAAGGCCCGTTATTTGATCCCTCGAACAGCAAAACCTATCGCCATCCAACGTTTTTCAACATCCCCGATGATGTAGGGTCGATGTGATGGACCCGTTGTTTCAATTGCTGCTGCGGATGGGTGACAACACCTTGGTGCTGGGCCACCGCGTGTCAGAATGGTGCGGCCATGCCCCCGTGCTGGAAGAAGACATAGCACTGGCCAACACCGCGCTTGACCTGATCGGCCAGACCCAGATGTGGCTGGGCTTGGCCGGAGAGATGGAAAACAAGGGCCGTTCAGCCGATGATATTGCATTTTTGCGCGACATCTGGGATTTTCGCAATCTGTTGTTGCTGGAGCTGCCAAACGGTGATTTTGGCCAGACCTTGATGCGGCAATTTCTGTTTGATGCGTGGCATTCCATCCAGCTTGGCCACTTGATAAACAGCAGCGACCCTCGCGTGGCCGCGATTGCTGAAAAAGCGGCAAAAGAGGTGGCCTATCATGTCGAACGCTCAGCCGACACGGTTGTGGGGCTGGGCGATGGCACGGATGAAAGCCATGCCAGAATGCAGGCCGCGCTGGATTATTTATGGCCTTATGTGGGCGAAATGTTCCAATCCGACGCGGCTGATTTGGCGTTGGTTAAACAAGGCATCGCCCCTAACCCCGCAAGCCTGCGCGGTGATTTCGATGCGTTGACAAGGCGGGTTTTGGCGCAGGCAACCCTGACGATTCCGCAAGATAATTATGCCCAGAAAGGCGGCAAAACCGGCGCGCGCCATACCGAACATCTGGGCCATATCCTGTGCCAGATGCAGTGGCTGCAACGGGCCTATCCGGGGGAAACTTGGTAAAATGAACCCGTCGCTTGACCAGATATGGCAATGGCTTGAAACGGTGCCCGACCCTGAAATTCCGGTGATCTCGGTGGTTGATCTGGGCATTGTGCGCGAGGTGGAATGGCAGGGCGATACGCTGGAAATTGCCGTAACCCCGACCTATTCAGGCTGCCCTGCCACCACGGTAATCAGTGCCGATATTGAATTGGCCCTGCGCCGCAACGGCATTAAAAATATTGCGATAAACCAACAGCTTGCCCCGCCATGGACAACCGACTGGTTGAGCGATACAGGCCGCAAAAAGCTGCAAAAATACGGCATTGCCCCGCCGCAATCCAGCGGCGCGCCGCAAAATTGCCCGCAATGCCAAAGCGCTGATCTGGAAAAAATAAGCCAGTTTGGTTCAACCCCCTGCAAGGCGCTCTGGCGCTGCAAAACCTGCCTTGAACCCTTTGATTATTTCAAATGCCACTAAGGAAATCCGATGCCGAGCTTTCATGACCTGACCCTTACCAACATCCACAAAAGCACCCGCAATGCGGTAGTGCTGACCCTGAAATCAGCCGATCCGGCCCAATTTAAATTCAAACAGGGCCAATACCTGACCTTTCGCCGTGATTTTAACGGGGTGGAATTGCGCCGATCTTATTCGATTTCTGCGGGCAGGTCCGAGGGCATCTTGCAGGTCGGCATCAAACAGGTTGACGGAGGCACATTTTCCACATGGGCCAACACCGATCTGGCGGTCGGCGATGTGATGCAGGCCATGCCGCCGATGGGCAGTTTTTCAACAAAACTGGAAGCGAATGCCCAAAAAACCTATCTGGCTTTTGCTGGCGGTTCCGGCATAACGCCAATCATTTCCACCCTGAAAACCATTCTGGCCACCGAGCCAAATTCACAATTCACCCTGATCTATGCCAACCAGAACGTCAATTCGATCATGTTTCGCGAGGAACTCGAAGACCTGAAAAACACCTATCTAAGCCGCCTGACTCTGATCCATATTCTGGAACGCGACAGCCAGAACATAGACCTGTTCACAGGCCGGATCGACGCAGAAAAATGTGACCTTCTGTTCAAACACTGGGTCAATATCACCAGCGTTGATACGGTTTTTATCTGCGGTCCCGAACCAATGATGCATGCCATTGACGCCAGCCTGAAAACCCACGGACTAACCAAAGACCAGATCAAATTTGAGCTGTTCACCGCCCCCCAACAAGGCCGCGCAGCCCAACCGGCCAAACATCAAAACACCGCATTGCCGGATGGCACGCAAACAACCATCACCCTAGACGGCGCCACCCGCAGCTTTACCATCGCGCAAAACCAATCCCTGTTAGAGGCTGGTCTAGCCAATAAAATCGACATCCCTTTTTCGTGCAAAGCTGGGGTGTGCTTGTCGTGCCGCTGCAAGGTGCTAAAAGGCGAGGTCGAGATGATCGCCAACCACGCATTGGAAGATTACGAGGTCGAAAAAGGCTATATCCTGTCCTGCCAATCCTATCCGCTCACCGCAGAATTGATGGTCGATTACGACCAGTAATTTTGCGCGCTCATACCTGCGCCAACACCCAGTTTTTGAATTTTTCGGCAGCCGCATTCTGCGCGGGTTTTTGCGGCTCGGCAATATAATAGGCGGCATCATTGACAAACCTGTCGCCCACCGCTTTCAGATCGCCCCGCGCCAGTTCCGGTTCGATCAGAAATTCCGGCATCAGGGCCACGCCGATACCGACAATACAAGCCTGTGACAGCGTAGCAAAATGCTCAAACGTCATGCCTGCACCGGTATTGCCGCCAAAGTTTTGCCACGCATCGGGGCGTGAATGCAGCGTCAGTTTTTGCGCGTCTTCAATCCGCCCCGAAAAATCGGCAGCGGCAACCGGCACCATGGTTTCAGCCATAATCAAGGTGCAATCCACCCCTTCCCAATCCGGCAGACCATGGTAAATCGCAATATCCAGACCTTGGCTGGTAAAATCAAACTGGCCAATGCGAGTGGTGAAATTCAGCGTAATATCAGGATGTTGCGCCACAAACCCCGAAATACGGGGCATCAGCCATCGAGTGCCAAAGGTTGGCAACACAGCGATATTCAACACCTGATCTTGGCGGTTGGTGACGATCTGCAAGGTCGCATCGCGAATAATTCGCAAGGCCTGGCTGATCTCATCGGCATATTGCCTGCCGGTTTTGGTAAGGGTCACACGGCGATTGCTACGGTCAAACAGTTTTGCTCTCAGCGCGGCTTCCAATGCCGCCACCTGACGGCTCACGGCGCTTTGGGTTAGGGATAATTCTTTGGCCGCCAATGAAAAACTGCCCAGCCGCGCCACGGCGTCAAAAGCAAGCAATTCAGCGGTTGAGGGGATAAACTGGCGCATAGCTATTCATAAACGGAATATTATCATGAGACAATATCGTTTGAAATATACCCAAACCCTGATAGACACGCGCGTAACTCGTTGAAAAAGGAATACCCATGGCCGCTGATAAAAATCGCTTTAACTGGCAAGACCCGTTTCTTTTGGAAAGCCAGCTAAGTGAGGAAAACCGCATGATCCGCGACGCAGCAGCGGCCTATGCGGCGGACAAATTAGCCCCAAAAGTCACCCAAGCTTACCGCGACGAGGCCATGGATCCAACCATTTTTGCCGAAATGGGCGCGCAAGGCCTGCTGGGTGTCACGGTGCCTGAACAATATGGCGGTGTTGGTGCCAGTTACGTTGATTACGGGCTGGTAGCGCGTGAAATTGAACGCATAGACAGCGGGTATCGTTCGATGATGTCGGTGCAAAGCAGCCTCGTGATCTATCCAATCTTTGCATACGGCTCCGAAGAACAACGCCAGAAATATCTGCCAAAGCTGGTCTCGGGCGAATATATCGGCTGTTTCGGCCTGACCGAACCCGATGCCGGTTCCGACCCCAACGGCATGAAAACCACCGCCAAATCGGTGGATGGCGGTTATGTGTTGAATGGCTCCAAAACATGGATTTCCAATTCGCCGATGGCTGATATTTTTGTGGTCTGGGCCAAATCCGATGCGCATGGTGGCAAAATCAAAGGTTTTGTGCTGGAAAAAGGCACCAAAGGCCTTTCAGCCCCAAAAATTAACGGAAAATTATCCCTGCGCGCCTCGACCACCGGCGAAATTGTCATGAATAATGTCGAGGTATCCAAAGACGCCCTGCTGCCAGACGCATCCGGCCTATCCGGCCCGTTTGGCTGCTTGAACCGCGCGCGATACGGCATTGCATGGGGCGTCATGGGCGCAGCCGAGGCTTGCTGGCATGCCGCATTACAATACGGGCTAGACCGCCACCAATTTGGCCGCCCATTGGCCAACACCCAACTATACCAGAAAAAACTGGCCGATATGCAAACCGAAATCAGCCTTGGCCTGCAAGCTGCCTTGCGGGTCGGGCAATTGTTTGACGCAGGCCAAATGGCCCCCGAAATGATTTCCCTGATCAAACGCAATAATTGTGGCAAAGCGCTGGACATCGCCCGTCACGCCCGCGACATGCATGGCGGCAACGGTATTTCCGACGAATTTGTAGTGATGCGCCATATGGTTAACCTCGAAACCGTGAATACCTATGAGGGCACCCATGATGTCCACGCCCTTATTCTTGGCCGTGCCCAAACCGGCCTTCAGGCGTTTTTCTAGATGGATGCGCCGCTAAAAGGCCTAAAAGTGTTGGAAATGGCCCGCATTCTGGCTGGCCCATGGATCGGCCAGACCTTGGCAGACCTTGGTGCCGAGGTCATCAAAATCGAAAGCCCGCAAGGCGATGATACCCGCAAATGGGGGCCACCTTTTGTGAAAGGCGATAGCGGCGATGCAGCTTATTTCCATGCCTGCAATCGCGGCAAAAAATCAGTAATCGTTGATTTTTCCAAACCTGAGGGGCAGGAAATCATCAAAAAACTGGCCAAGCAATCCGATGTTTTCATTGAGAATTTCAAGCTGGATGGCCTGAAAAAATACGGGCTAGATTATGCCAGCCTGAAAAATATCAACCCAAAACTGGTCTATTGCTCGATCACCGGTTTCGGGCAAACCGGCTCTTATGCCCATCGCCCGGGCTATGATTTTATCATTCAAGGCATGTCGGGCATGATGGACTTAACCGGTGAACCCGATGGTCCCCCGCAAAAACCGGGCGTGGCGATTGCCGATATTTTCACCGGTCTTTACGGGGTAATCGCCATTCAGGCGGCGCTGGCCCAGCGGGCAAATACCGGCAAAGGCCAGCACATAGATATGGCGCTTTATGACAGTATGGTGGCAATTATGGCTAATCAGGCGCAGGGGTTTCTGGCCACAGGTCAGGTGCCAAAGCGCATGGGAAACGCCCATCCCAGCATTGTGCCTTATCAGGTTTTTCCTGCCTCGGACGGCCATTTAATCATTGCTGCGGGTAATGACGGGCAGTTTATAAAATTATGTGAAGCGCTTGAAATTGCAGAGATTTCGGCTAACGCGAGTTACAAAACCAACAGCGCACGGGTGAAAAACCGCGCTGCACTGGTGGAAATATTATCGGCAAAAACTAGTCAGGTAAGCCGTGATAATCTGTTGGTATTGCTGGAAAAATCTGGCGTTCCAGTCGGGTCGATCAACACAATCAAAGATGTGTTTGACGATCCGCAAATCATCCATCGCGGCATGGAGATCGGGTTTGAAAACGGCCCAACATCCGGCATCCGCAGTCCGATGGTTTTTTCCGATGCAGAGCTGAATTTGACACGCCCCGCGCCGTTACTCGGCCAGCATACGGATGAGGTTTTGGCGACACTATTAGCAACGCCCAAACCGGAGTGAAACAATAACTTAACGCGCGATTTTGGTTGAAAGGATAATCGAAGACATGGTCTGCTCCACCCCATCCAGATTGCCGATTATGTCTATCACCTGATCCAGTTTTGCCATGGAAGCAGCCGCCAAAACACCGGCCATATCAAAGACCCCGCTGATCGAATAAAGCGCGGTAACCTCTGGCATATCTTCCAATTCGTATTCTAACTGCGCGCGCATATTTGGCGGAAATTTAAGCATGATCAACGCCCGCACTCGATTTTCCAGATATTGGTCGGATAAAACCACAGTATATCCCTCAATCGCGCCGCTATCTTCCAGCTTGGTTAACCGTTGCTGAATCGCGGCCCGTGACACGCCCATCTGCCGCGCCAAAACCGAAAGCGGCTTTCGGCCATCTCGGCGCAACGCCTCAATTAGGATTTCGTCCTTATCTGTCAATTTCATTTTTAACCCTATCATTTTTACTTTTTATACCATCGATAGTTTAATTTTTACATAAAAACCGATAGATTTGATATGTTGAATTTCATGTAAATTAGCAGATACTCTTTTAAAACCGAAAGGGTATCCCATGAGTTTCAACAAAATCGCAGTTCTTGGCCTTGGCAAGGTCGGCACGCTTGCAGCCAAGCTTTTGCACGAATCAGGCTTTGAAGTTACCGGCCATGATATACAACCCCATCGCGAAAACCTGCCCTTTCCCGTCAAATCCGGAAAAGCCATAACAAAAGCCGCGCTCGATGTTGAATTTCAACAAGTTGACGCGGTGCTTTCCTGCCTTCCGTTTCATCTGAATGTTGAGGTCGCCATTGCCGCGCATGCGGCAGGAATTCATTATTTTGACCTGACCGAAGATGTGCCAACCACCGAAGCCATCATTAAATTATCCAAAACTTCTAAAGGCTTAATGGCCCCGCAATGCGGTTTGGCCCCCGGGTTTATTGGCATTATTGGCGCCAATCATATTGAAAAGTTTGACATTTGCCGGTCGGTTCGAATGCGGGTCGGGGCTTTGCCGCAACACCCGACGGGTTTGATGGGGTATGCTTTTAATTGGTCGCCAGAGGGTGTTGTGAACGAATATCTCAATGACTGCGAAGTCATTGAGGAAGGGCAGCGAAAATGGTTATCCTCCATGGAATGGTTGGAGGATATATACATTGACGGCATGAGGCTGGAGGCATTCACAACCTCGGGTGGCCTTGGCACCATGTGTGAAACCTATCATGGCAAAGTTGCAAATATCGACTATAAAACAATGCGTTACCCGGGTCATGCCAAGCTGATGAATTTCTTTTTCCATGAGCTTTTGATGCGCGAAAACCGCGAAGAGGCTGGGCGAATTCTGGTCAACGCCAAACCGCCGGTTTCAGATGACGTGGTCTATATCCATGTGGCCTCAGAGGGCGAAATTGACGGGCGTTTACAGCGAAAAGAGTTTGTTCGCAGCTATCGGCCGGTTGTGGTGGCCGGTGGCAAACAAACCGCCATCGCATGGACAACCGCTGGCTCAGTGGTGGCAATCATTGAACTGGTTCGCAGCCAAAAATTGCCAAATTCAGGTTTTTTGAAACAGGAAGACGTTGATCTCAACAGCTTCCTGTCCACAAAAACTGGTAGGCTATATGCCTGAAATTACAGGCTAAATCCCCACCGTTTGTTACCTGTTAACCGCCGTTGCAATATTGCGCAATGTTGGCACAATTTTTTTCAACGGGGCCTGAACGTCGTCGTCGGTATCGGGCAAAAACCCCTGCGAAGAAATCACCCGCCATTGTTTGTGTTCAGCCAATAACCCCAGATCCTTTGCAACCAAAGGCAACGCAGTGCCAACTCCGCGAATATCTTTGCTCCAAAAATCGTTAAATTCGGTTTTGGTTTTGATGGTTTTGATGCCTTTGGTAATCATTCCAAACCAATCCTAAACCCCCATGGTTTTATAAAAATATGACAATTCAAGCCGTATGAAACCATCGGGAAATTACAACCGCATGATTGACGTGATGGAGGAGCTGGTGAAGGTTACTTTTCTGACGCGAAATATCAAATACCATCTGGTTGAGCGATATTCCGAAAGGGCAGAATCAGGCGCGGCGCTCCTCGCTAGGGTTACTGAAAAAGCCGGTTGAGCCGAGCGCAATTAGTTTAACGAAACTCTGGCTTCGGCTTGACCATCAGGCTGCGTTGAAATAAGAATTGCGCACCACAGAGCGGGCGTTGTGTAATGGTAAGACCTCAGCCTTCCAAGCTGATGACACGGGTTCGATTCCCGTCGCCCGCTCCACTATATACTCTCACGGTGCGCAGCACCTCCGATGGGGCGGCCTGTACCGGCCGAGGTGCAGTCGCACCTTTGGGTGCATCGGGTCTAGGTTTGTCTTGTTATTTATTCCAGATTACCCGGCAATCAGCCCCAGTTGTTCCAGCTTTAGAATAACCTGATGAGCGCAATTATCTACGTCAACTTTTTCGGTATCGATCACCAGCTCCGCTTTGGCCGGTGCCTCATAAGGGTCTGAAATACCTGTGAATTCTTTGATTTTCCCGGCGCGGGCCAGCTTATACAGCCCCTTGCGATCACGGCGTTCGCATTCCTCAAGACTGGTGGCGACATGCACCTCAACAAAAGCGCCAAAGCTCTCAATATCTTCGCGCACCGCGCGCCGCGTGGTGGTATAGGGTGCGATGGGCGCGCAAATGGCAATGCCGCCGTTTTTGGTAATTTCGCTAGCCACATACCCAATGCGGCGGATGTTAAGATCACGATGTTCCTTGGAAAACCCCAGCTCGGAAGACAGGTTTTTACGCACCACATCGCCGTCCAGCAAGGTTACAGGCCGCCCGCCCATTTCCATTAATTTTACCATCAAAGCATTGGCAATAGTGGATTTTCCAGACCCGGAAAGGCCGGTAAAAAACACAGTAAACCCTTGTTTTGAACGCGCAGGGCGGGTGCGGCGCAATTCTTCAACCACATTAGGAAAGGAAAACCATTCCGGTATATCCAGCCCTTCAGACAAGCGCCGCCGCAACTCGGTGCCCGAAATATTCAGCACAGTCATGCCTTTGGCCACCTCGTCAATGGGTTCATATTGGGCTTTTTCCTGCACATAAACCATGTGCTTGAAATCAACCATCTCGATGCCCATTTCATCGGCGTGTTCTTTAAACAGGTTTTGCGCCTCATACGGCCCGTAAAAATCCTCACCAGCGGAATTTTTACCCGGCCCCGCATGATCACGGCCAATAATAATATGGCTGCACCCGTGGTTTTTGCGAATTAACCCGTGCCACACGGCCTCACGCGGGCCACCCATGCGCATTGCCAGATTCAGCAGGCTAAGCGAGGTGGTTGAACTGGGGTATTTGTCCAGCACCGCCTCATAACAGCGCACACGGGTGAAATGGTCAATATCGCCGGGTTTGGTCAGCCCGACCACCGGATGGATCAGCAGATTGGCCTGCGCTTCTTTGGCGGCGCGAAAGGTCAGTTCTTGGTGGGCGCGGTGCAAAGGGTTGCGGGTTTGAAAGGCCACAACCTTGCGCCAACCCATTTTGCGGAAAAACGCCCGCAGTTCATTGGGCGTGTTGCGCCGCCCGCGATAATCATAATGCACAGGGGCCTGAATGCCGGTGATTGGCCCGCCCAAATACATATTTCCGGCGGTGTTATGCAGGTAATTCACGGCAGGGTGGGCGCTGTCATCAACCCCAAAAACGTTTTCGGCTTCCAGCGGTTTATTCGGGGTCCATTTATCGGTGATCGACAGAATGGCCAGAATAACCCCCTCGGCGTCACGCAGGGCGATATCTTGACCCTCAGCAATACCCTCAGCAAATTTTTCCGAAACGTCCAGATTGATCGGCATGGGCCACAAGGTGCCATCTGCCAGTCGCATGTCTTTGACAACGCTGTTATAATCGCCCTCAGACATGAAACCTTTAAGCGGGTTAAACCCGCCATTCATCAGCAATTCGAGATCACAGATCTGGCGCGCGGTCAGGTCCCAACTCGGCAGGTCGGTTGCCTCAAATTTCAGCTTTTCAGCGGAATCGTAAGAAACAAAAAGTTCGGGAACCGGGGAAAGATTTTGCTGCATCATCTGGAAATTGGCCTGTAAATTGCTGGAAACATGCGACTAACGGTATTTAACGCGGGCCATCGCAAATGCCAAATGGTTTGTCAAACGCTTAATACCACTGGCCGCGCAAATACCGGCCAGTGGTTAAAATTTTACCAATTATTCGTTCTCAGACAGAAATTTTTCCGCCTCAAGCGCTGCCATACAGCCCATGCCAGCCGATGTCACAGCCTGGCGATAGATATAATCGGTCAGATCACCGGCTGCAAAAACCCCGGGAATTGTGGTGGCGGTGCTGTCGGGTTTGGTCACCACATAGCCGCCCATATGGGTTTCCAGCACATCTTTGACCAGTTCATTCGACGGCGTATGGCCGATGGCAATAAACACGCCTTTGCAGGCAATTTCGGTGATTTCGCCGGTTTTAACATGTTTAACCCGCACAGCTTCGACGCCTAACGGGTCTTCGGTGCCTGTCACTTCGACAAGTTCGTGAAACCAAAGCAGTTCTATTTTTGGGTTATTAAACAAGCGGTTCTGCAAGATTTTTTCGGCGCGCAATTCATCACGACGATGTATTAACGTAACTTTGGAGGCAAATTTGGTCAGAAACAGCGCTTCTTCAACAGCCGTATTCCCGCCGCCAACCACAACGATTTCCTGCCCCCGATAAAAGAACCCATCGCAAGTGGCACAGGCCGAAACGCCAAACCCTTTAAATTTTTGCTCCGAATCCAGCCCTAACCATTGCGCCTGCGCGCCGGTGGCAAAAATCACCGCATCAGCGGTATAGGTGGTGCCACTTTCGCCAATCGCTGTGAATGGCCGGTTTGAGAGATCAACGCTGGCGATATGATCACCGATTATTTCGGTGCCTGCCGCGCGCGCATGATCCTCCATCTCTAACATTAAATCCGGCCCTTGCACTTCTTTACGTGACGGCCAGTTTTCAACTTCTGTCGTTATGGTTAACTGCCCGCCGGGTTCCATGCCCTGAACCAAAATTGGGTTAAGCATGGCGCGCGAACCGTATATGCCTGCTGTATACCCCGCAGGGCCGGAGCCAATGATCAGCAATTTGGTGTGTTTGGAATCGGACATGTTTTTTCCTTAAATTGTTTTCCTTAACATAGGCGTTGCGCGCGGCTGATTGAAGACCAGAATCCGGTTCTGCACGCCGCCAGTGACATTTTTCTTTAGCCGGATAATTGGATAGTTCGCGAAATAATATTGCGTATCCGCAAGGTTTTGCCTAATAAGGGCAAAATTGAAGAAGGCGAGCCTCAAAATGTCCATCAGTAAACTTGATCCGATTGATCGTAAAATATTGGCGGAATTACAGGCAGATGGCCGCATGACCAATGTTGAACTTTCACAACGGGTTGGCATTTCAGCACCGCCCTGCCTGCGCCGCGTGCGTGTGTTGGAAGAAGCAGGCCTGATCAAGGGTTATCATGCTGACGTTTGCGCCCGCGATCTGGGTTTTGAAGTGCAGGTTTTTGCCATGGTCGGGTTGCACAGCCAGGCCGAAACTGATCTTTCCGCGTTTGAAAACCGAGTTCTGGATTGGCCCTTGGTGCGTGAATGCCACATGCTGAACGGCGAAATAGATTTCATTTTGAAATGTGTCGCGCCGGATCTGTCGACCTTTCAGAATTTTTTGACCGAGGAACTGACCGCGGCAGATAATGTTGCCAGCGTCAAAACCTCATTGGTTATTCGCGGCGCAAAAGACGAACCCGGCGTGCCGTTTTCAATTCTTGAGGCACGCGCATTGGCGGAATAATCTGCGCTAATCGATAATGTTTGTGATCACAGATATCTGACGTTCATAATCTGGTTGATTTTGATGGGTGGCGCGACGATAGGAAAAGTATTTATTTTCAAGCATATAGGTGCATTTGTTCACCCATTCTGCGCTTTGAATCCGTTGGTTATTCAGTTCCGTGATCACAAACTCGGGAAGATCAAACAAGTATTTCCCGGGTTTGCCATTGATAAAAAAGCGGCTGTTAAGCGGGTTGTCGTCGTGAAAGGTCTCAAAAAATTCCTGCCCGACTTCATAGGCTTGCTGGCTGATGGTTGGGCCAATTACCGCACGGATATTTTTACGTTTGGCACCCAGTTTAACCATGGCTTCAACGGTGTTGCCAACGATCCCTGCTATCGCGCCTTTCCAGCCTGCATGGGCTGCACCGATGATTTTTTGATCAGGGTCGCAAAACAAAATTGGCGCACAATCGGCGGTTAGAATGCCAAGACCAATATTGGGCAATGCACAGACCATCGCGTCAGCTTTTGGTCTTGTGTCACAGGTTTTTGCATCTGTGATCACAATCACAGTGTTTGAATGAATTTGATGTAAAGACAATAGGTTAGCGGGTGCAATGGTCAGAGTCTTCGCGACAGAATCGCGGTTTTGGTTAATCAAATCTTTCTGATCATCAGAACCCATCCGGCAATTCAGGCTTGAATACAGGCCGCTCGAAACCTCAGCACGCCGCCCGAAAAACCCGTGCCTCTGAGGGGTAAGGTTGCTTGAAATCAAAGGTTCACGCTGCATTTTTAAACCCCGGAGTTGGCGGCATTTCAGCGCTGCGCAGCGCCATTACCTTAAATAATGTTCCCATTTCATCAGCATGGACAAGCCGGCGATAGGCGCCAATCAATGTTTCGACCTGTTTGCCAGATGCATTCTTGGCCAGCACTTTTGCCCGCTCGCCAATCCCCATAGCCTCCAAAAACTGGCCTTGGGTGGTAAACTGAACCTCGGTTTCAGCCGCGTCAGCAAGTGGTTGAAACTGCACATGGGCAGTCAGGTCACACTGCCCCTGATTGGCTAAGGTATCAGTTGAAGAATGGTCTTTAACGGCTTGAAATGTATCGCCAATGCCGTTAAAATCTCCGTAATCTATGATCAGCGCCGCGCCGCCAAATTGCCGTAATCTTTGGCCGATTTCCGTGGCAATTTCTAAGGAATGTGGGGATATTTCAACCACAACACCATTTGGCAGGCTCGGAAATTGTTGATCAAGCAAAGCATTCTTAATGGGGTCTGAAAGCAAAATTTCGAACCCTTCAGGACAATTGCCAAGCAGCCTTTCTTGCCAGCCAGCATCGCTAAAAACATATTGGCAAATAGGCAAAGCATCAAAAAATTCGTTTGCGACCAGCAAAATCGGCATATCCGGCAAATCTGACAATGCATCTAGATGGAAAAAACTGTTATTCTTCAGCATGCTGGATTGCAATTTTCGCAGTGCAGGGCTGGTTTCGACAAGCTTTAATTGCATGGCTTTTGAAAATGCAGGGTCTTGCTTTGTTACCCGCAGAATATCCAACATCAAGGTCCCGCGCCCGGGGCCAAGTTCAACCAGAACAAACGGGTCAGGGCTGCCCTGATCCTGCCATGTTTTCAGCAACCAGATACCCAACATTTCGCCAAACATCTGGCTGATTTCCGGCGCGGTTGTGAAATCTCCCGCAGCGCCGATCGGGTTTTTAGTGGTGTAATACCCAAATTCGGGGTGGCTTAAGCACAGCGCCATATAGCGCGCAACCGGGATGGGCCCGGTTGCGGCTATTTCTTGCTGGATGCAATGCCCAAGCGGGGTCATTGCTGGCGTTTGCTAAGCGTAAGAAAGATAATTCCACCTATAATCATAGGCATAGACAAGGTTTGGCCCATGGTCACGCCATATTCGCCAAGCCGGATAACATGGCCAAGCGGGTTGGCAGCGTTAACAAACTGCGCGTCCGGTTCGCGGTAAAACTCCACAAAAAAGCGTGCCGCACCATAGCCGGTCAGAAAAACACCAATCATACGCCCCGGGGCTTTTAACCAGGCTTTGCGCCAGATCAAAAAGCCCATGATCGCAAGCAGCAAAGCGCCCTCAAGCGCGGCTTCATAAAGCTGGCTTGGGTGGCGGGCACAAATAGCCAGCCAATCGTCCGGGCAAACCTGCGCGCGGGGGTTGGGGAAAACCATTGCCCAGTAAACTTCGGTGGGCCGGCCCCATAATTCGCCATTAATGAAATTGGCAAGGCGGCCTAGCAGCAAGCCGATCGGCGCAGCAGTTGCGATGGCATCACCAACGCCGAGCATCGGTAATTTGTTACGCCAGCTAAACAGAATTGTGGCAATCACGACCCCCAACATGCCACCATGGAAAGACATGCCACCTTTCCAAACTTGCAGTATTTCAACAGGATTCTGGGAGTAATAGGTGAAATTATAGAACAAAGCGAACCCTAGCCGCCCGCCAAGGATAATTCCGATCACCATCCAAGTCATCAAGTCCTCAACTTGGCGCGGGTTCATCGGTGGCGTGCCCCAAAGCTGTGGGCGGTTGACTAAAACAACAATATATCGCCAACCAAGCAAGATACCGACGATATAAGCAAGCGCGTACCAGCGCAGCGCAATGGTAAAATTAAAAATCTCAAACGAAAAAATTTCGGGTGATATATTCGGAAACTGGATTAGGTAAAGCATTTGCGCTCCGTCTTGGGTCAGGTTGGTTGGCTATCCTTACAGTTAAGCTTGGCAAACGTCCAAGACAATTCTATATGAGGAACAAACCAAGCAGGAGCCGATCATGCAGACCCGTAACAAACTTATGGATGATATGTCCAAATTGATGTCAAACGCGATGGGGGTTGCCCAAGGCGCTAAAACTGAGGCTGAAATAGCGGTTAAATCACTGATGGACCGCTGGTTGGCTGATCGTGAATTTGTGACCAGAGAAGAATTCGAAGCGGTGCAGGCGATGGCGCAAAAGGCGCGTGAAACCAACGAAATGCTGTTGGCGCGCATCGAAGCGCTGGAATCCAAGAAAAAGTAACCCCCCAAAATCAACGAATCGCTTTACAGCAGCGGGTTTTACGCCCACCATATGTTGTATGCCCTTGTGGGCTATCCGCTAGTGTTGGCGGCCAGTCCTTTCCCTAGTGGTGCCGGAGGCGATATGGATGCTGTTGAAGAACTGATAATTGCTGATGATTTCCATCCTATTGATCTGGTCGAATCCCTTGCCGAATTGAACGCGTGGGATTTTGACAGGATTGCTGATGACCAGATTGCCATGATTATCGATGGCAGTTGGCGCAATTATACCCTTAGCCTCGTTTGGTCTGAATATGAAGAAATCCTGAAACTGGTCTGCACTTTTGATCTGGATCCGAAAAAGGAAAGCCTGCCAAAATTGCACGAGGCGCTTGATCTGGCCAATGACCGGATATGGTCTGGGGCGTTTACTTTGTGGCCGGATCAAAAATCAATGGTGTTCCGATATGGGTTGAACTTGTGCGGTGGTGCGATTGCAACCGAGGCCCAGATCGACAGCATGGTTGCGGATAGTCTGGAAAACTGTGAGCGTTTCTATCCGGCTTTTCAGCTTGTGTGCTGGGGTGATGAAAGCCCAAAAGAAGCGATGCGTATTGCTATTGAGCGCTGTTATGGCCGCGCCTAAGTCAGACAAAAAAGCCATGATCCCAGACAATATCAGCCAAAAAGGCCTTGTTTTACTAGGGTGTGGAAAAATGGGCAGCGCCATGCTGGAATGGTGGCTGAAGGGCGGCGTGCCCGCCAGTTCGGTCTGGGTTCTTGATCCAAAGCCTTCTGAGTGGCTGCAAAATTTGGCGCGGCGCGGCTTGCATCTGAATCAGGCATTGCCCGTGGCTGCTGCGGTCGTTGTCATCGCTGTTAAACCACAGATGATGGCTGAAGCCCTGCCAAAAATCGTTAAAGCTGGAGATAGTTCAACGGTATACCTTTCTATTGCGGCGGGCACGCCAATCGCCAAATTTGAATCTGTTCTTGGCGCAGATACCGCCATAATCAGGGCAATGCCCAACACGCCGGCTGCCATCGGCAAAGGCATTACAGCACTGGTGGGCAACGCCAATACCAACCCGGAAATGATGCAAAGCTGCGAAATTTTATTGGCTGCGGTTGGCCAGACCGTGTTGCTCAATTCCGAAGACCAAATGGATGCTGTGACCGCGCTGTCGGGTTCTGGGCCTGCTTATGTTTTCCATCTGGTTGAGACCATGGCTGCTGCTGGTGTCGCGCAAGGCTTGCCTGTTGGAATGGCGATGCGGCTTGCCAAGGCTACGGTGGCCGGAGCGGGGTTGTTGGCGGAACAATCCAGCCTTTCGCCAGCACAGTTACGGGTTAATGTTACCAGCCCCGCAGGCACAACCGCCGCAGCGCTTGAGGTGTTGATGGACCCGAAATCTGGTTTCCCTGATTTGGTCACCAAGGCTGTCAAAGCTGCCGCAGACCGAAGCCGAAGCCTTCGGGATTGACAGGTATATTGCGGCGCAGCATAATGTTGTATTTTAACCCGCAGGTGCCCAAATGGCTGAACCGACAGATTTTCTTTTTGACGCTGAAAAAATGGCCGAACTGCTGAATTCCAGCCATTTCACCAAGGGGTTTTCCGATGATCTTTCAGGTAATAGCCAAGCCTTGGCTGAAGCGCAAAAGAAAAATATGGAAGCATTGATTCAAGACAACAAAGCGGCCGCTGCTTCTTACCAAAATCTATTTGAAAAACAGATTGCGCTGTTCGAAAAAACTATGGCAGAAACCAAAACTCGGATGGAAAATTCCTTGAACAATGAAGGCGCTGACACCGCCAAAACTGCTTTTGAACAGGCCTTTCAGCAAATGGGTGACATGGCAAACACTGCGCAAAAGACCAATGCCGAAGCGATGGAAATCATTGGTAAAAGGGCGCAAGACTCGATCACTGAAATGCAGGACAGGGCCAACAAAACCAAAAATACGTAACCGACACGGTTTTGTGCTTGCAATCCCATACTGACGGATTTTTATTAACCCAAACCAAAGGGGCCAAAATGCTGGATTTTGATACGTTTTTGAAAACCGATATTCGGGTAGGGCGGGTGATAAAATCTGAACCTTTTCCTGAGGCGCGAAATCCTGCGATCAAGCTTTGGGTGGATTTTGGGCCAGAGATCGGAATCAAGAAAAGCTCTGCCCAGATCACCAGCAATTACGGGCCAGAAAATTTGGTGGGTCAGCAAGTTTTGGGGGTGGTCAATTTTCCTCCGAGACAAATCGGTAAATTTATGTCAGAGTTTTTGCTGCTCGGGGTGCCCGATGAAAAAGGTAGTATCGTGTTGTTAAAACCGGATCAGGATGTGCCGCTTGGCGGCAGAATGCATTAGGAAAAAATATGGCTAAACCAAGAGTTATTGTTACCCGGAAACTGCCACACGCTGTGGAAAAACGGTTGCGAGAGGTATTTACTGTGGCGCTAAACCCGTCGGATCTGCCTTTTGATGCCGCCAAACTGACCGGCGCTTTGGAACATGCCGATGCTGTTATCAGCACTTTTGGCGATGATATAAACGCTGAAATACTTGCTGCTGCTGGTAGTGGCAAAACGCAGATCATTGCCAATTTTGGCGTCGGCACCAACCATATTGATCTGGAGGCCGCCGCGCAAAATGGCATTATCGTCACCAATACACCGGGTGTTTTGACGGACGCAACCGCTGATATTGCCATGGCCTTAATTTTGAATGTTACCCGCCGCACCTATCAGCATGAAACTGCTTTGCGAACTGGAAACTGGCAAGGCTTTGATCTGGTTTCAGGGTTGGGCATGGCTTTGCAAGGCAAAACACTGGGCATTCTGGGCATGGGGCGTATCGGGAAGGCTGTTGCGGTGCGTGCTTATTTTGGTTTTGGGATGAAAATTGTCTATTTCAACCGCTCAAAAGTCGAAAACGTTCCTATTCCGGGGGCGCAGGCTATGGAATCAATCGAAGACTTGATGACGATTGCAGATGTGGTTTCAATCCATCTGCCCGGTGGCGGTGAGAATCGCAACACGGTCTCACGTTCGCGTCTTAACCTGATGAAAAATACCGCTTATCTGGTCAATACTGCAAGGGGTGACGTGGTTGATCAACCCGCCTTAATCGAAGCATTACAAGACGGGATTATTGCTGGGGCTGGGCTGGATGTTTTTGCTGATGAACCAGAAGTTCCAGCAGAATTGATTGCCATGGAAAACGTTTCGCTTTTCCCGCATATCGGCAGTGCAACCTATGATGCGCGTAACGCGATGGGCATGTGTGCTGTTGATAATTTGATCAGCCATTTCGGCGGTGAGACCCCCGCCAATAAACTGGTTTAATGCTAAACCGTTTCTGGCCCTAGTTGCCCGTTGCTTCGCGCCAGTGGCGACGGCACAGTGATACATAGGTTTCATTGCCGCCGATTTGCACTTGTGCCCCGCCGGTCAGGGCTTGGCCTTGTTCATTTTGGCGCACCACCATAGTTGCCTTTTTACCGCATTTGCAGATGGTTCGGATCTCACGCATTTCATCGGCAAGCGCCAAAAGCGCAGCGGAACCGGGGAATAATTCCCCCATGAAATCAACGCGTAAGCCATAACACATGATCGGAACACCTAAATCATCAACGGCTGTGGCCAGTTGCCAGACTTGTTCTTTTGTCAGGAATTGCGCTTCGTCAATAAACACACAGGCGGTTTTTTTGACGGCCAGCCTTGCTTTGATTTTGTCAAAAAGATTTTCGCCGGGGGCAAACATGTCTGCGCTCGAATCAATGCCGATGCGGCTGGCAATTTTGCCGTTGCCTGCCCGATTATCAAGCTTGGCGGTCAGCAAATAGGTGTCCATACCGCGTTCGTTGTAATTGTATGAAGCCTGCAAAAGCAGGGTGCTTTTACCGGCATTCATGGTCGAGTAGTTGAAATAAAGCTTGGCCATAACTGACTTAACAATTCCGGACGGCTGAGTTCAACGATAAAAGATATTGCCGCCAAACCTGCCGCGCGGTGACAAGGTGTTGAACCAGCCGGCATTTATGCTGGCAGCGTGAAAAAACAGCGCGCCATTGGTGATGTCTTCTTGGCGGTCGGTAAGCAAAATTAATGCCATTGCCAGAGTCCGGGCTTTCTCATTTGGTTCGTTAAAGATGTCATTCGGGATAGAATCGCAGCGATAGGAAAACTGGCAAGCACCGTTGAAACGCTGATCAATAACCCCGCAAATTGTGTCGGGGAAACGCGGGTCCGCGGCGCGGTTTAGAATAACCTCTCCAACGGCGCGCAAGCCTTCATCGGGGGTTCCGCGTGCCTCGTGGTAAAGCGCTTCGCTTAGGCATTGCTGATCAATCTGGGTGTATTCGTCATTGGACAATGTCAGGCTGACAGGGTTTGCGGCAACACAACCGACAAGCAACAACACCATAACCGTATTCGAAAATATAGATTTTAACACATTAGCTTCCTGAAACATCAAATTCGCGGCTTAATGCATTATTTATTCAAAAAGCGCAAGTTTGTGCAATTTCCGCTGTTCATTTGTCTTGAAAAGGACCATGTAATGGGCTTTGTCGTAAAAACGTCATAAATGGCGAGAGGCACAAGATGACCGCAACTGAATCTCTTTTACGGCTAATCGGCTCTGTCAGTATTTTGCTGTGGGGCCTTTATATGGTGCGCACTGGCATCACGCGGGCATTTGGCGGAGAGCTGCAACAAATTATCGGGCGGGCGGTTTCAAACCGGTTCAGCGCGTTCATTTCTGGCATGTTTGTCACCTTGATTGTGCAAAGTTCCACTGCGACGGCGTTGATTATTTCCAGCTTTGCCAGCCGTGGTGTGATTAGTCTGACGGCGGCTTTGGCGGTGATGTTGGGGGCGGATGTTGGCACCACGATTGTGGCGCAAATTCTGTCTTTTGACCTTAGTTTATTACCTTATATTCTTGCGGTAACCGGTTTGGTTTTGCACGCAAAAAACCGGTCAAGCCGCACGCGTCAGGTCGGGCGGTCTGTGTTTGGGTTGGGGTTGATGCTGTTGGCGCTGTCGCTGATTGTGGCAACATCTGTGCCATTGCGGGAATCCGGCATGCTGGCCGATTTGTTCGGATCGCTGCGCGATGAACCGTTAATAGCCATCCTTTTGGCAGCGCTTTTGACTTGGGTGGCCCATTCCAGTCTGGCGATTGTTTTACTGGTGATGAGCTTTGCTCTGGGCGGCATCATCAGTATTGATCTGGCGTTTATGCTGGTGCTGGGGGCCAATCTTGGCGGGGCTTTGCCACCGATTATGGCCACGCTGAATGAGGGTGATCTGGCGCGCCGCGTCACGTTTGGCAATGCCGGTTTTAAGCTGATCGGGGTGATATTGGTGTTGCCTTTTGTTGGAGTTATCCAACCCTATCTTGAGACATTTGGTGAAAATCCAGCACGCATGGTTGTCAATTTTCACACTGCGTTTAATTTTGGTTTGGCGTTGATTTTTCTGCCGGTTGTGCATATCGCTGGTCGAGTTTGGGAGCGTTTGATCAAGGATTCCAACGGCCATCAGGATGATGAAAAGCCACGTTTTCTGGATGAAAACGCGGTAAATACACCGGTGCTTGGCTTGGCTTGTGCAACCCGTGAGGTCTCTCATATGGCTGAAATCGTTGATCAAATGTTGCGCGGTGTAACTGATATGCTGGAAAGCGATGACTATTCACGGGTTGAAGAATTAATTGAGCTGGATGATCAGGTTGATACGCTTTACGATGAAATAAAAGGCTATGTGACCCGAATTTCGCGTCAAGAAGTCGACCAGCCCGAGGGCGACCGCATTGTTGAAATTTTGATGTTTACCACCAATCTTGAACATATGGCCGACATCGCTGAGAACCTGCTAGGGGCGCTGGAAAAGCGATCAAAAATGGAAGTTGGATTTTCCAAAGAAGGTCTCACGGACCTGCTCACCCTTAACAAAATGTTAACCACAAATCTGACTCTGGCGATTAATGTGTTTATGTCAGGGGATGTAGCGATTGCGCGCCAATTGATCAAAGACAAAACCCGGGTCAACAAGATGCAGAACGAATTTGTGCATGCCCATTTGGAACGCCTGAAAGAGGGCCGGATGGACAGTTTGGGCACCTCTAGTCTGCATATGGATATTTTGCGCGATCAGCGCCGCATTCATTCCCATATCACGGCGGTGGCTTATCCGGTGCTGGATCAGGCGGGTGGATTGCGGAAATCTCGGCTGAAAAAAACCAGCTAGACAGGGCTGAACCCGCCAAATGTTGACTGACTGCTGATTTTCTCGGGTCAGGGCACCAAAACCTGTTTCGCGGTCAGGAGCGGCCGCAGGGGTGCAATTCGGGAATCCGCGCCGGTTGAATTTCGGGCAACAGGCCCGAGCCGGAAATATTTACTAACAATCGCCGGGCAAGCCCCATTTATTTTTGTTGGACCGCTGAGCGCAAAGGAGTTCAATGCCCGACGCGGATTCTCCTGTTTGGTCCGGCATGACGTGGTTTTAGCAGGGATTGATTTAGCAGCGGTTAGCGGGGCGTTCGAGGTTTGACGAGATCGCGCAACATTGGGCTTGTCAGCCGTTGATTTTCATGATTGTATCCAATTATGGAAAAGAATCCAAAAATGAACGGCGGGCGCACCGCAGAAAAACTGCGTGACCTGATTTTGCGGGGTGATTACCAGCCCGGCGCGCCCTTGCGCCAAACCGCCCTGTCGGCAAGGTTAGGGGTCAGCCGCACGCCGTTGCGCCAAGCGTTGCAGATTTTGGACGATGAAGGGCTTGTGCAGCAAAGCGATTTTCGCGGAGCCAGTGTTATGACTATTGACGCGGCAATGCTGGATGATCTGTTTGACATGCGTCAGGCCTTGGAAAATATTGCGCTGAAATCTGCATTTTCAAAGCAAACCAAGCTGGATTTTGCAAAGGCTGAAATGGCGCTGGACGCGGCTGAGAAAACCAACGATCCGGCGGCCTTGTCACAGCTTAACTGGGATTTTCATACAGCGCTTTATCAGCCGAGCGGGCGCAAAATGTTGCTAGACGGCATTCAGCGCTTAAACCGCAGCTCTGCTTTGGCGGAGGCAATTGGCCATGCGATTAATGATCGGATCACAGCCTCGGCCAATGAACATTTTGCCATACTTCAGGCGTGCCGAAACGATGATCGGCGCGGCGCGTTAACTTTATTAAACGAACATCTTAAGGCGGCGCATAAAGGTGCGTTAGCCAGCCTTTTGGAGGACAAAAATGCCAGTCATTAACCGAATTGCAGCCTTTCACGATGACATGACCGCATGGCGGCACCATTTGCATGAAAACCCTGAAATGTCGTATCAGGAGCATGAAACCGCTGCCTTTGTGGCGGAAAAACTGCGGAGTTTTGGCATTGAAGTGACCGAAGGTATCGGCGGCACCGGCCTTGTTGGCGTGCTGCAAGGCAACGGTGGCGACGGGCCAACCATTGGCCTGCGCGCCGACATGGATGCGCTGGCGATTGAGGAAAAAAACGACTTTGACCATGTGTCCAAACGTGCGGGGGTAATGCATGCTTGCGGGCATGACGGCCACACAACCATGTTGCTGGGCGCGGCGCGTTATCTGGCGGAAACTCGGAATTTTGCTGGGCGAGTGGTGTTTATTTTTCAGCCGGCTGAAGAAATGGGCGGCGATGATGGCGGCGCGGCGCGCATGATCCAAGAGGGGCTGTTTAAACAGTTTCCTTGCGAAGAGATTTACGGAATTCACAATTGGCCGGGCATGGATGTGGGTGACTTTGCCACCAAAGCCGGGTTGATGATGGCCTCAGGCGATGGGTTTGAAATTACGGTTAAATCTAACGGGATGCATGCCGCACAGCCACATAAGGGCGTTGATCTGGTATTGACCGCCGCGCATATTATTGTGGGGTTACAACAGGTCGCTTCGCGAAATACCAACCCTTTGCAGGCAATCGTAGTCAGCGCAACACAGATTCATGGCGGTGATGCCTATAATGTTTTGCCAAATGAAGTGGTTATTCGCGGCACGGTACGGGCATTTTCAAACGAAGCACGGGCCGGAGCGGAACCAAACCTTCGGCGCGTGGTTGATGGGATTTGCCACGCAACCGGCGCCGATTATGTGCTGGATTACACGCGGCAATACCCAACTTTGGTGAATGAGGAAACATCAGCCCAAACTGCGCTGGCTGCTGGCGCTAAGGTGTTTCAAAACGTCAATCCAAACCCGCCGCAAACCATGGTTGTTGAGGATTTTGCCTTCATGCTGGAAGATCGCTCCGGCTGTTATGGCTGGATCGGCAACGGGCCGGAGGATGACGGCTGTATTTTGCACAGTGCATGGTATGATTTTAACGATGCGGCATTGCCGTTTGGCGCGTCATATTTTGCCGCGATTATTGAGGGGAAATAACGGGGCTATAGAATAAAATCATCGGCGGTGAAATCGATGGCACCTTTGAAAAATACCTTGAAATCAATGGTGCCGTCACCCTCAATATCAGCCAGCAAAAACGTGTTGTCTCTGGCGTTGGTGAAATACCGCAGCTCGGCTGTGCCGGTGCCGGTGAAATCAGCGCCAGCGATAAAGGTTAATTCGCCCGCAACAATATCGGCCAGATCAACTGTATCAATGCCGGTTTGAAAACCTTTGATGCGGTCTATTTCGCCGGAATTGCTGTCGGAAATATCATTAAAAACAAACACATCCGCGCCAGCGCCGCCTTTCATGATGTCTTTGCCCGCGCCGCCAATCAGGGTGTCAGCGCCGCCACCGCCGATTAGCCTGTCGTTGCCAGTGCCGCCAATCAGGGTGTCGTTGCCCGCACCGCCAATTAGCCTGTCGTTGCCAGTGCCACCAACCAGCGTGTCATTGCCCGCGCCACCGATCAATTTGTCATTACCCTCGCCGCCATAAAGCGTGTCATCGCCGCGATTGCCAAACAGCTTGTCGTTGCCATCAAGGCCAAACAGGGTATCGTCGCCCTGCATGCCGCGCATCCAGTTGGCCCCGACCGTGTCGGACAGGGTGTCATCGCCGGAGGTGCCGTAGTATTGCGCGGTAAAATGCAGTGCGAAAACCTCATAGCCGGGTTCAGCAGCTGTGCCGGAGTTCCATGTGACGATATAGCTGCCATCTGCAAGCACTTGGATGTCTGGATTAGCCCTGAGATAACCACCGTTTGGGTAGCCATCAAGTTCGTCTGTTATGGTAAAAACGTTACCGATTTTCTGGCTATTGGCATCGTATCTTTGGCCCTGAATGGCCTTGATTTCCGTCAATACATCTGTCCAAATAATTATGAAGCCACCGTCAGGCATGGCGGTGATGTTTGGGGAAAAACCTGTGCCCTCGGGGCGAATGCGGTCGCCAACCAAAATTTCGTCACCAATCGGGGTGCCGTTTGCATCAAAACGTTGCGCCGCGAGCCATATGGGCCCAAGCAAGGTACCACCCGGGGTGTCTTCGAGGTTAACTGCTTCCCATGTTATAACAAAACTGCCATCTGCGAGGGTTGTGATCTCGCTGAAATGATGCGTTGCGTTCAAAGACGAATTAACTTGAAATTCTGGCCCAAGCGGGACGCCATTTGCGTCATATATCCGCGCCATTATTTCAATATCTAAAACGCTGTCTGGGCGTGATGTCCAAGTGACCACAAACCCGCCGTTTTCGAGTGGCGACATTTCGGGGCTAAAGTTTAGCCTGTCATTGGTCTGGCTAATGCTGAATTCTTCGCCGATTGGGGTGCCATCAGGGCTAAAAAGCTGGCCCCCAATACCGGCACCGACCCATACGACAACATAATTTCCATTTGATAGAAATTCGATCGATGGTGAGCCACCACCATCAGCGTTGATGGTAAATTCGCTGACGCCAAAACCTGTCTGTATTACATTGCCATCACTGTCAAAACGCTTGCCAAATATCCCAGAACCTAATCCATCGGGATCGTAACGTGAATAAGCAACCAAAAAACCGCCATCAGGCAAGGCAGTTACCGCAGAAGGTCCAGCAAAAAAAGAATCAGATGTATCGATTTCTGTAATCAGAAGCGCATCGCCAATTGCGGTGCCATCCAACGCAAAAAGCTGGGCATGAATGGTGCCGCCGCTTGCGCTTTCCGTGGTCCATGTCACCACGTAACCATCGGGCAGGCTGGTAATTTTGGAGTTGACCTGGTCATCATCCACCGATGTATTAATCTGAAAAATCTCACCTAGGGTCTTGGGCAGAATTGGCATTGTGTTTTCCTCTTTACTAACCAAAGGTTAAAGTAAAAGCGGCATGGGTGCAATGGCATTCATCTTTTGATTGTGTCATACTCCGTAAAGGTCGCCAAACTTCTTGTTCAAATATTTCAACAATGCCATTTCACTGGTGGCATGGCCTGTGGCGTTTTCGATCAATTCCGCAGGGGGCAGAACCCGCCCGTACTGGTGGATGTTTTCATGCAGCCAGTTGATCGGTTCATCCAGCGTTCCTGCCGCGATTTTACCGTTTAGATCGGGGATGGTATCTTGCATTTTGGCAAATAATTCCGCCGCATAGATATTGCCAAGGCTATAAGTCGGGAAATAGCCAAACAGGCCCACCGACCAATGCACATCTTGCAACACGCCATTGGCGGGGCTGTCAACTTCTACCCCGAAATCGGCCTTAAAGCGGTCATTCCATGCGGATTCGAGGTCGATGACCGATAGATCACCGGAAATCAGCGCGCGTTCCAGATCAAAACGCATCATGATATGGAGGTTGTAGTGCACCTCGTCAGCCTCGGTGCGGATATAGCCGCTTTGCACGTTGTTAACGGCTTTGTAGAAGTCTTTGCCACTTTCCACGCCAATATCCCCAAAAGCCGCCTGCATTTTCGGGAACAGAAATTCGCAAAATTCGCGGGAACGGCCGATTTGATTTTCAAACATCCTGCTTTGGGATTCGTGCACCCCCATTGAGGCATATTTATGGGCGGGAGCCATGGTATCGGCGTGCAAAATGTTTTGTTCATAGACCGCGTGGCCGACCTCATGGATGACCGAATAGATGTTGTCAAACGGGTTTTGCTCAGAAACCCGCGTGGTGATGCGGCTGTCACCGCCACTGCCGGAGCAAAACGGATGCACGGCCAGATCCATACGGCCCGCATCCCAGTCATAGTTGAACATTTCGGGCAGGGTGCGGGCGAATTCCATTTGTGCGGCTTCGTTAAAATCACCGCTAAGCTTGACCTCAGCACATCCAGAATCGGCAATACGCGCTCGTAAATCCGTCAAGCCGGGGCGCAGTTTTGCCAGTAAATCTGTCATTTCGCCGCTGGCCATGCCCGGTTCATAGTCGTCCATCAAAGCGTCATACAAAGATGCATTGCTGGTCTGGCGCGCGCTGGCTTCTTGGCGTTTCAGGTCGATCATTTTGGTCAAGGTTGGGGCGAAGTCTTTGAAATTTCCGGCTTTGCGTGCATTGGCCCAGATGTCTTGGGATTGGGCGGAAAGCCGCGCCAAAGCCTCTGCCAGATCAGCAGGGATTTTGGTAGCGTTGTCATAGGATTTTTGCGCCTCGGCCACATTGCGTTTTTCAACGGCGTTCAGGCTGGATTGGTCAATTGCGGAAATCCAGTCAGGGATGCGTTTATCGGTGCGCCGTGCGTGCAAAACCGATTCCATCGCGCCCATATGTTCCGCCCGCTGCACCCCGCCCTTGACGGGCATCTGGGTTTCCTGATCCCATCCCAATAGGCCGGAAACCTGATCTAGGGCGGTGGTTTTTTTGATATGGATGATCAGGGCGGCATAGCTCATGGGGATATCCTTAGAATTGGGTTGCTGGGTTTTGGTATTTGTCTTATGTTCCGAGCGAAGAGTCCAGAAGCACGGTAAATATGACATTCTTAAAAGGGTTTATGCCTATGGTCGATATTTGACAAAAAGATGCTTCGTGAAAGTAATAAAATGACCGCAACCAGAACCATATCCAGAACCCTAAAAACATTAGTCAAGCGTATCCCAATGGTTTCCACCATTGCGCGCAGTATCTATAAGTATTTCAAGCAAAAGCAGCCGCAGTTTGAAAGCTCTCAACAATACTGGGAAGATCGGTACTATTTAAATGGCAATTCTGGGGACGGGTCATATGGAAGGTTAGCACGATTCAAGGCCGATGTAGTTAATGCATTTGTAAAGGAACAAAATATTAAATCCATTATTGAGCTCGGATGCGGTGATGGTGCCCAACTCGCATTAATGGATTATCCAAGCTATATCGGCGTGGACGTTTCCAAAACAATTTTGAAATCCTGTAAGAGCCAATATTCTTCAGATATGACCAAACGGTTTGTCCTGTTAGAAGATTTACAAACCACCAATCCAATTTGTGAAATGTCCTTGTCCTTGGATGTGATATACCATTTGGTGGAGGATGAAGTTTATAATGACCATATGCACTCTCTTTTCAGCTCAGCCTTAAGGTGGGTAATCGTCTATTCAAGCAATATGGAGGCTCCGACCGAGGTTGCCCATGTGAAACACAGGAATTTTACGCATTGGGTAGAAGAAAAAGCCCAAAATTGGGTTCTATACCAGAAAATAGACCAAAAATATTCATATGTATCAAAAATGGTGGACCGGACATCGTTTGCAGATTTCTATATTTTTCGACGAAACACAGACGTCGAATTAGTTTGACCTGACAAAGAATTATAGCTGATGCGTGCTGTAAAAGATAGGTCAGGCGATTTTGTGGGCGATTAGATTCAAATTATCGGTTGGGGTGCCGTCATAGTTTTTACCCAACGGTAATACCCCCATATTTAGGGGTACTCATAAGTAGAGCGATTTAAATGGCCATTGTGGCCAGCTTTTGTTTGGGCGTTATTCCGCCTAT
>QIGK01000015.1 GCA_003228875.1 Rhodobacterales bacterium
CATAGGCGGAATAACGCCCAAACAAAAGCTGGCCACAATGACCATTTAAATCGCTCTACTTATGAGTACCCCTAAATATGGGGGTATTACCGAGGCATATGTTGATCAATTACGTGGTGCCACCGTTCCAGAAAGCGCTTCTTTGTCGGAGCTTATCGGCTCAGGAAATCCTTCATCCGAAAATATCATTCTGAGTATGGATATTGTGCCACATTATAGCGGACAATTCAAATACTATACGATTGATTTTGTTGGTCGATTAAGTGGAAAAATTGAAGGCCCCAGCGGGAGGCTTATTGGATATGAATTATATTTGGACGGCGCGTTTGCAGAGGAATTATCAAAAGACAGTTCAGGAAATGTATCAAGTATTAAATTGATCCGCCGAAACAATGTCCATTTTCAACCACTCAATTTGGAAGATGGAATGATAGTTGCGGAGGATGGCAATTTTGCTCTAATCTATACTGCATCTAGAAAGTTTTTTGAGTGTGAAGACGCTGAAAAAGTAATGCTACAGTTAAACGAGCAAAATGAATTTGGAATTCTTTACATTAAGCCCGTATTCGCATTTATTGAAACTAGGCCAAAGTATTTTCCATTCGGAATCAGTTTAGAAGCCGCCTCAAGTTTCGCCTGCGAACAACTTGACCCAGCAGATTAATGCAAGGATTTATATTGGATACTGAATATTAATCCCTTGTAAACCCATTTATTATATGCATATAAAATGTATGAATGGGATGAAGCAAAGCGGTTGGCTACGCTCAACAAACGCGACATAGACTTTGCCGATATGGCGCGGTTTGAATGGGACACGGCACATATCATCGAAGACACACGCCAGCCATATCCTGAACGGCATTTGATTGCGTTGGGCATGATAGATTACCGTTTACATTTTTGTGTTTGGACCGCGCGCCGCCAAAAGATTCGGATCATCAGCCTTCGCAAGGCAAATAAACGAGAGGAGAAAGCATATGACCAAGCAAAAACCACTCATTGATGCGGAGGGCGAAGTACGGGAACTGACCGCTGATGATTTCACGCATATGCGCCCAACCTCCGAATTTCCAGAACTGGTCAAAATCCTGCGCGGGCGGCCTAAATTGCCGGTATCCGAGCAGAAAAAGCGGGTTACTATGTTTCTGGATCGGGATATTATTGAAAAACTGAAAGCTGACGGTAAAGGCTGGCAAACCCGTGCCAACGCAAAACTGCGTGAGGCGTTGGGGTTATAAGGTTTTACGGAAATTCTATTTTTTGGTAATGGTGGGCTGAAGCCCACCCTACGCGTTTTTGGTAAATGTAGGGTGGGGTTTCAGCCCACCATTTCTTCCAATCCCATCCATTCTTCCTCGGCCACTGCCAGCATTTCATGCCGTGCTACCAACGCATCTGATGCTTTGGCGAATTTTTCCGGTTGCTCGGAAAACAGTGCCGGATCGGCCATCAGGGCCTCTAGTTTGGCAATATCAGCCTCTAGCTTGGCTATCACCTCGGGCAGTTCTTTCAAGCGGTGTTCTTGCTTGAAACTAAGCCCCGAGGCTTTGACCGCCTCGCGCGTTTCCGCCGGTTTTATCTTGGTTTTTGCGATCTTGGCGGCTTTTGCAATCTCTTTACGCTGCGCCTGATAGTCGCTCCAACCGCCAGCGTAAACAATCGCCTTGCCGTCACCTTCCATCGCAATTGTGGTGGTGGCCACGCGGTCCAGAAAATCACGGTCATGGCTTACCAGCAGCACGGTGCCGGAATAATCATCGATCAATTCCTGCAACAGGTCCAGCGTTTCGACATCCAGATCGTTTGTTGGTTCGTCCAGTATCAAAAGGTTGCTTTCCTGCGCCATGATCCGCGCCAAAAGCAGCCGCGCTTTTTCACCACCCGACAGGGATTTGATTTTTGCTCGGGCTTGGGGTTCGCTGAACAAAAAGTCCTTAAGGTATCCGACTACATGGCGGGGCACACCGCGCACCATGACTTGGTCATTTTTGCCTGACACGCCCAGGATTGGATCTTCGGTCAGGGCCTCCCAAAGCGTTTGTTCGGGGTTTAGGGCATCGCGGTTCTGATCAAAAACCGCTTGGGACAGATTGGTGCCCAGCTTTATCGTGCCACTATCCGGTTCGATTTCACCGGTCAGGATTTTAAGCAAGGTTGTTTTGCCAGAGCCATTAGGCCCAACCAGCGCGATGCGTTCACCACGGGTGATTTTCAGAGTTAAATCGCTAACAATTTCTGTTTCTCCAAATGCTTTGGCAATATCGCGTGCATCGACCACCAGCTTGCCGGATTTTGGCCCCGCTTCAAATGCCATTGCTGCCGCGCCAGTTTGCTTGATTTGGTCTAATTTTTCGGCCCGCATATCTTGCAACCTGCGCACCCGGCCCATATTGCGTTTGCGACGCCCTGAAATGCCCTCAACCGCCCAGCGGGCCTCAGCTTTGATCAGGCGGTTCAGCTTGTGGCGCTGCATGTCCTCGTCTTCAAAAACCTTGTCGCGCCATTCTTCAAAATCCGCAAAGCCTTTGTTTTGGCGACGCACCACACCGCGATCTATCCAAAGGGTAGTGCGGGTAAGATTTCGTAAAAACGCACGGTCATGAGAGATCAGCACAAAGGCCTTGCGAGTTTGGGCCAAATGGTTTTCCAGCCAGCCAATCGCGGTAATATCCAGATGGTTTGTTGGTTCATCCAACAGCATCAATTCAGCGTCTGACGCCAATATTTGGGCAATTGCAGCGCGCCGCCGTTCGCCACCTGAGGCCGCATCACAGCGAATATCGGGGTTTAGCTTGATGCCCTCCATCGCCATTTCAACGCGGTAATGCTCTGCTTCGTCCAGCCCGGCGCTGGCAAAATCAAACAAGGTTTCAAAGCCGCTAAAATCCGGTTCCTGTGCCAGATAGGCCACCGTATATCCGGGCTGTAAAAACCGCTCCCCGCCGTCAACAAGGGCAAGCCCCGCCATGACCTTTAGCAAGGTCGATTTGCCCGAACCGTTGCGCCCCACAAGGCAAATGCGTTCAGCCTCGTGCACGGTTAGATCAACGCCGTTAAACAACGGGTTGCCGCCAAAGGTCAGCATGGTTTGCGAAAGCGTTAAGATCGGTGATTGAGCCATTTTAGGCGTATCGCGCGGCAGCCCAGCAAGGTCAAGCTATAGATGATAGGTAAGCGCGCGATGAATCAAAATATCTAGTTTTTCCATTGGCAGGACTTCAGTTATGGCAAACCGCACCGCACGATTACCTTCAAAATCCAGCTCTGGAGCGACCTCACGGAAATCTGACATAATGGTTGTTTGGCAATGGGTGAAAACCGCAATCCCACCCTGTTTCAGCACGCCCAATCGCAAAGTGGAGCCCGATTTACTAACGGATGTCAGATAAGCGGGTTGGCCCCACCGTAAGCTTTCGGTAATTTCGCCTATTTCTGGCGTTTGGCTGGCGACCTCAAAAACATGCTCGCGAATTTTCAACAAAGCTTTGCGTTCGGCATAAGCAAAGCCCGCAAACACACTGGAAACCATCGGGTCAGAAAAAGAATTCTTAATCATATTTCTGCTTACCACAACCATGTTGACACGTCATGTCAGTAAAGAAATATCTACCAGACCTTGCAATCGATGTTCTGCTTGGTAAGCGTGAGTACAAAAGTGACCACATTTTGGTTATGAATTTGCTTGTCAGGCCTTGTCACTGCGCCACGCTCGGATTACAACTCTGTCAGATATTTTCTGAAGGAATGCTGAAAAATGACCGAACGCAAACGCTCTAAAAAATCAAACTTCTTTGTCTGGGGTGTCATGGGTGTTCTGGTACTGGGCATGGGGGGCTTTGGCCTTTCGGGTGCTTTCCTTAATACCGGCGGCAGCGCTGTTGCCACGGTTGGCGACGAAGAAATCTCGGTTGATGTATTTTTTGCAGCGTTGCGTCAGGATGTAGCGCAGGCTTCACAGGATTTCGGCTTTCCGATGACATTGGAACAGGCACAGACTTTTGGCATTGATCAAGTGACTTTGCGCCGCTTGCTGTCAATTGCAGCGCTGGACAATGAATCCGGTAATCTCAACCTTTCGGTTGGTGATCAGGCAGTGCGTAATGAATTGGTTCAAAACCCAGCGTTTCGCGGCCTAAACGGTTCCTTTGACACTGCCGCTTATGACTTTGCTTTGCAACAAATCGGAATGTCACGCGACGAATATGACATTGTGGTGCGAAATGCTCTAACCCAATCTATTATCCGCACTGGTGTGGCCCAAAGCGGCGGTGATAATGATACCGCTGTCAATACAATCATGGGCTATATCGGAGAGTTGCGGGATTTTGACTGGGTGTTGATCAACGCAGATTCGTTGACCGAAACAGCAGGCGCACCAAGTCAGGCTGAATTACAAGATTATTACACAGCCAACCCGGCAATATTCACCCAACCAGAAACCAGAGACCTTACCTATATCGCGTTAACGCCGGAAATACTGGCAGTCGATATTGATGTGTCCGAGGCGGATATTGCTTCAGAATACAATGCCCGCGACGAACTTTATAACCAAGACGCAAGCGTTTTTGTTGACCGGATCACCTTTGGCACGCAGGCCGAAGCAGAGGCGGCAAAAGCTGAAATTGACGCCGGAACCGCCGGATTTACCGATATTGCCAACGCCCGAGGCCTGATTGCGGCAGATATTTCGCTGGGTCTGGTGACTGAATTCCAGATTTCGTCAGCGGCGGCTGCGGTGTTGTTTTCTGCAACCGAACTGGGCGTTTACGGCCCGATTGAAAGCGATGTTGGCCCTGCCTTGTTTCGTTTGAACGCTATGCAGGCAGCGTCATCAATTGCATTGGACGAAGTGCGCGACGAAATCCGCGATGCGATTGCCTTGAACGCGGCGGGAAGTCTGGTGGTCAGCGCCTATGACGAAGTTGATGACCTGATCGCCGGTGGAGCCAGTTTTGAGGAAGTTGCCGATGTTACCGACATGCAACTATTCACAACAAGATTTCCTGCTGAAACGCCTGAGGGTATCGAAACCCAAAGCGCCTTTTCTATCGAAGCACTGGTTGCTGAAATAAATGAGGATCGGGACATTCAGGAAACAGATAATGGCGGTATTTTTGTTGTCAGGGTTGACGGGATTAACGCTGAGTTTGTGCGACCGCTAGCAGAAACCCGCGACTTGGCTCTCGAAGGGCAAATGGCAACCCGCAATCAGGAACTGGTGCTGGAACATGCTGCAACTTTGCAGTCGTTGATTGACACAGGCGCTGATTTTTCCGCGACCATGGCTATTAACGGCTTAACAGCAAATTCTGCCGAAAGTATATCCCGCAACTCCCCCGCCAGCGACACGCCACCAACTGTTTTGGAGGCAATTTTTGAACTGGAAGACCGCCAAACCAGTATCATTGATGATGTGGATGGCGCTTATCTGGTCAAAGTTACAAATTTGGCACCGTTTGATCGCGGTAACGCAGCCACAACCGAAGTGATTGACCAGATTCAAAGCCAAATCGCAGCTTCGCTGGAATCTGATTTATTTGCTTATTTTACCAATGCATTGATGGGCGAAGCAGGCTTTACAATTGACCAACCGCTTATCTCCTCCATCGTATTGCAAAACGCGGTGGCTAATGACGGGCATATTGGGCACGTGCATTAACCTGTTATGAAATTATTTCCTTCAGCCAGTGATTTTGCCAAGTCTTTTGATTCGGGCCAGAATCAAGTGGTTTGGACCCGTATTGTTGCGGATCTCGATACGCCTGTTTCGCTGATGCTTAAATTAACGCAAGCCCGCAAAGACAGCTTTTTGCTTGAATCCGTCACGGGCGGCGATGTTCGGGGACGATATTCTATTATCGGCATGAAGCCCGATCTGATCTGGGAATGTCACGGCAACAAAGCGCAGCTTAATCGCGCCGCGCGGTTTGAGCCTGACGGGTTTGAACCCCAATCCGAAGCGCCGCTGGCCAGTTTGCGAAATCTGATTGAAGAAAGCCGGATTGATCTGCCCACAAATCTGCCGCCCATGGCTGCGGGCCTATTCGGATTTTTGGGTTATGATATGATCCGGCTGGTGGAACACCTGCCCGATGTGAACCCCGATACGCTTGGTATTCCTGATGCGATTATGCAACGGCCAACCATTATTGTGATTGTTGACGGGGTTAAAGGCGACATTACGGTTGTTAGCCCCGCATGGGTAAATTCCGGTCTTTCGGCCAAGGCTGCCTATGCGCAGGCGGCGGAACGGGTGGCTGATGCGCTGCGCGATCTGGACCGACCTGTGCGTGGCGAAATCCATGATTTAACCCAATCCGCGCCCGCCGAACCCAAGTCAAACATGACCAAAGCCGAATATTTTGCAATGGTCGAAAAAGCCCGTGAATATGTGTGCAAAGGGGATGTATTTCAGGTGGTGCCTTCGCAGCGCTGGTCACAAAAATTCGATCTACCGCCGTTTTCTTTATATCGGGCTTTGCGGCGCACCAACCCTTCTCCATATATGTTTTTCTATAATTTTGGTGCTTTTCAGGTGGTTGGGGCCAGCCCCGAAATTCTGGTTCAGGTGCAGGGTCGCAAGGTGACCATCCGGCCCATTGCCGGAACTCGCCCGCGCGGCGCAACCCCGCAACAAGACGCGGATTTTGAAAAAGAATTGCTAGCAGACCCCAAAGAATGCGCTGAGCATCTGATGTTGCTTGATCTGGGGCGCAATGATGTGGGGCGGGTTGCCAAAATTGGCACGGTTAACCCGAATGAGCAATTTATAATTGAGCGTTACAGCCATGTGATGCACATTGTCAGCAATGTCGAGGGAGAGTTGCAAGACCAGCATGACGCGCTTTCGGCCCTGTTGGCCGGACTGCCTGCCGGCACGGTTTCGGGCGCGCCCAAAGTGCGGGCCATGGAGATTATAGACGAGCTGGAATCCGAAAAACGCGGGGTTTATGGCGGCGGCGTTGGCTATTTTTCGGCCAATGGCGATATGGATATTTGCATTGCGCTGCGCACGGCTGTGCTAAAGGACAAAACGCTTTATGTGCAGGCGGGTGGCGGTATTGTCTATGACAGTGTGGCCGAAGATGAATTTCAGGAAACTGTCAACAAATCCAAAGCCCTGAAACAGGCCGCTACAGACGCGGCGCTGTTTGTTGATCACGTCACCAATAATTAGAATTGCAGGCTTGGCGCGTTAAGGTCGCATGATCTGGCTAACCGGCACGATTTGCACGCGTGTTGCGCGCGGGCTGGCGATCCACTCAATCAAGGCTTGAATGGTTGTGTCCCTTGTGCGGGCGTAAACGATGGCGCTGCCGCTGGTCTGGGCGGTTAATGTGGCGCGATCCAAAGCGTTTTTGATGGCAGCATTTTCTGCCACGCCATCAATCACGCGATGCACGCTGCCAAACGGTTTGCCATAAAACTGCGCCAGATTGCGCGCATTGATGTCACCTGCTCCGGCAAAGGCTATGGTGCCCATGCCGTTTACAGCAGCGGTTTCGATCAGAACTTGGGTTGCGGTGCCATCAATCATGACGCCAGTGTTATTATTATCAATCACCCCGATCGAGGCTGGGACATTTTCAATAAACCCGATGATACTTTGGCTAAGGTTGGCGTCAATTGGCACATTATCAGGCATCAGGGTCAGCACCTCAAAACCGCTTTCGCGAAAGTTTCTGGAAACTTGACGGTCTTGCACATCGCCGGAAACTGCAAATGTCAGCGGAATACCCGCGTTAAACAACAGTTGCAGCGACGCTTCTAATGTGTCCTCAAAAACAATGGCCAACATAGGCAGATCAGAATCACGGGTAAAGGGCACTGAAAATACGTCAAACGCCTCACCGGAGGCAGCATCAGGCAAGGACGGCGCGGATTCGCTGGCAGTCACAATGTCTGGCTGCGCAGCGACTGCCACGGGGTCAGGTTCTGATGCGACATCGGGCGCTACCTCAACGGTATTTCCCGCGCCATCGCCAATATCTGGCACCGCAGCGCTTTGGGTTGCGACCACCGGCTGTTCCACCGCTGACCCAGTTGAAAGATTATCGCTGCTGCCAATGCTGGGCAACGAATCGCTGCTTGACCCTACGCTGACACCAGAATCGTCAGGGCTGCCCGGCCCGACATCAAATGCTTGGGGTGCGGTCTGCACCGGATTGGTCACAGAAGCCATGGGAGCAGGTTCAACCAGTGGAAACCCAAGGCTCAGCCCAAGAAAAATAGCCACAGAAACTATCAAGCCGTAAAGAACGCCTCGTAAAAATCCGCCGCCGCTTTTGCGTCTTTTTGCCATTGTGATAACCTTTTTGTTTGCATCCCGAACGGGCTTTCACTTCACTGCGTGAACCTGTTATCATTACTATAACGCGCATTCGGCTAGCTTGCAGCCCCAAACCGCAAATTAATAACGAAAGAGATTTAATGCTGCTTTTAATCGATAATTATGACAGCTTTACCTATAATCTTGTGGATTATTTGGGCAGCCTTGGCGCTGAAGTTGTTGTGAAACGCAATGATGAAATTGACGTGCTGCAAGCCATGGCCATGAACCCGTCATCCATTCTGCTATCCCCCGGCCCGCGTTACCCTGACCAAGCCGGAATTTGTCTGGCACTGGTGCAGGCTGCCGCCGAAACCAAAACACCGCTGGTTGGTGTTTGTCTGGGCCATCAAAGCATCGGGCAGGCGTTTGGAGGCAAGGTTGTATTGGCTGATGCCATTATGCACGGCAAAATGGGCACTATTAACCATACCGGCAAGGGCGTTTTTAGCGATATTCCAAGCCCGTTTCAGGCGACGCGTTATCATTCCTTAACGGTGGATCGTGCCACCCTGCCCGATTGCCTTGAAATCACTGCCGAGGTCGAAGACGGGACCATTATGGGCCTGCAGCACCGCGAATTGCCGATCCACGGGGTGCAGTTTCATCCGGAATCAATTGCATCGGAACATGGGCATAAATTGCTGAAAAACTTTCTGGATATGACGTTGGAGCTGGCATGAGCGAGGTATTAAAACCCCTGATTGCCAAAGCAATTGATGCGCCATTGTCGGCTGACGACGCCAAAACCGCCTTTGCTGAAATCATGGAAGGCAACGCCACCCCTAGCCAGATTGGCGGGTTTTTGATGGTGCTGCGAACCCGGGGCGAAACTGTTGATGAATACGCTGCTGCTGCTGCTGCCATGCGGGCGCGTTGCAAAAAGATTAAGGCTCCCAAAGGGGCCATGGATATTGTCGGCACTGGCGGCGATGGCAAATCCACGCTGAATATTTCAACCGCAACAGCGTTTGTGGTGGCGGGCACTGGCCAAGTGGTGGCCAAACACGGCAATAAAAACCTATCCAGCCAATCGGGCACTGCGGATATTCAGGCGCAGATGGGCGTGAATGTAATGGTCGGGTCTGAAGTGGTCGAAAAAGCCCTGCGAGAAGCAGGAATTGGCTTTATGATGGCCCCGATGCACCATCCGGCGACGCGGTTTGTGATGCCTGCGCGTCAGGAACTCGGCACGCGAACCTTGTTTAATATTCTGGGGCCATTGACCAACCCTGCGGGGGTGAAACGTCAACTTACCGGCGCTTATTCGCGGGATTTGATTGTGCCAATGGCCGAAGTTTTGCGTGAATTGGGCAGCGAAGCCGCGTGGCTGGTGCATGGCGGCGATGGCACGGATGAACTTTCTATCGCTGGGCACAGCTATGTCGCACAGCTCAAAGACGGCGAAATCAGTGAATTTGAGATCACCCCCGAAGATGCAGACCTGCCGGTGCATCCGTTTTCGGCAATTCTGGGCGGCTCACCGGAACAAAACGGCGTGGCGTTTAGGGCATTGCTGGATGGCGAAAAATCGGCATATCGCGATGCGGTGTTGCTGAATGCAGCCGCGGCTTTGCTGATTGCTGACAAGGTTTCAAACCTGCCGGATGGCGTGGCCATGGCAGCGCAAAGCATCGATAGCGGCGCGGCTCTGAAATGCATCCAGCTCCTTGCAAAAATCACCTCCGAGGCAAAAACATGAATGTTCTTGATAAAATCAAAGCCTATAAGCTGGAGGAAATCATCAACCGAAAAGCCAGCACTCCTTTGGCTGATATTGAGGAAATAGCCCGCACGCAAACCCCGCCGCGTGGATTTTATGAAGCCCTTGTGCGGGCCGGGCAACGTGGATACGGGCTGATTGCCGAGATTAAAAAAGCCAGCCCGTCCAAAGGGTTAATCCGTGCCGATTTTGACCCAACCGCCCTAGCGCAGGCCTATGAACGCGGCGGGGCTACTTGCCTGTCGATTTTAACCGATACCCCCAGTTTCCAGGGTGCTGACGCATTTTTGCAAGATGCCCGCGCCGCCACCAACCTGCCCTGCCTGCGCAAAGATTTTATGTATGACACCTATCAGGTTACCGAGGCCCGCGCGCTGGGTGCCGATTGCATTCTAATAATTATGGCCAGCGTTTCCGATGCTCAGGCGGCTGAACTGGAAGCCGCGGCCATTGAATGGGATATGGATGTGTTGATCGAAGTCCACGACATGCCCGAACTGGAACGGGCCGCAAAACTGAAATCGCCAATGATCGGCATCAATAACCGCAATTTGAAAACATTCGAGGTTTCTCTGGATGTCACCCGTGATCTGGCCTCATCTGTGCCTGTCGGGCGTATGGTTGTTGGTGAATCCGGCCTGTCTGACCGCCATGATCTTTCCGCGCTGGCCCATTACGGCGTACGCAGTTTTCTAATTGGCGAAAGCTTGATGCGCCAAAAAGATGTCGAAACCGCCACCCGCGAATTATTGTCATCCCCTTGGTTACCGGAGGCCGGATAATGGCAGAACTTACCCATTTTGACGCCTCGGGCGCTGCCCATATGGTGGATGTTTCTGAAAAAGAAATCACCAGCCGCGTGGCCATTGCTAAAGGGTTTATTGCCATGCAGTCCGAAACACTGGCGCTGGTGGCGGAAGGCCGCGCCAAAAAAGGCGACGTTTTGTCTGTGGCGCGCTTAGCGGGCATCATGGGGGCTAAAAAAACCCATGACCTGATCCCGCTTTGCCACCCATTGGCGATTTCAAAAGTAGCGGTGGAATTATCGGTAAACCCCGAAAAATCTGGTATAGATATTGCCGCAACCGTTAAAAATACCGGCCAAACCGGCGTTGAAATGGAAGCCCTGACCGCCGTTAGCATTGCCGCGTTAACCGTTTATGACATGATCAAGGCGGTTGATAAAACCATGACCATCACCGACATAAGGCTGGTGCTGAAAGATGGCGGAAAATCCGGCTTGTTTGAGGCAGAGTGATGATTTCCGTAGAAGAAGCCTTGTCGCGGGTGCTGGCATTGTGCAAGCAAACCAACACCGAAACCGTTGCCATACGCGATGCAAATGCCCGTGTTTTAAGCCAAGATGTCGCTGCCATGCGAGACCAGCCGCCGTTTAATGCCTCAGCCATGGATGGCTATGCGATGCGGCGTCAAGATCTTGAGGTTGGCGCAAAATTGCGTGTGATCGGCGAATCCCCTGCTGGGGGCGCTTTTTCAGGCGAAGTTACCAAAGGCACAGCAGTTCGGATTTTCACCGGCGGTTGTGTGCCTTCAGGCGCAGATATGGTGTTGATCCAGGAAAATACTTCGCGGGATGGTGAAATAATGATGATCACCGAAATGCCCTCTGGCGGCGATTATATTCGCGCAAAGGGCTCGGATTTCAAGATCGACGATATCATCAAAGCGCCGCGTCGTCTGAACCCTTCTGATATTGGCCTGCTGGCTTCGATGAATATAGCACGGGTTCCGGTGTGTAAAAAACCTGTGGTGGCGATCATTGCCACCGGTGATGAACTGGTGCTGCCCGGCGAAAACCCCGGCCCCTCACAGATTATTTGTTCCCATAATTATGCACTAAAGGCGGTGTTGGAAGCCCAAGGCGCAAAAGTACGCTTGTTACCGATCGCCCGTGACAATCGAGAAAGCCTGAAACAGGTTTTTGGCCTAACTTCTGGCACGGATATGATTGTTACAATAGGCGGGGCATCGGTTGGCGAATATGATCTGATAAACCCGATGGCGGCTGAATTGGGCCTTGATCTTGATTTTTACAAAATCGCCATGCGGCCTGGAAAACCACTTATTGCCGGCACAATTGGTAGCGCGGTGATGGTTGGATTGCCGGGCAACCCTGTATCCTCGATGGTTTGTTCGCAGGTGTTTTTACGCCCGGCAATTGACGCAATGCTTGGCCTGCCGGCGCGTGCTATGCCACGCCAAACCTTTGAACTAGCAACAGCAATTGGCAAAAACGGGGCCCGCGAACATTACATGCGCGCCAATGTGAATGCAGGGATTTGCACGGTTGCCAATAATCAAGACAGCGGCGCAATGTCGGTGATGGCACAAGCCAACGCCCTGCTGGTGCGCGCGCCATTTGCGCCTGAATTGGCAGTTGGTGCGCCCGTTGAATGTGTTCTTTTGTAGAAATTGTTTGACACAAAACAGGAACACATATAGAACGGATAAAGGGTAAACGCGCAAAGGGGACTGCCATGTTGACAAAAAAACAGCTGGATCTGTTGAAATTTATCAATAAACGTGTGCAAGCTGACGGCGTGCCGCCCTCTTTTGACGAAATGAAAGAAGCGTTGGATTTACGTTCCAAATCCGGCATTCACCGCCTGATTACCGCGCTGGAGGAACGGGGATTCGTTCGCCGTCTGGCACACCGTGCCCGCGCTATTGAAATTGTAAAATTGCCCGATGCGATGCTGCGCGAACCGACCGGTTTTCAGCCCTCGGTTATTCAAGGCTCCAAAGTTAATACACCTTCGGCCGCCATTGATATTCGGATGGATTCGTTTGAATTGCCGGTGATGGGCAAAATCGCGGCTGGCACCCCGATCGAAGCCATCCAGCACGTTTCGCGCAATGTAGCGGTGCCAGGGTCAATGCTGACCACTACCGGAAAACATTACGCGCTTGAGGTCAAAGGCGATTCGATGATTGATGCGGGCATCAATAGTGGCGATATTGTTATTATCCACGAACAAATAGATGCGGAAAATGGCGATATTGTTGTTGCCCTTATCGAAGATCAGGAAGCCACGCTAAAACGTCTGCGCCGCCGCGGTTCTACCATCGCGCTGGAGGCAGAAAATCCCGCTTATGAAACCCGGATTTACCAGCCAGATCAGGTAAAAATCCAAGGCAAGCTTGTCGGCTTGATCCGCACTTACTGATAGGGCCGACCACCGTTATTCCATGGCCTTTGCGGAAAATCCGGTGCGGCGTGTCGTATTTCTGGAATGCCGTTAACAAAGCCAATGGCCATGGCACCATTTTCAAAATCAGACTGACCAATAAAGAAACACTCGCCTAAAGGCGCTTCCAACCATTTTGGAGCAATCAATATTTGATTCTGAGAACACGTGATGTCTTTGGGTTTTGAGCGCTCTAAAACCAACTGCCAGCCGTTTTTCAACACAGCAAGGGTTTGGGAACCATCCAGCAAAAAACCATCGCGTTCAAAAGCTTGTTGTTGGGTGGCGAGGTCTCCGTCATTTTCCAGCCACGAACCGGCTGAAAAGCGATAGGCGGTTTCTTTGTTCAAAACTCTTTGTCCGTCTATCATCACCCCAAGCAAGGCACCGTTTTCATCAATCAAAATCTCTGGCCTGACAGTTTGCTGCCAAATCAAAACTGCCAAAAATAACAATATCGCGGCAGAATACCGGAACACACCCTGCACAAGAAAAAACAGACAGCCAGCAAAAGCAAACAGCATCAAGACAATCGGCTGAGCCGACTTAACCGGTGTGATTGCGGCAGGCAACGTAGAGAAAAAATTTGCGACGCTTAGAATCCAGCCAACCCCTTGCGCCATCACCCAAAACGCCGGATCAGACAGGCCAAAAACCGCCAGAACGCCCGCAACAACGGCTGCGGGCATCACCAGTAAACCCATAACCGGCACTGATAAAAGATTTGCCGCCAGCCCGTAATTGGCAAGTTGGTTAAAATGAAAAGCCGAAATCGGCGCCGTAGCCAGCCCCGCCACGCCCGACGTAACGATCAGCGCAAAAAATGGCACCAACCGTCGAAATCGACCATAACGGGCTTCGCGCCAGATTTTGTTTTTTCGCAACATGTCAAACACACCAATCAACGCGGTGGTTGCTGCAAAAGACATTTGAAAACCGGCCTCATTAAGGCTCTCTGGTCGGATAATTAAAACAATCATTGCCGCCAATGCCACCGCGCGCAAGGTAAAGGCGGGACGGTCCAGCATCACCGCCACCAAAACAACCGCAACCATGATGAACGCGCGCTGGGTTGCAACATTACCGCCCGATATAAACAAATATCCAAACCCGATCATCAAAGCGGCCATCGCCCCAATCTTTTTGCTGGGTAAATACAAAGCGATACGCGGTATCGCGGCCATACTATACCGAACAATCAAATAGACAAATCCGGTTAATAACCCCATATGCAGCCCCGATATGGCCAAAAGATGCGCAAGATTTGATGCACGGAGCTGCGCCAAAACTTCGGGATCAATCCGGCTGCGCTCTCCGGTTAGGATAGCGGCTGAGAACGCGCCATTCTGACCACCAATGCTGTTTGATACTTTCTTTGAAATTCGGGCGCGCAATCGGTCAAGCCAACGACCATTATCGCCGTATGGTCGCATTTCAAGCAAAGGACTGCGTGAAAAGCCAACTGCGCCGACCTTGTCAAACCACGCCATAACCCGATAATCAAAGCCCCCCGGTTCTGCGGGTGCGCCGGGCGGTGACATATTGGCCACCAACGTGACGCGATTACCAACTTGCAAAATATCGTCAGGTAAATAGCCAAACAAAGACACCCGAACCCTTTCAGGCGTGCGCTTTGGGCGCATTTCGGTCATGATTACCCGGTCTAGTAAAATCCTCCAAGCTTGGCTGCTGGATTTATCTATCTTTAGAATTCGACCCTCAATAGGTCCGTAATACCTGAATTCCAAAACCGGCGCGGCAACCGAATAGCTGCGATACGTGGCGCTTAAATAACCTGTGATTAACAGAATTAGTATATAGCCACAAAACCGCACCGAACCAAAGACAAAGCCAAGCGACACCATCGCAATAATCAGAGCCAAAACCAGCAAGACAACATGGTTTACAGATGGCTCAAACGGGAAAGAAAAATATAACCAGATGCCGCTGGCAAAAAAGATCGGACACCAAAGGATCAGGCTATGGCGCTGGCGTTCCCACTCCGCTTCTATCCATTGTTTCACGGGCTTACTTGTCCTTGGCACTGGCTTGGCTTAATAGCTTTTTAACTTTAGGTTTTTATGGTTTCTGAAAGGTTAATGTGATGTCCATTAGCACCCCCGTTGTCACGCGTTTTGCGCCCTCGCCAACTGGATATTTACATATCGGCGGGGCGCGTACGGCCTTGTTTAACTGGTTGTTTGCACGGCATCATGGCGGCAGGTTTTTGCTGCGTATTGAAGATACCGACCGCGCCCGTTCCACCCCCGAAGCAACCGAAGCTATTTTAACTTCCATGAAATGGCTGGGGCTGGATTGGGACGGCGATGCGGTCAGCCAGTTTGATCAAGTTGAACGGCATCAGCAGGTGGCGGCTGAAATGCTTGAAAACGGCACCGCTTATCGCTGTTATGCTACCAAAGAGGAAATCAATGATTTTCGTGAAAAAGCCCGCGCGCAAAAACGGGCGCCAATATTTCAATCACCTTGGCGAGATGCAACAGAGACCCCAAATTTGCCGTTTGTCGTGCGCCTAAAAGCACCCAAATCCGGTGAAACCATAATCGAAGATCAGGTGCAGGGCCGCATAGTCTGGAAAAATGATACGCTTGATGATCTGGTTTTACTACGTTCTGACGGCACACCAACTTATATGCTGGCAGTCGTTGTTGATGACCACGACATGGCTGTCACCCATGTTATTCGAGGCGACGACCATCTCACGAACGCAGCCCGCCAAACCCTTATTTACCGCGCAATGGGCTGGAATATTCCGGTTTTTGCGCATGTGCCGATGATTCACGGTGATGACGGTAAAAAATTATCCAAACGCCATGGCGCGCTCGGCGTTGAGGAATATCGGGATATGGGATATCCGGCCTGTGCCATGCGAAATTATCTGACGCGGCTGGGGTGGAGCCATGGCAATGACGAATTTTTTACAACCGAACAGGCGATAGAATGGTTTGGCTTTAAGTCTATGGGTAAATCACCCGCCAGGTTTGATTTCAAGAAACTTGGAAACCTGTCTGGCCAGCATATTCGCGCCATGGATAATGCCATATTAACCGAAGAAATTGCTGGTTATGTTGCATCGCAGCAGCAGCCATTGCTGACGGACGCGCAAAAAACACTTTTTCGAGACAATATGGACAGCTTAAAAGAGCGTGCTAAGATTTTCCCTGAACTCATTGAAATTGCACATTTTTTTCTTTCAGAACGCCCCTTCAAGCCTGATGCTAAGGCAGCGCCGCTGCTTAATACGGTATCCCGTGGTATGCTGAACCGTTTGACTTCGCGGTTGCGAGATGGTAGGTGGGACGCAGAGTTTCTGGAGGCTGAAATTCGCGATTTTGCTGAGGCTGAGGAATTGAAGCTTGGCCAGATCGCGCAGCCACTGCGGGTTGCCCTAACAGGGCGGACCGTGTCGCCCAGCGTTTTTGACATGATGGTCACGCTGGGGCGGCAAGAAACAATCGCCCGGTTAGAGGATGTCTCTACCTAAGACAAACGGTTTTCCGTTTGTGTCGGACCGGGTTTGCAGCGGCCATTGCCGCAAAGAACAGCGCGAAAGCGCGGGAAAGGTCAAAATATGACGCATGACGTAAAATCAACAGCAAAACTAACCATCGGCAATGATGTATTCGATTTGCCAGTATATTCCCCGACGGCGGGGCCGGATGTTTTGGATATTAGCAAGCTTTACGGGCAGGCTGATGTGTTTACCTATGATCCCGGCTTTACCTCCACGGCTGCTTGTGATTCTGCGATTACGTTTATTGACGGTGCCAAAGGTGAATTGCTTTACCGCGGTTACCCAATTGACCAGCTAGCTGAAAAATCCCATTTTCTTGAAGTCTGTTATCTGTTGCTTTATGGTGAACTGCCTAGCCCCGAAGACATGACAGATTTTATGCAACGTGTGACCCGTCATACAATGTTGCATGACCAGATGGGTGCTTTTTACCGTGGCTTCCGTCGCGATGCCCACCCGATGGCGATTGTTTGCGGTGTGGTCGGGGCTTTGTCGTCCTTTTATCACGATTCAACCGATATTTCTGATCCAGAGCAACGTGAAATTGCCTCAATCCGGCTAATTGCGAAAATTCCGACCATCACGGCTTGGGCTTATAAATATTCAATCGGACAACCGTTTGTTTATCCACAAAATGATCTCGATTATGCGTCAAATTTTCTGAACATGTGTTTTTCGGTGCCTGCCGAACCCTATGTGGTTGACCCGATCCTTTCACGCGCCATGGATCGGATTTTCACGTTGCATGCGGATCATGAGCAAAACGCCTCCACCTCTACCGTCCGGTTGGCTGGTTCTTCGGGGGCCAACCCGTTTGCCTGTATTGCTGCTGGCGTTGCCTGCCTTTGGGGGCCAGCCCATGGTGGCGCAAACGAAGCCGCGCTGGCAATGTTGCGCGAAATTGGCACCGTGGACCGCATTCCTGAATATATCGCACGGGCAAAAGACAAATCAGACTCGTTTCGTTTGATGGGATTTGGCCACCGCGTTTACAAAAACTTTGACCCTCGCGCCAAAGTGATGAAAGAATCCGCTGACGAAGTGTTGGCGCTGTTGGGTGTTGAAAACAACCCAACCCTGCAAGTCGCGAAGGAATTAGAAAAAATCGCGCTGAATGACCCCTATTTTATTGAGAAAAAACTGTATCCGAACGTCGATTTCTATTCGGGTATAATTTTGGATGCGATGGGTTTCCCAACCTCTATGTTTACGCCTATTTTTGCATTGGCGCGCACCGTTGGCTGGATTGCCCAGTGGAAAGAAATGATTTCGGACCCAACCCAGAAAATCGGCCGGCCCCGCCAGTTATATACAGGTGCGGCCTTTCGTGACTATGTGGATGTAGAAAACCGTTAAAACCATAAACGCCGGGGCCTGACCTCGGCGTTTTTATTTTAGCTGCGCCAGAACCGATTTTGCCGCGCGAATCCCCGGGTTTTCACCGCCGCGCCCCAGCGCATCGATCGCCATCTGACCGATCGAGATTTGATGTTCGCGCGCCTTTTGATCTTGTAAAAGCACCATCATCTCGCGGCTTAGGTTTTCAACATTACATGCGGATGAATGAAATTCAGGCACGGCTTTGGTTTTGGTAAGCAAATTAACCAGCGTAAAAGAAGGGGCCAGCATGGCGCGCTGCATGATCCACCCTGAGATAAAATTGACTTTGTACCCAATCACCATTGGCACAGCCGCCGCCGCCAGCTCAATCGATACCGTGCCCGATGCTGCCAAAGCCAGTTTCGACGCAGCAAAACAAACCCGTTTTTGGCTGGCGGCCTGATCGGCTGACACCCCCACAGGACTTAGCAATATAGCGTTGAGGCCCTTATTATCAGCAAGTTGAGCCTCCAACGATGCCAACAGATGTTGGGAGGCAACAGGGATGGCAAAACGAACCTTTGGCACTCGTTTTTTAAGGCGCAAAGCGGTTGCAAAAAAGATCGGCGAAAGACGTTTGATTTCGCTCAGGCGAGACCCCGGTAAAAGAGTGATTAACGGTTCATCATCAGCCAGATTATGGGTTTTTCGAAAGGCCAGCACCTCTGCTTTGGAAGGCTGGGTATCTGCGACCACCGGATGCCCGACAAAATCACACCCCATGCCAGCAGCGACCATGTAAGGCGGTTCAAAAGGCAGTAACGCCAACACATGGTCCACATGTGCTGCCATTTTATTGGCACGTTCAGGCCGCCAAGCCCAAACAGACGGCGCCACATAATGCACTGCGGGTGCGTTGGTTTTGCCGCGAACCAAAGCTGCTAAGCGCAGGCAAAATCCGGGGCTGTCGATGGTGATCAGAATATCAGGTTTCGCAGCGATTACAGCGTCAGCGGTTTGGCTAAGGCGGCGTTTCAAGTGTCGCCATTTCGGGATTAATTCCAACAATCCAAACAACGAAAGCTCATGCATCGGAAAATTGCTGACCAGCCCTTGGGCCTCCATTAATGGGCCACCTACCCCGACAAATTCGATATCGCCAGCATAAGTTTTGAGCAAGCCTGCCATTAACGAAGCCCCCAACCGATCCCCTGATGCTTCTCCGGCTACCAGAAAAAATTTCAGGCTTTTGGTCATTATTCTGGCCTGCCAAACAGAAAAAGCCCTAACGCATCTGCTTTGGCTATGGTTTCATCCAAGCCCAATATCAACGCGCCGCCAGCCTGCACCACAACGCCTGCCAGTCCTGCTTTGGCAGCCAGTTCAAACGTATCAGGCCCGATGGCTGGCAAGTCTGTGCGCCAATCTTGGCCGGGCTTAGGAGCTTTTAACAATATGCCTTTGGCACCCTTTTTATCTGGCAACCGTTGCGGGTTTGCCGCCACAAAACGCAACATTGCATCGGTGCCTTGAATGCTTTCCAAACCTAAACAAATGCCTTGTGCAACCACGGCCCCCTGCCCCACATCCGCATGACCAAGTGCGGTAACAATTTCAATTGCGCGATTAATGTCAGCTTGATCTTCTTTTGTTGGTGCAGTTTTTGTCAAAACCCCTTCAGGGGAAAGCAGCGATTCGAGCAAATGATGCGCGCCGACCACATTAAACCCCTCGGCCTCAAACAAAGCAGAAACCACAGACAGGGTATCGCCATCGCCCTTTTTCAATGCATTCATCACCACCGATGCCAGCCGTAATCCGGTTGTATCAAAGCGCAACGGGTTTAGCTGCGGCCGCCCCATACCGCCTGCCATGGTAATCTGAGCAACGCCGGATTTACGCAATGCAGCGAACAAGCGGCCCGGTTTTTCAAAAATCGCTGGTTGAACGGGATGGTTTTTGGCCCAGTCTAGGGAAATACCCTCAAACAGAACAAGCGTGTAAGGCAGGTTTCGGCGAATACATTCCTCGGTTAACAATCGTGGTAATGCGCCGTTACCAGCAATAATTGCTATTTTTCCAGCTGGGTCAAAGGTCATTTATTTTTCCTTTGGCAAACAAAAAGACCGATTGCTTTCACCCAGAATAAACGCTGTGACATCTTGAATGGCCGCGCTGTTTGCATTGGCGGCCTGAACTTTTTGGGTGCGGGTTTTCAAATTACCGTTACCTTCGAAAATTTCTGAAAATGCACTGCGCAAAGCATGAATTTCGCTGCGTGCCATGCCGGCGCGTTTCAGCCCGATCAGGTTTAGCCCAGCCAATCCTGAGCGTTCAGAAATAACCAAGCCAAAGGGGATGACATCTGCCGTAACCATGCTAAGCGCGCCGATAATAGCAAATTTAGCAATGCGGCAATGTTGATGGACCCCAACCATGCCCCCTAAAATGGCGTTATCACCAACCGACACATGGCCACCAAGCGAAACATGGTTGGCCATCACAACTTTATTGCCCACATGGCAATCATGGCCCACATGGCTGCCCAGCATCATCAGGCAATCATCACCAATAACTGTAATTCCACCGCCCCCTGCTGTGCCGGGGTTGATTGACACACTTTCGCGGATCATGTTGCGTTTGCCTATCACCAAACGGCTTTGCTCGCCGTCAAATTTCAGATCTTGGGGTTGCGACCCAACCGATGCAAATTGCCAGATAGTGGTGTTGTCACCGATTTCGGTGTCGCCCTCAACCACAACATGGCTGCGCAGGGTTACATTTTGGCCCAGCTTTGCCTGCGGGCCTACCAAACAAAACGCACCAACAAAACAGCCAGCCCCAATTTGGGCACCTGGCTCGATGATCGCAGTTTTATGAAGGGTTGCGGTTGGATCAATCGCCATGGGTTACTTTTCTTCAGGCACAATTAACATTGCCGAAAATTCGCTTTCTGCAACAATTTTCCCGTCAACTTTGCCTTCGCCCCAAAACTTCCAGACTTTGCCGCGGTGGCGGATAACCGTGACATGCAATTCAAGAATATCACCCGGCTCGACCAATTTTCGAAATTTGGTTTTGTCCATCGACATGAAATAAACCAGTGGCTCTACTTTTCCCAAATCAAGGGTTTTAACCACCAGTGCTGAGGCAGATTGCGCCATGGCCTCAATAATCAAAACCCCCGGAAACACCGGTTTGCTGGGGAAATGACCTTGAAAAATCTGTTCGTTAACCGAGATATTTTTAATGCCAATCGCGCTAGTTCCCAGTATTACGTCTTTCATTTTGTCGATAAACAGAAACGGAAAACGGTGCGGGATCAAGGCTTTGACTTCGTGAATGTCCAGCGTCAACGGGGTTTGGTCATATTCTGGGTCTGCCATGGTTCTTCCTGTTTAATTGCCTAGATCAATCATATCCGGATTTTCTTCGTATGCGGCATCCAGCAACGCAATTACTTCCAGCGTTATATCCAGATTTTTGTCAAATAACAGCACTGATCGACGATCAAGAATGGCCGATGCACCAAATTTCTGCATCATTTCCGCCAGTTGAGGTCCGATGAATTGAAAAAACACCCTGCGTCGACTTTCGATCCGCACGAGCTGGGCTGAATCAATGGCATTTTGCGAGGCGCGCGCCGCTTCGGCTTTGTCGTTAAAGGCATCCGCTAATTCTCTGAATTCCTCATTAGTCAGCGTTGCTCTTTGCTGGGTCAATATGGCTTCTTCTGCTTCGAGTTCTTGAGTCAGTAAATGGCTAGCTTCAAGGATTGCGGTCTGTTCTGACTGTTCCAGCAATAGAATGGCCTGACCAAGCTTTGATCGTGTCAACAGCGAGGGTTGGTCAAGAATTAAAATACTGCCTGAGCGCAGCGTTTGAAACTGCGCCGCGCTGACGGAGCCATAAAAGCTAAGCAAAGCAATAAATATAACCCGAAAAATCATGGAATCTCCGGCTAGAATCCTGTTCTGACTGACACGCTAAAGCTCTGGGTCTCATCACCGGCCACGCTCAGGAACGGATTGGACCAGTTAAACACCAATGGCCCAATCGGGGTGTTCCAATATAGCGCAAAGCCCGCCGACGCGCGCAACTGCGCTGATGTGTCAATCACACCACTGGCACCGACAGGCGCGCCGTCCAGGCCCCAGACCGAACCCGCATCCAGAAATACGCCGCCACGAATACCCAGATCTTCGGGTAAACCCAGTGGAAAAGTGGCATCAAGTCGGGCAACTGCATAGAAATTCCCGCCAAGGGAATCATTGATGGTTAAACCATCATCGTCGCGTGGGCCGATGCCGCCGACAGAAAAGCCTCGGAAATTTTGACCACCAAGAAAGAACCGGTCAGTAATGCGCGAATTACCACCATCCAGTGTAAACAATGAGCCGCCTTCCAGATCAGCTGATAAAACCACCGTTTGGTCAAACAGGCTAAAATAACCTTTTACCCGCGCGGTCGATCTGGAAAACTGGGTATCGCCGCCTAAGCCAGCATATTCGGTATTCAATCGCAAAATATACCCACTGGTAGGATCAAAACTCGAATCCCTTTTGTCAATGCTTAGGCCAAATGAAATTGATGACGTGACCACGGTTCCCTCGGTGATGATAGGCGAGGTGGTTAATATGGTGTCGCGAATTTCAATGCTGGCTAGTTTGTAGCCGATATTTGCTCGCGAATCCTCGCCCACTGGAAAGGCAAAATTTGGTTCTAGGCCGATTGCGGTGGTTTGGTAAGACGATTCACTGCGATTCGCGGAACGGTAATATATGTCAAAACCGGCGGCCAAATCGCGGTCAAACAAGGCCGGTTCCGTAAAGCCAAAACTGATAGACTGCGAGGATTCGCCATAATCAACTGAGAGCGCGAATCTTTGGCCGCGGCCAAGAAAGTTTCGTTCGGTTATGCTGAAATTGGCAGATATACCTGAATCGGTCGAAAATCCAGCACCAAAATTAAAAGAACCGGTCGACGTGTCTTCGACATCTACTTCAATAATTGCGGTTTCAGGTGTTGCGCCTTCGCGCACGCTTACCGACAGATTGGAAAAGAACCGCAAGCGGCGCAGCGCAGCCTCAGCCTCACGCATTTTGCGCGGGTTAAACGCATCCCCTTCGGCCATTTCAAATTCACGGCGAATAACCCGATCAAGGGTCTGAGAATTGCCGCGAATATCAATGCGCTCTACATAAAGTCGCTGGCCGTTTACCAGAACATAATTGATGTCGATGGTGCCGTCAGCCTCGTTTTTGGTAACCCGTGGCACAGCACGCAGAAACGGCAAACCCCTACGGGTGGCTTCGGCCTCAATCGCTTCGATTGTGTCTTCAACTTTGGAAGCCTTATAAATCCTGCCGGGTCGGCTTTTGATCAGTCGCTCAAATTCGGCAATGTCCACACCTGCAAGTTCAGTCGAAACCGAAGCGTTACCAAAATTAAAAATAGCGCCTTCATTGACGGTATAGGTCAGGAAAAAGCCGTCACGGTCCAACGCGAATTCGGAAAGACCGGAGCGCACGTCAACATCGACAAAACCACGGTCACGATAAAACTCCAACAAAGCAGCGCGGTCAGCATTGGCGCGCTCCAAACTGAAATTATCGGAATTAAAAAGAAAGTTTAGAAAGCCGGATTCGCTGGTTGGAATGACCCGCCGTAAACGTCGGTCTGAAAATTGTGAGTTGCCAACAAAACTAACGCTTTCAACCCGATTAACGCGGCCCTCAGCGATTTCAAACACCAGATTGGCGCGGCCATCCGTTAATTGAATAATCAATGGCGTAACCTGCGCGGTAAATTGGGCTGATTGGGTATAAAGCTGGGCAATGCGACGGGCGTCTGATTCAATGGTCGCCCTGTCAAGCGGGCGGCGGGCCTGTGATGTTACAAGACTGGCCAGCTCCGCATCGGAAAAACTGCTATTACCCTCAAAGTTAACGATGCCAATGGTCTGATTTTCAACAACCGTAATAACCAAACGACCGGCAGCGGCACGAATATCAACATCGGCAAACAGGCCGGATGCAAAAAGGCGACGCAATGCTTCATTAATATCAGCAGAACTGAGGTTTTGGGTCAAATCAATGCCCGAAAACGCAATCACGGTTTGGCTTGGCAAGGTTTGATTGCCAACAACCAAAATGGCAGAGAATCGGCCAGAAATCTGAGCAGCAGCAATTGTTGGAATTGCCGTTAGGGCTGTGGTTGCTGCAAGCCCAAGAAAAATAGAGGTTATAAAAGGCTTTATAGGATTTTCTTTAACTAATAATAAACGCATAATTGTCCACCTTGTTATATTCCGCCAGATTTTTCCGGTCGATATTCATGCGGAAAACAGCCGCACGATGTCATTATAGAACGTGAATACCATCAAAAACAGCACCAACGCGAGTCCAATTGACATGAAAACATTCAGAAAAGCAGGGCTTGGCGGCTGACCGCGCACAGCTTCATAGATATAAGTCAAAATATGGCCCCCATCTAGTATCGGAATTGGGAAAAGATTGAGCATTCCTATGGATGTAGAGATGATTGCTATTAAACTGATGAAAGTAATAAAGCTTTGCTTTACCACCGCGCCAGAGATTTGGGCGATGCCCACCGGACCTTGCAAGGTTTTGGGGCTTATTTCCCCAGAAAAGATCAATCCAATCACATTGAGCGATTGGGCGATGGTGTCATAAGTGCGATTGACGCCAAACCACGCGGCTTCCCAAATTGGTGGCGTTTCGGTGGCACCAACAAAATATGTGCCCCCCGAAACCCCTAATCGCGGGATTTGCGATACTGTTCCGTCATTGTTTATAACGTCAACAATTTCGGGGGTAATGTTGATCATCACTTCGCCACCATCGCGCCAGATGGTTAACAAAATTTCAGTTTCCTGTGCTGCCACGATCGTTGTGACCAGATCGGAAAAGGATAACGGCACTGCATCACCGGCCTTTAGAATAAAGTCGCCCGGCTGGATGCCTGCTTTTTCGGCAGCAGAAAGCGGCAAAACTGACAACACCAGCGGCAGCTCAAATCTCGGGATGATCAGATTGATTAGGTTTCCGTCTCGCGACACAACAATATTCATATTACTTTGATCTGTCCCGATGGCCATCGCGGTTGAAAGATCTTCATAACTGGTTACCGCTTGGCCGTTCAGTTCCATAATTTTGTCACCTTCAAGCACTTGAACTTTGGTTGGCAGATCGACAATTTTGCCAAAGGTTGGCTGGTCAGTCAAAAAACCCTGCCACATGATCAGCCCTGCAAACAGAACGATCGATAGGATGAAATTAGCCACAGGACCCGCCAGAACCGTTAAAAACCGGCTGAAAACGCTGGCAGCCGGAAAACTGCGGCGACGATCATAAGCGTTCATATTGGCAACTGCATCATCATTGGCCTGACTGGCGGCGTTACGATCTCCCAGAAACTTAACGTAACCACCAAGTGGAATGGCCGCCAATTGCCAAACCGTGCCGCGCTTATCAGTGCGGGAATAAATCACCGGACCAAAACCAAGCGAGAAAGTTTCCGCATGAATACCCCGCCAACGCCCGACGATATAATGGCCGTATTCATGCACAAAAATCACCACACCAATCACAAATACAAAAGCGATCAAAGTGATGGTCAAATTTCCAATGATAGGGATTTGCGAGATAAGGTTCATGATTTATCCGTTTTCAATTAAGACATTAACAAATCGGCGCGCAGCCAGATCAATTTTAGTGATGGCGTCCAGCGAAAAAACATCTCCGCCTATCTGCTCATTAAGATATGGGTCATCAAGGGCTTTTTCAACCAACATAGCCATATCCAGAAAGCCGGTTTTGCCTTCCAGAAACGCGTCCATTGCCGCTTCTTTGCTGGCATTAAAAACCGCGCCGGACAGGCCTTCGGTTTCCATCACGCGGTATGCCAGCCGTAAGGCGGGAAAACGGGCCGGATCAGGGGCTTGAAAAGTAAGCTGGGAAAGTTTGGCAAAATCGAGCCGTGCCAAAGGCAGCGGGTTCCGGTTTGGGTGATTTAGCGCATAACCGATGGGGCCGCGCATATCCGGGGCGCCAAGATGGGCAAACATGGCACCATCGGCAAAACCAACCATAGAATGGATAATGGATTGCGGGTGGATTATCACCTCAATCTGCTTTGATTGACAGGAAAAAAGATGCTTAACTTCAATAACTTCCAGCGCTTTATTAAACATAGATGCGCTGTCGATTGAAATGCGTTGGCCCATGTCCCATTTTGGGTGCACGGCGGCTTGGGCAGGTGTTACCTGTTGCATTTGTTCAAGGCTGTAATCTTTGAAAGGGCCGCCCGATGCGGTCAAAATAATACGCTCAACCGATTTGGGTTCGTTATTTTGCAGCGCTTGAAAAATCGCTGAATGTTCGCTGTCAACCGGCAACAATGTGGCATTGTTTTTCAATACTTCAGAGATCAGCAATTGCCCCGCGCACACAATGCTTTCTTTGTTGGCAAGGGCCAGAACCGCCCCCTGCCGCACAATGCCAAAAGAGGCATTTAACCCCGCCGCCCCGACAATTGCTGACATTCCCCAATCAATAGGGCGAGTGGCGGATTCGGCAATTGCCTCTGCTCCCGCTGCGGTCTCGATGCCGGTATTCAGTAAAAGCATCTTTAGCTCAGGTAATTTTTCAAGGTAAGCGGTGATGGCAATATCCGCATGCAGATCAATGGCTTGACGCGCCAACAGATTGATATTTTCGCCACCACTTAGGGCAACAATATTGTAATTTTCTACACCGCCTTGCCGTTGAATAAGATCAACCGTGTTTTGACCAATTGAGCCGGTCGCACCAAAAATACTGATTTTTCTTCGCATGGGGTTTCAGAATACCTGCAAAATCATAAAAACCGTAGTGGCGGCAACCATGCCGTCAAACCGGTCCATTAAACCGCCATGCCCGGGGATCAATCCGCTGGCGTCTTTGACGCCCTGATGGCGTTTGATCCAGCTTTCCAGCAAGTCGCCTGCCTGCGCAGCAATGGCCATGCCGACGCTTAACCCCAATATGCCGATGGAAATTTCTTCCGGGGAAACCAGCGCATAGATAAAGCCAACAATCAGCGCCAAAAGCCAGCCACCAACTGTGCCGGACCATGTTTTATTGGGGCTGAGCGCTGGCCATAATTTAGGGCCGCCAATCTTGCGCCCCACAAAATAACCGCCAACATCGCTGGCAATGACCACTGCGATTAGCCAAAGGACAGTGCCCAAGCCCATTTCGGCACGCAGAAACACCAGCGCCGCCATTGGAAAGGCGATATAAAGAAAGCCAAGCGAAATCCAGATCGGGCGTTTGTGACGAATGCCCCAAATACCAACCGCAGCCGCAATAAGCGGGATAAACGCCCACCACAAATTAAACAGATTGGTGGTAATCACCGCTGCAAAACACCCGGCAACCATCAGCCAAAGACCGGGGTCTTTTAGGGAAACCTCGGGCAGCATCATGCGGCGGTATTCCCAGCTCATTAACGACCCAGCCACACCGAGCAGGATCCAGACGCCATCACCGCCATAATAAAAAACCACTAAAGCCACTGCCGCCAAAACCGCGCCAGAAATAATTCTGGTGGTCAGGTCGGCAAAATTGGCAGATTCACTCATTTTGCCACCGCGCCAAAGCGGCGATCCCGCGCCATAAAATTATCTAGCAGATTGGCAAATATTTCCGGTGTAAAATCTGGCCAGTTCACATCAACAAATTCGTATTCTGCATATGCACATTGCCATAGCAGGAAATTCGAGGTCCGGCATTCGCCCGAGGTGCGGATTACAAGGTCTGGATCAGGCAGGTCAAAAGTATCCATCCGGCTGTTTATCAAGTCTTCAGAAACCGATTCCGGTGCAAGTATTCCTGCGGCGATGTCGCTGGCAATGCCTTGCATCACGCGGGTCATCTCATCGCGCCCACCATAATCAATCGCGATTGTCAGATGCAGTTTGTCGTTATGCTCAGTGCGCTTTTCAGCGCTTTCCATCAAAGCCCGCAGGCCTTTTTCCACACGATCTTTACGGCCAATAAACCGCAACCGAATGCCGCGATCAATTAGACCTGCGATTTCTTTCTGGATATAACGGCGCAACAATAACATTAACCCCGATACTTCGGTTTTTGACCGCTTCCAGTTTTCAGTTGAAAAGGCAAACATCGTCAAATGGGTGACGCCCAGCTCGGGGCAGGATTTCACAATGTCACGCACGGTTTCAACACCGCGTTTATGGCCAAGCAATCGGGGTTGGCCCCGTTCAATAGCCCAGCGGCCATTGCCATCCATGATCATTGCCACATGGCAGGCAGTTGTGGTGCCGCGCGCGGCCCGAGAATTTGCCATACCTTAAACCTGCATAATTTCGGATTGTTTAGTGTCCAGCGCCACATCAATGGATTTGATCAAATTGTCGGTAACTTCCTGAACTTCGTCCTGCCAGATTTTTTCGTCATCCTCGCCCATGCCGTCAGCTTTGGCTTTTTTGATCTGGTCCATCCCGTCACGGCGCACATTTCGCACCGAAACGCGGGCGTTTTCAGCATATGTTCCAGCAACTTTAGACAATTCTGCACGGCGCTCCTCGTTCAATTCAGGGATAGGAATACGCAGAAATGTGCCGTCCATCACAGGGTTAATACCAAGCCCGGAATTGCGGATGGCTTTGTCCACCGCAATAACAAGCCCTTTATCCCAGACATTCACCGACAACATCCGCGATTCAGGCACATTAATGGTCGCCACCTGAGAAATCGGTGTCATGGCACCGTAAGCGTCGACCATAATGGTATCCAGCATACTGGCTGAGGCTCGCCCGGTGCGCAGGGTCGAAAAATCATGCTTAAGGGAACTTAAAGCCCCGTCCATACGTTTAATAATGGCGTCAATATCAATTTCAATATCATCAGACATCAGCGGTCTCCTTTAGCTTGGTATTACTGTGGTAAAGTTGCCTTTGCCAGACAAAATACCAACCAGCCCTTCGGGGGCATTCAAATCAAACAGAACAATAGGCATGCGATTGTCTCGGGCCAGTGCAATCGCCGACGCATCCATGACTTTTAGGTTTTTTTGTAAAACCTCGTCATACGTCACTTCGGCATAGCGCTTGGCGTCTGGGTTGGTTTTGGGGTCGCTGTCGTAAATGCCGTCAACTTGGGTGCCTTTATACATGGCTTCACACGACATCTCGCTGGCGCGCAATGTAGCAGCGGTGTCTGTGGTGAAATAAGGATTGCCTGTGCCAGCAGCAAAAATGCACACCCTGCCCTTTTCGAGGTGGCGCACCGCGCGGCGGCGAATGTATGGCTCACAAACCTGATCCATTGGAATGGCGGATATAACCCGGGTGAATACGCCCAGAGATTCCAGCGCGCCCTGCATGCCAAGCGCATTCATAATCGTGCCAAGCATACCCATATAATCAGCGGTCGTGCGCTCCATGCCTTGAGCGCTGCCTGCCATACCACGAAAAATATTGCCGCCACCGATCACAAGGCATATTTCAACGCCGTGATCATGGACTTTTTTGATCTCTTGGGCAATGCGTTCAACGGTTGGGGGATGGAGGCCAAATTGGGTGTCGCCCATCAATGCCTCTCCGGAAATTTTGATAAGCACACGCTTATATTTCGGTTTGGCGGTATCGTCCCCATCCGTCATGCGATTCTCCTATCTGGCTGTTGTTGAGTTTTGCCGCAAATTCCCCTGCATTTCAATGGTTAATAGGGGATGTCGGCTAGATTACACTTATGTTCAAATTTCATTCACTGTTTTGTGGGAATTGTAGATTAGGATTCGACCTATTAACCAAACCATGCCTAAATGCGGGAAACTTGAGGACTCAAATGATACGATATACAACTTTTGCAGTGGCTGTCGGTTTGACTGCAATTTCCGCGTTATTAACGATTTTCTGGCCCTATTTCTGGATTGCCTTTGTGTTTTTTGGCTTTTTCGCGCTGGTCGGTGTGCATGACGTGCGCCAAGAAGGCCATGCCGTGTTGCGAAATTATCCGATTCTGGGGCATTTACGCTGGATACTTGAGGGTATTCGCCCCGAAATTCGCCAATATCTACTGGAAAGCGATCACGAGAAAGTGCCGTTTTCCCGCGATGACCGTGCCATTGTGTATCAACGTTCCAAAAGCGCCGAAGATAAACGCCCGTTTGGCACCAAGGTTGATGTTTATGCGGCTGGGTATTCGTGGATAACCCATTCGGTTCTGGCCCGAACTGATGTGCCTTGGGATACGCGGGTAACCATCGGCAATGATCAGTGCAAACAACCTTACGCGGCGTCGATATTCAATATTTCCGCAATGAGCTTTGGCGCGCTAAGCGGTAACGCCATTGCAGCGCTGAACAAAGGCGCAAAAATGGGCGGATTTGCCCATGACACCGGCGAAGGCGGGATATCAGTGCATCACCGCAACGGCGGTGATTTGATCTATGAGGTGGGCAGCGGTTATTTTGGTTGCCGTGATGACAAAGGTAATTTCAGCCCCGAGAATTTTGCCAAACAAGCAGCCAACCCACAAGTAAAAATGATCGAGGTCAAGCTGTCGCAAGGCGCAAAACCCGGGCATGGCGGTTTACTGCCCGCCGCCAAAATTTCTGAGGAAATAGCCGAGGCACGCGGCATCGCAATGGGGCAGGACTGTATTTCGCCAGCTATTCATAACAAATTTGGAACCCCGCTGGAATTCATAAATTTTTTGGCGGAATTGCGAGAGCTGTCTGGTGGCAAACCAGTTGGATTCAAGCTTTGTGTCGGCCACAGACGAGAATTTATGTGTATGGTTAAAGCCATGATCGAAACCGGCACTGTCCCGGATTTTATTGTGATTGATGGCAAAGAAGGCGGCACAGGCGCTGCGCCGCTGGAATTTGCCAACCATATCGGCATGCCCTTGGTTGAGGGGTTGAGTTTTGTGGTGAATACCTTGATCGGCGCGGGTTTGCGCGACCAAATCAAAATTGGTGCAGCTGGTAAACTTGTCACCGCCTATGATCTGGCGCGGATCTATGCACTGGGCGCGGATTGGGTGAATTCAGCCCGTGGTTTTATGTTTTCAATTGGTTGCATTCAGGCACAGGCTTGCCATACCAACCATTGCCCTGTTGGCGTAACAACCCAAGATAAACTGCGCCAACGCGCCTTAAACGTGGACAGCAAATCCAAACGGGTTGCCGGATTTCACAAAAATACCTTAAAAGCTGTGGCGGAGATTGTCGGGGCAGCGGGGCTTGGGTCTCCGTTTGAATTGCAGCCCAAGCACTTGATGGTAAGGCAAAAAAGTGGCGAGACCTTATCAGGGGCCAAAATTTACCTGACCATGCCGCCCGATGCATTGACTGACGGGGTCGCGGTTGAGGAAAGTTATCAAGTGCCGTGGAATAACGCGCGCACCGAAAGCTTTCGGCCATTTGAGGGCATGGAGAGTCTTTTGTATAATTAGGGGCCCTGCCCCTCTTGACCGATGGCCAATTCACCCCGGGATATTTTGACAATTTGGAAGGGGGCACGATTTTTTGGAGATCGGCTATTTGTTGCGCATGCTAGAGTTTGAAAATACGGCGCAAGGTTAACAATTTGTTTAATGCTGCTTTCGCAGCGGCGCTCCGAGCCTAGCGAGGCCTGGCCCAAACGAAGCGCGGGAGAACCTGTTGCGCCAGAAAAAAGGCCCGCATAAATATACACGGGCCTTCCATTAGTTGTTTTGACAGTGTTTAGCCGCCCATGGTTTTGGCAACTTCGGCTGCAAAATCTTCGACTTTTTTCTCAATGCCGTCGCCAACGCCGAAACGCACAAAACCGGTGACGGTTGCGCCGGCAGCTTTCGCGGCTTTTTCAACGGTAAGACCTTCTTCTGAAACAACAAATTTTTGTTTCAAAAGCACAACTTCCTCATAGAATTTGTTCATGCGGCCTTTGATCATGTTTTCAATGATGTTTTCAGGCTTGCCGGATTCGCGGGCTTGTTCAGTCAGAACCGCCTTTTCGCGCTCAACAATGCTTTGGTCCAGATCATCAACCGACAAGGCTGACGGATTGGTTGCGGCAACATGCATGGCGATCTCGCGCGCGAGGTCTTCTGTGCCGCCATCCAGTGCAACCAGCGCGCCGATCAGACCAAGACCGTCAGCGGCTGCGTTATGCACATAAGCTGCAACAACGCCGCCCTCAATCCGGCCCATGCGGCGCACCGACATGTTTTCGCCGATTGTGGCTATTTTTGCGGTCACAATATCCTGCACGGTGGAACCGTCCATTGCGGCGGCTTTTAGCGCGTCAATATCAGACACACCCAAAGCTGCGGCAGTGATGCCGGAAACCATTGCCTGAAACTCAGCGTTTTTGGCAACAAAATCTGTTTCTGAGTTTACCTCAACCACAACGCCAACACCATTTTCAACGGCAACGCCAACCAGCCCTTCGGCGGCGGTGCGGTCTGCTTTTTTGGCGGCTTTGGCCAAGCCTTTGGTGCGCAGCCAATCCACGGCTGCTTCCATATCCCCGCCAGTTTCGGTCAAGGCTTTTTTGGCATCCATCATGCCAACGCCAGAACTGTCGCGCAGTTCTTTTACTTGTTTAGCGGTGATCGCCATAACTGCTTCTCCTTATTCTTTAGCTTCGGTTTTAACGTCAGCCTTAACTTCGGTTTTAACGTCAGCCTTGGCGTCAACTTTGGTCTCAGCTTTTACTTCGGCCTTATCTTCGGTTTTAGCCTTGGCTTTTGCTTTGGGCTTAGCTTTAGTTTTAGCCTTGGTTTCAACTTTGGCTTCCACTTTGGTTTCGACTTTGGCTTCCACTTTTGCCTCAACCACTTCTTCAACAACGGCTTCTTCGGTCACCTCATCCATTGCACCCAGATCAATGCCCGAAGCGCCCATATTGGCGGCCATACCGTCCAGCGCCGCACGGGCCACCAGATCACAATAAAGCGCAATTGAACGCGCCGCATCGTCATTGCCCGGAATGGGATAATCAATGCCGCGCGGGTCGGAATTTGTGTCCAGAACCGCAATCACCGGTATGCCCAGTTTTTTGGCTTCGGCAATCGCCAGCGATTCTTTGTTGGTGTCGATCACAAAAATCAGGTCAGGCGTGCCACCCATTTCGCGAATACCGCCAAGGGAAGATTGCAATTTACCTTGCTGACGTTCCATGTTCAGGCGTTCTTTTTTGGTCATGCCCTCAGCGCCGCTTTCCAGCTTTGCATCAAATTCTTTCAAAGCACCAATGCGCAAGGAAATAGTTTTCCAGTTGGTTAGCATGCCACCCAACCAGCGGTGGTTAACGTAATATTGTGCGGAACGCTCTGCGGCGTCTGCAACAGCTTTTGACGCTTGGCGTTTGGTGCCGACAAACAAAATGCTGCCACCTTTGGCAACAGTTTGCTGAATAACATTCAATGCAGCATCAAGCAGCGGCACAGTTTGGGTCAGGTCCATGATATGGATGCCGTTGCGCGAACCGTAAATAAACGGGTCCATCAGCGGGTTCCAGCGGTGGGTTTGGTGGCCAAAATGAACGCCTGCTTCAAGCAATTGGCGCAATGTGAACTCTGGTAGAGCCATTGGATACTTCCTTTTTCCGGTTTAATCCTCGGCAGGGGAGATAGGGCGAATGCCCAACCGGGGGTTTTTGAGGATTTCTCCCTCAAATAACCAAAACCCTGCCTGTGATATATAGTGAGCGTGCGAATAGAGGACCGCAGGGTGATGCGCAACCCCTTTGGTGAAAAATTGCTTCATTTTTGAAATATAGCAAGTTTTCGGATGACGTTGCCTTTTGAAACCGATACCAAAGGCAAATCTTCTGGGCAATGAGAATAATAAAGAATGAATAAAGGCTTCATCGGGATCAAACCTCAGGATTTGAGTTACTCAAATTCTTTCCCGTCCCCGGGCAAACATTTTGTGATCCGCTGGATTGAAAACCTTACCGGGCGAATCAAAATTATGCGCTTGGCCAAGAAACATCAAGCAGAGCCGCCCTTGCCCGGTGATTTTTGGGCCCAAGCCATGACCCGCATGCGCATTCGCACCGATATTTCACAAGAAATGCAAGACAAAATCCCGAAAACCGGCCCATTGGTTGTGGTCGCTAATCACCCACACGGGCTGGTGGATGGTATGGTTCTATGTGCGATCATGTCCCGCATTCGCCCCGATTTCAAAATCATGACACGGGCATTTCTGGCCAAGGTTCCCGATATTCACGAGGTCATGTTGCCAGTGGCTTTTGACCACGAAGACAACGCGATCCGCAAAAATGTCAAGGTGCGTAAAGACGCGCTGGAACATGTCAAATCCGGCGGTTGCCTGATTCTTTTTCCTGCGGGGCGTGTGGCCCATGGACAAGGATATTTTGACAAAGCAGTTGATGGAGAGTGGACATCTTTCTTGTCACGGTTGATCACGCGCGGCAAAGCCGAAGTTTCCCCAATGTTTTTTCACGGGCAAAACAGCCGGAGCTATCTGATTGCTGCACAATGCTCCCCGACCTTGCGGCAAGGCCTGTTGATGCACGAAGTTGCCCGCAGTCTGAACACTGATCAACGGCCAATTATCGGCGATACCCTTCAGCAGAAGGAACTGGTTGCGCTTGGTCTTGACCCAAAAGGGCTGGTGGCCCATTTACGCGATCACACACTTGCTTTGAATGCCAAGAATGACTGACAGGCCAATCCTGTGCGTTGGGTCTGCGCTGTGGGATATCATCGCCAGCGCCAGTGACCCTATGATTGATGGCTCCGATATTGCCGGTATCATCCGACGGCGCATGGGCGGCGTGGCGTTAAATGTTGCTGTGGCGCTGGCGCGTTCGGGCCAACCGGCCGCATTGCTCACGGCGATTGGCAATGACACAGAAGGCAACGATCTGATCAAAGCGCTGGAGGGTGAGGGCGTCGATTGCCGCTATGTGACCCGCTGCGATGATCCCACAGATTCCTATTTGGCGGTTGAGCATCCCAATGGCGATATTTTTGCTGCTATTGCCGATTGTGCCTCGCTTGAAAAAGCCGGCGAAACCATCTTGCTGCCCCTAAGCGACGGACGTTTGGCCAGCGCACAAAATCCTTGGCAAGGATCGATTGTTGTTGATGGCAATATTCCGGTTTCGGTTATGGAAACATTGGCCAAATCCGAAGCGGTCAAAAAGTCTAGCCTTTCTTTTGTTCCGGCATCACCGGGCAAAGCACGGCGCATGCGCACCGCATTAAAGGCCGCTAAGGCAACGTTGTTTGTAAACCTTGGCGAAGCCGAAATTCTGTGCGATTCCAAATTTTCTGACAGCAATATCGCCGCTTCAGCCTTATTGGCATTAGGTGCAGGCCGCGCAATTGTTACCGATGGCCCCAATAGCGCCACCATTTGCACTCGCCAGACCAGCGTTACATTAACGCCGCCAGCGGTAAAATCCCATTCCACCACCGGCGCGGGGGATGTGTTTTTGGCGGCTGTGCTGACAGCGGAGCAAGACCCGAAAAATTCAATTCTTGATACATTGCAGTTTGCGATTGATGCCGCCGCTACACATATTTCGAGAAAACCCGTATGAATGCTCCGATAAAATTCTCGGCCGAAATATTGGCTGCTAAAAATGCCGGTCTGCCGATTGTGGCACTGGAAAGCACCATTATCACCCACGGTATGCCCTATCCGCAAAACATGGAAACTGCGCGGATAGTGGAACAAGACATTCGCGATGCAGGTGCTGTGCCAGCCACAATAGCAATCATGGATCACCATATCCATGTCGGTCTGGAACCCGATGAGCTGGAACGGCTGGCGCAAGCCCGCGAAGTTGCCAAGCTGTCACGCGCTGATATTGCTTTTGCCATTACTAGCGGCAAAACCGGCGCCACCACCGTTGCGGCTACGATGATCTGTGCGCATCTCGCGGATATTCAGGTGTTTGCCACAGGTGGCATTGGCGGCGTGCATCGCGGCGCGGAGCTCAGTTTTGATATATCGGCTGATCTGGCTGAATTGGCCCAAACCCCGGTGACGGTTGTGGCAGCGGGCGCAAAGGCCATTCTGGATCTGCCCAAAACCATGGAAGTGCTGGAAACCAGTGGTGTGCCGGTGATTGTTTTTGGCCAAGATGCCCTGCCCGCCTTTTGGTCCCGTGACAGCGGCTTGCCAGCGCCCTTGCGCGCCGACACAGCTGCAGAAATTGCTGCTGCCCATAAAATGCGTGCCAGACTTGGCCTGCCCGGCGGGCAACTGGTTGCCAACCCCATTCCGCTGGCGTCCGAAATCCCCGCCAGCACACTTGCGCCACATATCGCGCAGGCGTTGACCGAGGCCGAGACGCAAGGGATTTCCGCCAAAAACGTCACACCATTTTTGCTTTCGCGGATTTTTGAACTGACAAATGGAAATTCCCTGACCGCAAATATTGCTTTGGTGCGCAACAATGCAAAGCTGGCCGCCGCCATAGCCCAAGAACTTAATTGAGAGTTAACCTTGCCCTTTGATCGCATTCGCATTATTTCATGCCGGTCAGTAGTCAGGAATTAATATGGCCAAAAAAACCAAACCCAAAAAAGCGTCCCTATTGGCGCGGTCCCGCAGCAATTTTCTGACTGGCGTTGTGATCGTGGCACCGGTTTTGTTAACCATCAATCTTCTTTGGTGGGCAATTAACGTTGTTGACGGGTTTTTTGTTCCATGGGTACCGGAGGCCTATAACCCCTCAACCTATATTGGTTTTAACATTCCGGGTTTTGGCGTTATTGTTTTCCTGGTTTTCTCGGCTACGGTTGGTGCCTTAACCAAAGGCTTATTCGGGCGACAACTATTGCGGTTCGGCGAGAATTTGGTGGACCGGATGCCTGTGGTGCGTTCGGTCTACAATGCGTTGAAACAGATTTCAGAGACGGTTTTAAGCAAATCCAAGTCCTCGTTCCAAAAAGCCTGCATGATTGAATATCCGCGCAAAGGCATCTGGGCGATTGCGTTTGTTTCAACCGAAACCGGGGGGGAAATTACGCCAAAAATCGGTGAACCCGATATGCTGTCGGTATTTCTGCCAACCACGCCAAACCCTACTTCGGGGTTTTTGCTGTTTGTGCCGCGTCGTGATGTGATTTTTCTGGATATGAGCGTTGAGGATGCCGCGAAACTAGTAATATCAGCGGGGCTGGTTTCACCACCGACCGCTGAGGAAATTGCGTCCGGAAAACGCCAAAAACCAGCCAAACGAAAATGATAACTGCTTTTGGCACTGGATTTGCATCAGCTTTTGCCGCTGATTCTGGCAATTGGCGCGCAGAATGCGTTTGTGTTGCGGCAGGGTATTACCAAAACCCATGTTTTCTGGGTAAGCCTGACCTGCGCCTTATCCGACGCCATTTTGATTGTGGCCGGCATCGCCGGATTTGGCAAACTGGT
>QIGK01000105.1 GCA_003228875.1 Rhodobacterales bacterium
TAAAGGTTGGCATTGGGCCGGGGTCAATTTGCACCACGCGCATTGTTGCAGGGGTTGGGGTACCACAATTAACCGCCGTTGCCGATTGCGCCGCTGAGGCTGGCAAAACCGGAGAACCGGTCATTGCAGATGGCGGCATAAAATTTTCCGGTGATTTTGCCAAAGCAATTGCGGCGGGGGCGTCTTGCTCGATGATCGGGTCGATGCTGGCGGGCACCGACGAAGCCCCCGGCGAATTGTTCCTTTATCAGGGTCGCAGTTTCAAGGCTTATCGCGGTATGGGGTCGGTGGGGGCCATGGCACGCGGTTCAGCGGACCGGTATTTTCAAAAAGAAGTCAGCAATGACAAACTGGTGCCCGAAGGCATTGAAGGGCAGGTTGCCTATAAAGGCCCTGCCGCGTCAGTTTTGCACCAGTTGGTTGGCGGGTTACGTGCAGCAATGGGGTATACGGGAAATGGCACCATTGAAACCATGCGCACCGGCTGCGAATTTGTAAAAATCACCAGCGCAGGATTGCAGGAAAGCCATGTGCATGATGTTCAAATCACACGTGAATCACCAAATTACAGGATTGGATAAATGGATTTAGCAATCAAAATCGCGGTTTTTGCCATTATCGCACAGGTTTTCCTGACATTACTGACTTTTATGCGCATGGGCCAAGCGCGGATGGCTTCTTTGGCCACGGGTAAACTGCACATGCGCGATATCGCGCTTAGCAATGACGCTTGGGGGGATGAGATCAAAAAGCTTACCAACAACCTGCAAAATCAGTTTGAGACGCCAATCTTGCTTTATGCTGGCGTTGTTTTGGTGGCGGCGCTGTCGATCAGTAATTGGATCATTGCCGGTACTGCGGTGGCTTATGTTGGGCTACGGATTTTGCATCATATTATACACACCGGCAAAAACCATGTTCCGTCTCGGTATAAGGTTTTTGGTCTGGGTTTGTTGGCTTTAGCAGTGATGTGGATAACGATACTTGTTGAAGTTATCCGGCTTTGACCTTGCGTTTAAGCTGATCCTTCGACAAGACCTGCGCTATGACCCCTTCGGCCCGCCTTTCTGCATCCATTAAGTTGCTTGACAAAATTCTTGCGGGCGAACCTGCCGAACGCAGCTTAACCCGTTGGGCCCGCGCCAGCCGTTACGCTGGGTCAAAAGACCGGGCCGCAATTCGCGACATTGTTTTTGATTGTTTGCGCAACAAACGTTCTTTTTCGCATCTTGGTGGCGGTATGAATGGCCGTGCCATTGTTGTGGCGCATCAGTTTCAAGCAAAGTCAAATTTGAACGCGATTTTTACCGGAGAAGGATTTGCGCCAGCGGTTTTAACCCACGCTGAACTTGAAGCACTGGAAAATCCCCCGCCTGCGCCAGATCCAGTCAGACTGGATTTTCCGGATTTTCTTGAGACCGAACTTAATGCGTCACTTGGCGAAGAATTTGACAATATTTTATCTGCGATGCAAGCAAGGGCGCCGGTGGATTTACGGGTAAATACCTTAAAAACAACCTTGGCTGAGGCGCAAAACCTGTTGGCCAGAGACCTGATTTTTACGGATATTTTGCCTGAATTATCCAACGCTTTGCGCATCACCCAAAACCCGCGCAAATTGAACGGCTCATTGGCCTATCGTTACGGGTTTGTGGAGCTTCAAGACCTATCGAGCCAAACCATTGCCAGCTTTACTGGCGTTAAGCCGGGGATGCGGGTTCTGGATTATTGTGCTGGCGGAGGCGGAAAAACCTTGGCCTTGGCTGCGCTTATGGAACAAAAAGGCACGTTGCTTGCCCATGATGTCAATCCTGCGCGTATGAAAGACCTGCCGGAACGCGCCCGCCGTGCTGGCGCAACCATACAGGTTTTGCCGCCCAATCAAGTTGCTTTGACCCAGAAATGTGATCTTGTTCTTGTTGATGCGCCGTGTTCGGGCAGCGGCGCGTGGCGACGCAACCCGGATTCAAAATGGCGACTTAGCGGTCAAGCCTTGGAAAAGCTAACCCTGCTTCAAGACGAAATTCTTGGACTAGCCAAAAACTTTGTTAAGCCGGGCGGTAAGTTGGCTTATGCTACTTGCTCATTGTTTGAGCTGGAGAATGACCAAAGGGTAGAACATTTTTTGCAAGAAAACGCCGACTGGACCCAAGAGAAACAAATTCATTTGACGCCTTCAACTGGCGGCGACGGTTTTTTTGGCTCAATTCTGATTAAACTACCTTAAATAGAATTTTAGAATAAATATCATTAATAAGTTGTAAGTAATTTATTGTCATCTTATCCTTTTTCCATACTACGGGTAAGGGCGATACGTGCAGGAAATAATTAAACATTCTGGCTTCAAGGTTTACCAGCAATTTTTGCTTGCTGTAACTATAGCATTTGCCATTGGTTTCATTGCTTTTATGGTGCCGCATCCTGATCGGTTATGGGCGATGCCGTGGTGGCTTGGCATTACGGCTTTTGTTGTTGTTTGTTCGATTATTCTTTTGAAACGTCAAAATCATAGCCAGGAAACACCTCAACAGGTGATGGAACCGCTCAAACCGCTAGATCGGCGGGTTGAAACTATTTATTCGGATAATCTGCTGGAAAACCTGCCGGTGGCTTTGATCCGGTTAAGCAATTCCGGCGCTATTGAATTCGCCAACTTAACGGCCCGACAATTATTGGGGCGCGAACAGCTTTCGGGCATCTGTTTCGCTGAATTGGTTGAGGGTCTGGGCCGGTCCATGCGTGAAAGGTTGCAGCAGGTAGCCACTGGCAATACCGGACGCACTGCGGAAATGGGTCGCTGCATGGTTAATGGTAACGAGGTATTTTTGCAGGTCTCCCTGATGAAGGTATCTTATGTCGAGGGTGATTGCTGCATGGCAATTCTCAATGACAAAACCGAACTAAAAATGCTTGAGGCCCAGTTTGTTCAAAGCCAGAAAATGGAAGCGGTCGGCCAGCTTGCTGGTGGGGTTGCCCATGATTTCAACAATCTGCTAACCGCGATTAACGGCCATTCCGAATTGCTGTTGCTGCGGCATAAATCCGGTGACCCTGACTATGGTGACCTCATCCAAATCCGTCAAAATACCATCCGCGCGGCGGCACTGGTGCGGCAATTGCTGGCGTTTTCGCGAAAGCAGACCTTGCGGCCAAAAGTTGTAAGCCTTGTTGACACACTTAAAGAGCTAACCAAGTTGTTAAATAGGCTTTTGGGCGAAAAAGTGACGCTTATCATTGAAGAAAACTCGGACCTTTCGCCGGTTCGCGTCGATGTTCAGCAATTTGAACAAGTGATTATGAATTTGGTCGTAAATGCTCGCGATGCTATGCCTTTTGGCGGCAAGGTGCATATCAGCACTATTAATCTTGAGCTGGAAAAAGAATTGACACGAGACAGGGCAACAGTGCCTGCTGGGCATTATGTTGTTGTCAAAGTTCGCGACGAAGGCTGTGGCATACCGCCAGAAATCATGCCTAAAATTTTTGAACCTTTCTATACTACAAAACGTGTGGGTGAGGGCACCGGTCTTGGGCTTTCAACGGTTTATGGCATTGTCAAACAAACCGGCGGGTTTGTTTTTGTGCAAAGCAAGCCTGATTGTGGCTCTGAATTTGAAATTTATTTGCCGTGCCAAAAGACGGAAATGCCAATAAGCCAAACCATTACGAAACCAGAAAAAGGTATTAAGGAGGCCAAAAAGGGCCATATACTTTTGGTCGAAGACGAAACCTCGGTCCGCTCATTTGCGGCGCGCGCCCTTAAATTAAAAGGATATTCCGTAACCGAAGCCTGTAGCGGCGAAGAAGCGCTGGAAATCTTAAGCCAGAGCAAGACGCAGTTTGATCTGTTTATCTCGGATGTGATTATGCCGGGTATTAACGGGCCCGGCTGGGTGCGCCAAGCGCTTAAAACCCACCCAGACACCAAAATTGTGTTTGTCTCGGGCTATTCTGAGGACGCATTTCAGGATGACCGAAAAGACATTAGCGAAGCAAGTTTTCTGCCAAAACCGTTTTCTTTGGTTTCGCTGACCGGCATTGTCGCAGAGGTTATGGCGCAATAAAGCAACTTAATGCGCCGAATCGTGGATATCAAAGTCTTTAGCGAACCTAATTTCCAGTTCTTTGCGCAGCTCTGGCGACAGATCCGTTGCTTTTAGATTTGACTTGTTCGTTTGTTCAAATTCAAATTCATGCGAAAACCGTGTCGAAAGAAAGGCCGCAAACCCATCCAGATTCTCATACTTAAATAAATGATCAACCCCGCAAGCCGAAGTTTTGGTCATGACAAACTTGTTTTGTTGGCCGACTTTTGCAAAATCCGGTTGGTTTTCCATCAAATACGCCGCGACAAATTCGTTAAAGGTAAGCCCCGCAGTCGAATTTCGTTTTAATTTTATTTTGGGATCAGAACGATACTTAAACCAGCTTTCCAGCCACGAAACCGGTTCACGAAACAGGGCGGTGGTTTCGATTGAGGCAAAATTATTTGCTGTAAGAAATGGCCGTAACCTAAGATTATAAATCGATAAATTTATATGCTTAAAACGTGGAAAGCCTTTGAAAGCAATGTCTGCAAAAGGCAGTAAGGCCTGTTCAATGCTGGTAGAAGCCGCACGCGGCATCGCCAGAAAAGCAATATTTGCTTTTGTAGAGATCATCATTTTGGCTTGCCTCCGAGATAATTAAATTTTTCTTGGTTAGGTTTACTGTTCGTAAAGTATTTTGGTCAAATGTATATTTATAAATAATTTTAGTTGCATTGTTCTTGTTTTGGTCTCATGGTGCAAAATAGAACAACAGGGGAACAAACCCTTTAATTGCCCATATGGGCTTGGTATGTAATAAGAGGTGGAAAAATGACAAAAACTTTATTGGACTTGGGTGATCGGCGCAAAATGGACAAAGAAAAAGCATTAGAATCGGCTTTGGCGCAGATCGAACGCAGTTTTGGCAAAGGTTCTATCATGAAGATGGGCCAAAACAATCCGGCATCGGATATTGAGGCGGTTTCTACTGGCTCTATCGGTCTGGATATTGCTTTGGGCATTGGCGGTCTGCCGCGAGGCCGGATTATTGAAATTTACGGGCCGGAAAGCTCGGGGAAAACCACCTTAACGCTGCATGTTATTGCTGAAATGCAAAAAACGGGCGGTATTTGTGCTTTCGTTGATGCAGAACACGCGCTCGATCCGCAATACGCCAAGAAATTGGGCGTTGATCTCGACGAATTATTGATCTCCCAGCCCGACACAGGTGAACAAGCCTTGGAGATCACCGAGACGCTGGTGCGTTCGGGTGCAGTATCGGTTGTTGTCATTGATTCGGTTGCCGCGCTCACACCAAAAGCCGAAATTGAAGGCGATATGGGTGACTATCAGATGGGTGCGCAAGCACGATTGATGAGCCAAGCCATGCGCAAGCTAACATCTGCGATCAATCGTTCAAAATGTATGGTGATTTTCATTAACCAGATTCGCATGAAAATCGGCGTTATGTTTGGCTCTCCGGAGACCACGTCTGGTGGCAACGCTTTGAAATTCTATGCTTCGGTGCGGTTGGACATTCGTCGTATTGGTGCGCTGAAAGACAAAGACGAAATTGTCGGCAATGCAACCCGCGTAAAGGTTGTGAAAAACAAGGTGGCGCCGCCGTTCAAGCAGGTTGAATTTGATATTATGTTTGGCGAAGGTATTTCCAAACTAGGTGAACTGATTGACATGGGGGTCAAGCTAGAGCTGGTCGGCAAAGCCGGTTCATGGTATTCCTACGGCGATGAAAGGATTGGGCAAGGGCGCGAAAACTCCAAAACCTTCCTTAAGGAACATCCTGAAATTGCTGATGAAATAGAAGATAAAATCCGCGCTGCCCATGGGTTGGATTTTGAAAAAAGCAAAGATAGCACTGACGAGGTTCTCGACAACTAAGGGCAACATCAAAAAATCAAATGATCATCCAATTTTGGGTGATCATTTTTGCGAGGCCCATGTGGACAGTGGGGAATTCCCGCGATAATAATCTCAAAATACAGATTTTGAGGATACGCCATGCCCAGCTTGAATGACATCCGTAGCACCTTTCTGAATGCATTCGGAAATAGCGGCCATGCCGTGGTTGACAGCTCGCCTTTGGTGCCGCGAAACGATCCGACATTAATGTTTACCAATGCTGGCATGGTCCAATTCAAAAACGTATTTACTGGGCTCGAAACGCGAGACTACAAGCGCGCAACCACCAGCCAGAAATGCGTCAGGGCCGGTGGTAAACATAATGACCTTGATAATGTTGGCTATACGGCCCGGCATTTGACCTTTTTCGAAATGCTCGGCAATTTTTCTTTTGGCGATTATTTCAAAGAAGAAGCCATTGCATTTGCGTGGGATTTATTAACCAAAGAAATGGGGCTGACCAAAGAAAATTTGCTGGTCACCGTTTATCACACCGATGACGAAGCCGCTTCAATCTGGAAAAAATACGCGGGTTTAAATGATGATCGCATCATCCGCATTCCGACCGACGATAATTTTTGGTCCATGGGCGCAACTGGCCCATGTGGCCCTTGCACCGAAATTTTTTATGATCATGGCGACAGCATTGCAGGTGGCCCGCCCGGTTCAGCCGATGAAGACGGGGACCGGTTTATCGAAATCTGGAATCTGGTTTTCATGCAATATGACCAGCAGGAAAACGGTGACCGACTGGATCTGCCAAGTCCATCAATCGATACCGGAATGGGGTTAGAGCGCATTGGTTCCTTGCTTCAAGGGTCAAATGATGTGTTCAAAACCGACCTGATGCGCGACCTGATTGAGGCTTCGGCCCATGCCACAGGCACAGATCCAGACGGTAAAAGCAATGTTCATCATCGGGTTATTGCTGATCACCTGCGGTCGACCTCTTTCTTGATTGCTGAAGGGGTTTTGCCATCCAACATGGGGCGTGGCTATGTTTTGCGGCGCATCATGCGTCGTGCCATGCGCCATGCCCATTTATTAGGGGCAAAAGACCCGATCATGCATCAGCTTGTGCCGGCACTTGTGGCGCAAATGGGTCAGGCATTTCCCGAACTAACCCGCGAACAAGCAACCATTGAAGAAACGCTTTTATTGGAAGAAAATCGTTTTAAAACAACGCTTGATCGCGGTTTGAAGCTGTTAGACGCAGAATTGGAAGGCATGGATGAAGGCGCAAATCTGGATGGTGAAACCGCCTTTAAGCTTTATGATACCTTTGGTTTTCCGCTCGATCTGACCCAAGACGCTTTGCGCGAAAAAGGCCGCGGTGTTGATACCGCTGGCTTTGATGCAGCCATGGCGGCACAAAAAGCCAAAGCGCGTGCCGCTTGGTCCGGTTCTGGCGAGGCAGCGGATGATACGGTCTGGTTTGATGTCGCAGAAAAACACGGCGCTACGGAGTTTCTGGGGTATGAAAGTGCCGATTCTGAAGGGCAGGTTTTGGCCATTGTCAAAGACGGCGCTTTGGTCAAAACCGCAACAGCAGGTGACATTGTGGATATCGTGGTTAACCAAACCCCGTTTTACGGGGAATCTGGTGGGCAGGTGGGGGATTTAGGTGTTATTTTGGCGGATGGCCTGCGGATTGAAATTTCAGATGTAAAACGCAAGCAAGGGGTTTTTGCCCATGTCGCCAAAGTGCTTGAGGGCAGTATTTCCATTGGTTTGGCCGTTGAAATGAAGGTTGACCCAAGCAATCGGGCTGCGATCCGCGCCAACCATTCTGCCACCCATCTTTTGAACGAAGCCTTGCGAAACACGCTTGGCAATCATGTGTCACAACGCGGTTCGCTTAATGCCGCCAACCGCTTGCGGTTCGATTTCAGCCATCAAAAAGCCGTAACAAAAGATGAACTGGCCATAATCGAAACCGAAGTTAACGTCATGATCCGCCAGAACAGCACCGTTGAAACCCGAATTATGACGCCGGATCAGGCCCGCGATATGGGCGCACAGGCATTGTTTGGTGAAAAATACGGTGATGAAGTCCGCGTGGTTTCTATGGGTATTCAACAAGACAGCGGCAAAGGCATTGACAAAAATACTTATTCGCTGGAGCTGTGTGGCGGCACACATGTAGCGCGGCTTGGTGATATTGGCACGTTTAAACTGGTATCAGAGGGCGCATCGGCCAGCGGCATTCGCCGTATCGAAGCGCTGACCGGAACAGGTGCGCTGGCCTATATCGCGCGAAACGAAGATGCACTGAATGCAGCGGCAAGCGCCATGAAATCAACGCCTGAACAATTGGCTGATCGGGTCAAAGCTTTGCTGGATGAGCGAAAGACGCTGCAAAACGATCTCGATAATTTCCGCAGGCAAATTGCCATGGCGGGCAGCGGCGATGTTCAGATCAGCATCAAAAACGTGGCTGGATTTCCGTTTCTGGCGCAAAATCTGACAGGCGTCTCGGGCAAAGACCTGCGCGGTCTGATCGACGAGCACAAGGCGCGAATGCAATCCGGTATTGTGGTGTTGATCGCTGATACTGGTGGCAAAGCCGCAGTTGCGGTCGGGGTTACCGATGATTTGATTGGCAAAATTTCGGCGGTTGATATCGTGCGTGTCGCGGCTGAGAAACTTGGTGGCAAAGGCGGCGGTGGTCGCCCCGATATGGCACAGGCGGGTGGCGCCAGTGTAGAAAATGCGCCAGCAGCAATCGCTGCCATTGAAACCTTTCTGGAGAAATAAAATGACAGTTTATGCAATTGTTCATGTGGACGTAACAGATGCCGAAGCTTATGCAAAATATGCGGCTATCGCTGGCCCAGCGGTCGCCAAATATAGCGGCGAGTTTTTGGCGCGTGGCGGTGAATGTATTCAAATGGAAGGTGAAGGCCGGGCGCGCAATGTTATTATCCGGTTCGAAAATATGGAAATTGCCAAAGCATTTTATCATTCTAACGAATATCAAGAGGCGCTTTCTTTTGGCATTCCCGCCGCCAAACGCGAATATACTTTTGTTGAAGGCGTTTAAGGCGCCAATTTCCATATTGCCAGAAATATCCGCAGGGGAATTATAGCGGCGCAAAGCCGCTATAAGGGGGCGGCAGCCCCTATCCTGTAAGCGCCGCGTTTAGATTTTGGTCAATTTTCCCCAAGAAACCCTCAGTGGTTAGCCATTTTTGATCCGGCCCAACCAATAGCGCTAAGTCTTTGGTCATATGGCCACTTTCCACAGTTGCCACCACAACTTTTTCCAAAGTGTCAGAAAATTCCAGAAGTTTAGCATTATCGTCCAGTTTGGCGCGATGTTTTAACCCGCCGGTCCAAGCGTAAATTGACGCGATCGAATTGGTCGATGTGGCCTCGCCTTTCTGGTGCTGACGATAATGGCGTGTCACTGTGCCATGCGCTGCCTCGGACTCAACAGTTTTTCCATCTGGCGTCATCAACATACTGGTCATCAGCCCCAAAGAACCAAAGCCTTGCGCCACCGTATCGGACTGCACGTCGCCGTCATAATTCTTACAGGCCCACACAAACTTGCCCGACCATTTCATCGCTGCGGCAACCATATCGTCAATCAGGCGATGTTCGTAAGAAATGCCAGCTTTGGTAAATTCTGCTTCGAATTCAGCTTCGAAAATCTCTTGGAACAGGTCTTTGAAACGCCCGTCATAGGCTTTGAGAATGGTATTTTTGGTGGAAAGATATACCGGCCAACCTAGATTTAACCCGTAATTCAGCGATGCACGAGCAAAATCGCGGATGCTGTCATCGCGGTTATACATGCCCATCGCAACACCTGCCGAGGGCGCATCGTATAGCTCATGTTCGATCACCGCACCATCTTCGCCAACAAATTTCATTGTCAATTTGCCCGGGCCGGGAAAGCGAAAATCGGTGGCTTTGTATTGGTCGCCAAACGCATGGCGGCCGATGACAATCGGGTCTGTCCAGCCCGGCACAAGGCGCGGCACGTTTTTGCAGATGATCGGCGCGCGAAAAATTGTGCCGCCCAGAATGTTACGAATGGTGCCGTTTGGTGAGCGCCACATTTTTTTCAGCCCGAATTCTTCAACCCGTGCTTCGTCCGGTGTGATGGTTGCACATTTTACGCCAACGCCAATTTTTTTGATTGCCTCAGCGGCGTCAATGGTAATTTGATCGTCGGTTTCGTCGCGGACTTCCATGCCAAGATCATAATATTTCAGATCAATATCAAGGTAAGGCAGGATCAGTTTATCTTTGATAAATTGCCAGATGATGCGGGTCATTTCATCGCCGTCTAGCTCTACAACCGGATTTTTTACTTTGATTTTGGTCATGTCAATTCCTTGGATTCAAGATGGTTGATGTTGTCTAGATCAAATCGCCATGAAAGAAAAGATGTGTATGCAGTCGTATACAGTTATTTAGAGGGCATCTGGCCAATAAATTCGCCCGTAAATGCAGCAACGCATTCAAACGGCCTCATTTGCCAAAGTTCCTCGGAGATATCAATCATGCCGCCCATCTTGCATTCAGATATTCCGCCCGTGTTTCTAAGCAAATCCCGCAAAATTTGGGCGTACCCCTTGTGATAGGCCATGGAAACCTCCTGATTGAAGTTTGGTGTCATGCATCGTATCACGCGAGCAACAAAACGCGGAGCATTAAATGTCAGGCACGGATCACGGCAAAGATGAGGGATGGCAGGGGCCGGTTCCGACTTTCATTCTGGTGCGCCCGCAAATGGGTGAAAATATCGGCGCAGCGGCGCGGGCAATGTGGAATTTCGGGCTGGACCGGATGCGTATTGTGGCACCTCGTGATGGCTGGCCTAACCCCAAAGCTGTGGCAATGGCCAGTGGTGCCGGGCGGGTTTTGGACCATGTGCAAGTAAGCGATACCACAGCAGGCGCGCTTGAGGATCTGAATTTTGTTTTTGCCACCACCGCAAGAAACCGAGATTTGACCAAAACAGTGATGACGCCCGAACGCGCAATGGAACATGCGCGAGCAATGATTTCAAAAGGTCAAAAAGTTGGTGTGATGTTCGGAGCAGAGCGCGCAGGGCTGGAAAATGAAGATATCGTGCAGGCCAATGTACTGATCTCGGTGCCAGTTAACCCAGCTTTTGCCTCGCTAAATCTGGCGCAATGTGTGTTGCTGACAGCGTATGAATGGCGGCGGCAAGTGGGCGATGTTGTGCCGGAAATTATTGACCGTGGCTTGACGCGATATGCAGAAAAAATTGAGGTAACAAAGCTGACGGAACGCTTGGAAGAACGGCTTGATCAAATCGGGTTTTTCTGGCCTGAGCAAAAACGCGGTTCTATGGTCGAAAATATACGGAACATGATGTCACGTTTGCCGCTGAGCGATTCCGATATACGCACATTACACGGGATTTTTAAGGCATTGGCTGAACGCGACCCGAAGGATTATAAAAATGGCAGATAAACGCAATGTTTTTGAAGATGTTTCCGGAAAGACAGATACGCCAATTGCGAAGCCAACCAAAAAATCGGCGCGGCGTGCCATTGCGGTTTGGTTAACGGGGCTTTTTATTCTTGTTGGGTTAATGATCGTGATCGGGGGCATGACCCGCCTGACCGATAGCGGTTTGTCAATTACCGAGTGGAAACCCATTACTGGCGCGATTCCGCCTTTAAATGTTGCGAACTGGCTGGCCGAATTTGATCTTTACAAAGCCACACCGGAATTTGAGCTGGTTAACAGTGATATGACGCTTGCTGAATTCAAAGGCATATATTGGTGGGAATGGGGGCACCGGTTTTTGGGCCGGTTTGTCGGGCTTTTCTGGGCGGTGGGTTTTTTCTGGTTTTTGCTGCGCGGGGTTATTCCGACAGGCTGGACTGGCCGTATGGTTCTGGTTGGCGCGCTTGGCGGTTTGCAAGGCGCAGTTGGTTGGTGGATGGTTGCCAGCGGGCTGACGGGGCGTATGGTGGATGTGGCCTCTTATCGATTGGCCATACATCTGGGATTGGCCTTTATAATATTGGGTCTAATCGCTTGGTTTGTCATGGAATTGCGCCGCGAACCGGGTGATTTGCTTCAGGCAAGGCGTCGGCGCGAGAGTGGCTTGATGCGGATGGCAACGGTTGTGACAGTTGTGCTTTTTGCGCAAGTTTTGCTAGGCGCGCTGGTGGCAGGCATTGATGCTGGCCGCAGCTTTCCGACTTGGCCTTTGATGTCGGGGGAGTTTTTACCCTCAGAAAGTTTTGGCAGAACACCGCTTTGGTCCAATTTTTTTGAAAACCCTGCTTTGGTGCAATTTAACCACCGGATTCTGGGCTATTTTGTATTTCTTGTTGGGCTTTCTGTTTGGCTCAAAAGCCGAAAAAGCGCGGTTGTTTCGGTGCGAGGCAGTTTTGATGTGATGATGCTGATGATGCTGGCGCAGGTGGTTTTGGGGATCATAACTGTGCTGTATCTGGCGCGGGTGGATGTGGCGATTACCCATCAGATTGGTGCGGTAATATTGTTTGTGCTGGTGTTGCGGGCGCGGTTTCAGGCGGCTTATCCTTTGGAGCAAAAAATTAAACGCGGGTGAGTACGCGGAGGAGCGGTGCGTGGAGACCACGCACCCTACGGGTTAACGAATTTGGCGAGTTTACGAAAACCGGTGTAATTTTTGTATAAGTTTTCCATAAGTTTTGCATAAGCCGCGCAAAGGTTAATATTATTGGTCCCATTCGGGTTTGCGTTTGTCCAAAAATGCAGCGATGCCGTTTTCGGTGTCGCGAAACTGCATATTTTCAGCCATGATTTTGCCGGTATAGGCATATGCATCTGACAGGCTCATTTGGGCTTGGGCATAAAATGCTGCTTTGCCGATTTTCACCGCAACCGCCAATTGGCTCGCAACTTTTTTAGCGAGATCATGGGTCGCAATTGCCAGATCATCTGGTTCAACCACTCGATTGATTAGACCCAGCGCCAAGGCCCGTTCGGCCCCGATAAATTCACCGGTAGTTAACATTTCAAATGCAGCTTTGCGCGGAATATTTCGGGTCAGGGCCACCATCGGAGTGGAGCAGAACAAGCCGATATTCACGCCGTTGACGCCAAACCGTGTGTCGGATGCTGCCACAGCCATGTCACAGCTTGCCACCAATTGACAGCCGGCAGCGGTGGCAATACCGTGGACCTGTGCAATCACCGGCTGCGGCAGTTTTGTGATGCTTTGCATCAATTGCCCGCATTGCTGAAACAGTGCATTGAAATAAGATTTCCCCGCGTCGGAGGTTTGGCGCGCTGCGGTCATTTGTTTGAGATCATGACCCGCACAAAATGCTTTGCCCGCGCCACGCAAAATTACCGCGCGAATGTTGTTATCGGTCATCAGCGCGTCAAACTGGGCTTGAAGGGCTGTCATCATTTCGCCAGACAGCGCATTAAGCTTTTTAGGGTTGTTCAAGGTTAAAACAGCAACGGCATTTTGGTCGTCGCGCAAAAGAATATCGCTCATTTGTCTTGATCCTTTGGTCGTTCCCTATCAGTCTGCGGTAAATTAAACGGAACGGAAAGAGCCAATGCAACCAAAAATGACAATCGCTGAGATGCACAGTTTTTTGGAAAAGCAATTTCCTCAGGCACATGGCAAATTTGAAGTTACCGATCTGTCTGCGATGACGGCCGCTGTGACCATGAAAGTTACCGATGCCGACCTGCGCCCGGGCGGCACGATTTCCGGCCCGAGCATGTTTGCGCTTGCTGATATTTCGTTTTATATTGCCACATTGGCGATGATCGGGCCACAGGCCCTGACCGTGACCACCAATTGCAACATTAATTTTATGCGAAAGCCCGAACTGGGTGATTTAATGGCCAAAGTGCGGATTTTAAAACTTGGTCGGTCTTTAAGTGTGGGAGATGTTGAACTGTTTTCTGGCGTTGATAAAAAAACCGTTGCTCATGCCAGCATGACTTATTCGATTCCGCCGAAATAATGGGGTATAATAATACCCAATTTGTAACGTGTTGTAATTGTTGAAGTAAAAACGTGTTTTAGTAATTGACTGTGGGTTTTATTCCGTTAAAACCCTGTTATCAGAATGCGCGAGGGGAAACCCTCAGATAACCATCCGAAAACGGAATTAAACCATGAAAACATATTCAGCCAAACCGGGTGATATTGACAAGAAATGGATCCTGATCGACGCTGAAGGCGTTGTTTTGGGCCGTCTTGCCAGCATCATTGCCCAGCGTCTGCGCGGCAAACATAAACCAACTTTCACCCCGCACATGGATATGGGCGACAATGTGATTGTGATCAACGCTGACAAAATCCAGTTGACCGGCAACAAACGTGCCGACAAGATTTATTACTGGCATACCGGCCATCCCGGCGGCATCAAACAACGCACTGCGGCGCAGATCCTTGAGGGTCGTTTCCCTGAGCGGATCGTGACCAAAGCTGTGCAACGCATGTTGCCGGGCGGTCCGCTTTCCAAGCAGCAAATGACCAACTTGCGGGTATATGCTGGCGCAGAACACGGGCAAGAAGCCCAACAGCCAACCGTTCTGGATGTTGCATCCATGAACCCTAAAAACACGCGGAGCGCTTAATCATGAATGATGAAATCAAATCGCTCGACGATCTGAAAGAAGCTGTGGCCGATACCGGCGCGGTTCTTGTTGAAACTGAAACCGTAGCACCGCGCGATCCTGTGCGTGACGAATTGGGCCGTTCTTATGCCACTGGCAAACGTAAAGATGCGGTTGCACGGGTATGGATCAAGCCCGGTTCTGGTAAGGTTGTGGTTAACGGCAAAGAAATGAACGCCTATTTTGCCCGACCAGTTTTGCAAATGCTGATTAATCAAGCATTTTCGGTTGCCGGTGTTGCCGGTGAATTCGACGTCAATGCAACCGTCAAAGGCGGCGGTCTTTCTGGCCAAGCTGGCGCGGTAAAGCACGGCATTTCCAAAGCCTTACAGCTTTATGAACCCTCATTACGCGGAGCATTAAAAGCCGCTGGTTTCCTGACCCGTGATGCTCGGGTTGTTGAGCGGAAGAAATACGGCAGACGCAAAGCCCGCCGGAGCTTTCAGTTCTCCAAGCGTTAATCTGCTTATATTGTTTCAAAGGGCTGCGAATTTCGCGGCCCTTTGTCGTTGTAATAGGCTGAGCGCGAATAGTCACCGATGTCCTTGGCGCCTTTTTCCTGACTTAAAACAGCAATTATTTCTGTATTAACGGGTTTAGATTCCTGCAAAATATCCAACGCAGACTTAACGGTTTGTTGCTTGGTACTGGCCCATTTAACCGTTAACGCAATCCCGTCAGCAAAACGCACAAGCTGGCTAGCGTCAGCTATTGGCAAAACCGGCGGCGTGTCAAAAACGATGATATCAAAGTTCTGCTTGGCGAAATTAACCAGATATTGAAACTGTGTTGAGCAAAACGTTTGGTCATTTGGTCGGGTTTGGGTTTCATCCCCGGTTAAAACCTGCAAACCGGTCGGGTCTTGGTGAAAACCGGATTCAGCTGTCGTTGCGGGGTATGGACGGCGATACAGCCAGTCAATCAACGATATTTTTGAATGGCCATTAAGCAGCCGATGGATTTTGGGATTGCGCAGATCACAATCAATTAACAAGGTGCGTTTACCAGACAGGGCATAAGCCTGCGCTAATGCGGTGCTGGTGTTTGATTTACCCTCGCCGGGGACAGATGAGACAACCATAATAACCCGCCCGATTTGATCAGAAATATTCTGCCGCATAAGGTTTTGATCAAGAGCCACACGTAATTTTCGAATGGATTCGGTATAAACGGACATCGGTTCAGCAGTAAATTTTGCTGCGATGCTGGTCGCGGTTGTGGTGTTTTTTGGGCCTTTACTGGCGGGTATACGGGTCGCAACGCGCAGATCAAGCGCGTTTTTCAGCTGGCTTTCTGAAGTGAAACCGGCAACCCGCACTTCGTTTAAAAAAGCCAAACCGACGCTTAGAAAAAAGGTGATGCCAAGCGCCACTGCCGCTACCATTTTTTGATCTTTTCGCGAAACAAAAAGCGGGGGCAACGCGACCGAAATAATCCGGCTATCTGCAACTTGCAATTCAAACGCGTTAAAAAGCAATAAAAAGCCCAAAATACATTGAAAAGCGACGGTAAAAAACCCGATGCTTAAAAACATCCGGCGTTTTGATTCGGTGTTTATGATTTGGATCAACAACCAGAAAAAACATATATAGGACAATAACCTGAGCAACGCCAAAAGACTGGCCCGTGGTGCGATGCTGGTCGGAATTATGACCTGTAACAACAGAAATAAAATTTGCAGGCAGATTAGCCAAAGCAATAGTTTTCCGGTTTTGCCAATCACCAGTTTGGGTCTTGGACCGTTGCCAAACCAAAATTGTAACCCAGCCAAAAAGAATAGGTATGCTGCCCAGATCAACCAGAAAATCGGACGATTGCTTGCCAGTGGCAATGGTGAAAGTACCAACACCAGCGCCAAAGCTGCGAAGGCGAAGCGGTTTCTGGATGGGTCAATTTTCATTGGTAGTGCCTAAAATATCCTGCCTTAGCGCAGAAATAAATCTGGCTTGCACGGTCGGAGTCTGCTGAGCCAGCAGTTCAGCCATGCGCTGTCGGAAACCGGATTTGCTGATATAAAACGAAGCTAGCAAAGGTAGCCCTTTGTGCCGTTCAAAAGCAATGTAATATCATTGATATGGGATGTTGAATTGTAATCGCTCAGCTCAGAAAACGCTTGTTCGGCAAGCGAGACCCGAAGCATTGCCAGCCAGCTTTCAGTGGGCGCAATATCATAAGATTTCATGAGCGCAGCATTAAAACCGGGCGTATCGTTAAGCTGAAAACTGACAAAAGCAGAAACAAACCAAGCAAAAGCATTAAAAGCAGAGGTTTGGATGATTTTTTGCGAAATGGTTTCGCAGTTTTGTAGGGCTTTGCGCCGCTTGTCTGGCTGCAAAAGCCTACCTTCAATATTGGTGAGGTTTGTCAGGCAGTTAGTAAGCACCTTTTGGTCTGAAAACAGGGACAGCGCCAGAATATTGACGTTACGACCGGCTTTATATTCTTGTGTCGCAGCGATGCCCGAAGCCAGAGACAAGGAAAACAGCGCGAGGACCAAAAATGCCTTGGATAATGGATCCTTCATGAATTGTTAACGATATATTTGCATTTATTCGGTGATGCTGATGCCAATCTTAGCCAAAATCCATGAGGCACAAAATTGAAAAATGTAAGGTATGTTCTGGCCTGCGCGCTGACTTCTTTAAGTTTATTACCTGCGGGATTTGTGCATGCACAAAATGCCAATCTTAGCAGCGGCTTTGCGAGTTTGGCGCAAAATTGTATGGTGGATACCCGTGAAAACTGTCTTGGAAATCTGCAATTGATGCTTGAGCGAGACTTTGCGGAAATGCCACAAGAACTGCTTAATGAAAATCTGGGCTTGTTGGTGCTGGCCCTTGTTAACGCGCTGCAAGAATCGTTTTCCGATGACGTATTTATAACCGTGGCCATAGCATTAAGAACAATTGCCCGATTTGGCGATTCGCCGGAATTCGCCATGACTGTGTTGGAAATTGCCGAAATTATTGAGCGAAGGGATTTATTGGTTATTGCACCAGAATTGTTGTTTGCAAGCCCAAGTTGAATAATCGACGCCAAATTTACCATGTTATGCCCAATCTATAACTTAAAACTTTGGCCTTAAATTTTCTGTATCAAGGCGGTTTTTTGTTAATTAATTGTTAATACAGAGTAATTTATGTTAAATTTTAATCGGATTGTTCGTTTTGACTAAGGTGTCTCTGAATACTGATTAACAGAAAAGTAAATATTTGGTCATTTGGAGTAATCCTGTGATTGTAAGTTCAACTAGTTTTGTCTTTTTAATCGGTTTTTCTTTAACGCTGCTGGTTTGCACAATTTTAGTGCTGACCAAGGGTGTTCACGGACGTTTTTCAAATGATCAACAATCTGGTATTCAAAAATTTCATATCGGCAACACGCCCCGGATCGGTGGTGTGGCAATTGCGATTGGGTTCTTTGTTGGCGCTATATTTTTACCACAGGGGTTCTCTCGCTCTGTTATTTTGATTGGTTTGGCAGGGTTTCCGGCGCTTTTTGTTGGATTGACGGAAGACCTGACAAAACAAATTTCGGTGCGGGTTCGGCTTTTTGCGACGATCTTATCCGGGCTGCTTTTTGTTTTTGCCAGCGGCTATGCGCTACAAGATATCGGCATTCCTGCACTGAATTTGTTGCTTGATTATCAGGTTGTTTCGTTGCTTTTCACAGCCTTTGCAATTGGCGGCGTGCCAATGCCATAAACCTGATTGACGGGTTTAACGGCTTGGCAATTGGCACGCTTATATTGATTTCAATTGCGTTTGCTTTGGTTGCGTGGCGTGTGGATGACGGGCTTATTGTGGCCTATGCATTGTTTCTGGCTTGTATTTTTGCTGGATTTTTCGTGTTAAATTTTCCGTTCGGGAAAATATTTCTGGGGGATGGCGGTGCCTATTTTTCCGGCTATTTAATCGCAACGCTGGCGGTCATGCTGCCGGTGCGAAACCCTGAAATATCGCCTTGGATCAGTCTTTTGATTTTAGGATACCCGATTACCGAAACGATTGTATCCATTGCTCGGCGGTTTCTTTCAGATAATGGCAAAATCGGTAGCCCTGATGATGGTCATTTGCACCACCGAATTTATTTTCACTGGTCTGGTTCATTGATGAATCTCTTTGGCAAAAGATTTTCGCAGAATTCCGTGACCAGTATTATCGTCTGGGTGATTCCGCTGCCTGCTATATATTTTGTTACATTTACAGAGTTGAACACCCCTAATGCTTTGCAAGCGTTGACGCTGTTGGTTTTGATTTACGGCGTTATGTATTGGGCGACCAAGGCGCGCGCTGGTGGTAAAATTGCCCGACTAACCAGATTGGGAAAGATGTGGCAAAAATGAAAAACTGCATTGAAAAAACTGCGTTAATCACCGGTATCACCGGGCAGGACGGTTCTTATCTGGCGGAATATCTTTTGGGCAAGGGGTATGTTGTTCATGGCATAAAACGCAGATCTTCTTCATTTAATACTCAGCGGATTGACCATATTTATCAGGGGCCGAATGACGGGCAGGGCCGCTTTCGATTGCATTATGGCGACCTGTCTGATGCGTCAAATATCACTAAAATCATCCAAAATGTGCAACCTGACGAGATTTACAATCTGGCGGCCCAATCCCATGTGGCGGTCAGTTTTGAAACGCCGGAATATACGGCGGACATTGATGCTTTGGGCAGTTTGCGAATTTTGGAAGCGATACGGCTGCTTGGGCTGGAAAAATCGACCAAGTTTTATCAAGCGTCGACGTCGGAATTGTTTGGCAAGGTTACTGAAACACCCCAATCGGAAACCACGCCTTTTTACCCGAGATCCCCTTATGCTGTGGCCAAAATGTATGCCCATTGGATCACGGTAAATTACCGCGAAGCATTCGGGATTTTTGCCTGTAACGGTATTCTGTTTAACCATGAATCGCCCCGGCGCGGCGAAACTTTTGTTACCCGTAAAATCACCCGTGGTTTGGCCAATATCTCCCAGGGGATCGAACAATGCCTATATTTGGGCAATCTTGATGCAAAACGTGATTGGGGCCATGCAAAAGACTATGTGCGGATGCAATGGATGATGCTGCAACAGGAATTTCCCGAGGATTTTGTAATCGCCACCGGGGTTCAATTCTCGGTGCGGGAATTTGTGACGCTGGCAGCACAAAAACTGGGTATTACCCTTAAATTCAAAGGGGTGGGTCTTGATGAAATTGCCATTGTTGAAACGGTTAACTGGCGGGATTGCCCGGGCATAAAGCGCGGCGACATAATTCTTAGGGTCGATGCGCGGTATTACCGACCCGCCGAGGTCGAAACTTTGTTGGGCGACCCAAGCAAAGCCAAACGGCTGCTTGGCTGGAAACCTGAAATTACCCTTGACCAACTTTGCGAAGAAATGGTCGGGCTGGATTTGATTGAGGCCAAGAAAACGGCGCTTTTGCAGGAGCATGGTTTTGAGCCAAACATCTGTGTCGAGTGACGGAAAAATTTTTGTGGCGGGCCATAATGGCATGGTTGGTAGGGCAGTAATGCGCGCCCTGCATGCCCAAGGCATGACCAATATTATTATTCGTGAACGAACTGATCTTGACTTGTGCAACCAGCAACAGGTGCAGCAATTTTTTAAGTTTGAAAAAATTGATCAGATTTATATTTGTGCGGCAAAGGTTGGCGGCATTCAGGCAAATAACGAATATCCTGCCGAATTTATTTATGAAAACATGATGATAGAGGCCAATTTGATCCATGCAGCCCATAGGGCTGACACGGATAAAATTATGTTTCTGGGTTCAAGTTGTATTTACCCTGCCAACGGTACGCAACCGATCGTTGAAGATGCGTTATTGACCGGCAAGCTAGAGCCAACAAACGAAGCGTATGCATTGGCCAAAATCGCAGGTATCAAATTATGTGAAAGCTATAACCGGCAGTATGACAGGGATTTCCGTTGCCTGATGCCTTGCAATCTTTATGGCAGTTTTGACAATTATCACTTAGCAAACGCCCATGTGATTCCGGCGCTATTGCATCGGTTTCACCAAGCAACCGCGCAAAAGGCCAAAAAAATTGATATTTGGGGCAGCGGTAATGCCATGCGGGAATTTTTATACGTTGACGATCTGGCAGCAGCTTGTGTGCAAATGATGGCGCTGCCGCGCAGTGAGATTCAGGCGGCGGTAATGCCGATGGTCTCGCATATCAATATTGGTTCTGGTCAGGATGTGTCGATCAAGAGGCTAAGCAAAATGATCGCCAAAATTACCGGTTTTTCAGGTGTGCTGAATTTTGATGTAACCAAACCCGAAGGTGTGGCCCGAAAGCTTTTGGACAGTTCCTTGGCAAATTCACTGGGGTGGTTTCCGCAAGTGGGGTTACAAGAAGGGCTGGAACTGGCTTATGGTTGGTTTGTTAAAAATCAGGCCAAGTTTAGGAATTGAAATGACAAAAGCAAACCCAGTTGAGCAGGATATTTTGCCGGTTATTCTTGCAGGCGGATCGGGCACCCGACTTTGGCCTTTGTCGCGAAAACATTATGCAAAACAATATCTTGCGATTGGCAGTGATAAAACCATGTTGCAAGAAACATTGTTGCGTCTGACCGGAATACCGCATTTGCCACCGATTCTGATCTGCAACGAGGAAACCCGTTTCTTGGCGGCTGAACAAGTTCGGCAATCATCGGTTGATGATGCTTTGATCATGCTGGAACCTGTGGGGCGCAACACTGCGCCAGCATTGGCCTTGGCGGCCTTGGAAGCGGTATGTGGCGGCAATGATCCGATTTTATTGGCAATGCCCGCAGACCATAAAATCGCGGATACAGCCGCGTTTCATCGGGCGGTTTTACAAGCGGCGGAATTGGCTGCGTCGGGCCATCTGGTGACTTTTGGCATCCAGCCAAATGCCCCTGAAACCGGATACGGATATATTCTTGCAGGTGAAAATATTGCAGCTTCAACCGCCAAACATGTGGTTCGTTTTGTTGAAAAACCGGATTTAGAAACCGCCAAACAGTTTTTATCGCAGGGCGGGTATTTCTGGAATAGCGGGATTTTCATGTTTAAGGCCAGCCAATATTTATCAGAGCTGGAAAGCTTTCGCCCCGATATATTACGCGCCTGTCAGGATGCTTTTGCTGGCCGGAAACGTGACCTAGATTTTGTGCGTTACAGCAAGCAGGCCTTTTTGGATTGCCCCGCACAATCCATCGATTTTGCTGTAATGGAAAAAACAGTATCATCCGCTGTTGTGCCGTTTGACGCGGGTTGGAAGGACATAGGGTCGTGGACCGCGCTGTGGGAAAACGCCACAAAAGACAAAGCTGGGAACTGCATTGTCGGGGATGTTCTAAACGAAAACGGCAGCGGAAATTACATCAATTCCGGCCATCGGCTGGTGGTGGCTATCGGTGCAAAAGACATGGTTATTGTTGAAACTAAAGACGTGGTGTTTGTTGCTGCAAAAAGCGAGGTTGAAAACATTAAATCGGTTGTTGAAACCTTAAAAGCTGTGGGTCGAGAAGAGGTAAATTACCACCGAGACGTTTATCGGCCATGGGGGAAATACGATACAATTGATGTGGGTGAGCGATATCAGGTTAAGCGCATAACCGTTAATCCGGGCGCCAAATTATCGGTGCAAAAACATCACCATCGGGCAGAACATTGGGTGGTTGTCAAAGGCACTGCCAAGGTGACGCGCGGTGATCAAACCCTTTTGCTGAGCGAAAACCAGTCTACGTATATTCCGCTTGGTGAAATCCACGCGCTGGAAAACCCTGGGCTGGTGGCGCTGGAATTGATCGAAGTGCAATCGGGCAGCTATCTGGGCGAGGATGATATTATCCGGTTTGAGGACAAATATGGCCGCAGTTGAGCCAGCAAATATCACCTCGAAGCAGGCTGTTTGGTCTAAAAAACCTGTGCGCGAAACAATTTCTGTATTTGGTATAAAAATAGCAGCACTTGTCGCTGGCTTTTTGAGTATTTCTTTGCTGGCGAAAATGGTGCCGCAACAGGATTTAGGGCTTTATCTGTTAATCTTCAGCCTTTCAGGGTTTTTTGGTATTTGCATGCAATTTGGCCTAGGCAGTGCAACCTTAAAACTGGTTGCTGAGATGGTTGCGCTTGGGCAAAAAGCAAATACAGGCCAGACGATTGCGGCGGCTTTTCGCAACATGCTAATCGGATTTGGAATTTTTGCGATACTCTGGCTTTTGGGCGCGGATGGTCTGGTTTTAGACCGCCTGTTTTCGGTTGATTCAACGATGTTTATCAGCGCAATCCTGTTAATATGGTCTGGTTTGTTCGCAGCACAAAAGCTGATCTCCGAAAGCTTGCGAGGTTTGCATATGACCCGCGCCGCAGTTCTTTTTGACGGTGCGGGCAGCGCGCTAATACTGGCTGTTGGCTTGCTGGCAATGTTCGCGTTAACGCAAAAAATCCAACTTGAAACAGCACTGGTTTTAGCTGTGCTGGCGGTTGTGTGCATGGTGGTTACAGGGTTTTACCTTTTGCAAAAATCCACCGGATTTCTTTCATTTGGCGTTAAGGCGCAACAATACGGAATGCTGGTGTTGGCAGCGCCGATGTTCTTGACCGAAATTGCAATTTTTATGAATAATTACGCAGATTTGTGGGTTATTGCGGCTTTTTTGCCAGCCCAAGAAGTCGCATCCTATGGGGTTGTTTTGCGTGTTGCCATGTTGGTGATGTTGCCCAGTATTGTTGTGAATGCCATCATTGCACCAAAAATTATTCACCTTAATGCGACGGGAAACCTTAGCAGCCTTAACCGGCTATTGGGGCTTAGCGCAATGTTTGCTTTTGTGCCGACGCTTTTCATGGTCATCCTTTTGTTTTTATTTGGCCAGCTTGCCTTAGAAATTCTGTTTGGCACTGCCTACTCAAAAGCTTTTGGTGTGTTGATGGTTTTGTGCGCTGGCCGGTTGATCAATGTGTTTACCGGTTCTTGCGGGCTTTGTCTTTTATTGTGCGGACAGGCAAAAAAAATGATGGTGTCAACAGTGATATTCTCAGCCATTTCCCTTATTCTGGCGCTGGTTTTGGTCAATAAATATGGTGCAATGGGGGTGGCATCAGGGTTTGCCATCGGCATGGCTGGCCAGAATATCATTCAATATCTGATGGTCAAAAAACTGCTAAAAGTGTCCAGCGTGGCAAATATTTGGTTGTTGATTCCGCAAAACTTCGCAAGCCGCAAGATCGTGCAGGGTGCGAAATGAAGGCTGGTTTATCAATCGATCAAAACCCCTCGTTTAATGTTTTGGGGTTAGACATAACCGTGACTGACCTTTCACACGCTTCGCAGCAAATTATTGATTGGGCTGATGACAGCATTGGTCGGTTTATTTGCGTTCGGGATGTGCATGGGGTGATGCTGTCGGTGAATTCCCCGCGTTTGTTGCAGCTACACCAAAAGGCCGCGATGATAACACCTGACGGTATGCCCTTGGTTTGGCTTGGCAAATTGACGGGGCATAAAATTGGCCGAGTCTGCGGTGCGGATTTGATGGAAAATTTGATTATGCAAAGCCAGACAAAACGGCTGCGCCACTATTTTTTGGGAGGAAAACCGGGGGTCGCTGAAACACTGGCCAAGACTTTTTGTGAAAAAAACCCGCAAACTTTGATTGTCGGCGTTGAAAGCCCGCCATTTAGGGAATTTTCAGCCCAAGAATCCGATGCGATGATTGCGCGGATCAAAGCAAGCGGCGCTGATATTGTCTGGATCGGCATGTCCACGCCTAAACAGGAAATTTGGATGCATAGGGTATATAAGTCGTTGGGCGTAACGTTAATTGGCGTTGGCGCGGCGTTTGATTTTCATAGTGGACAGGTTGCCCGAGCCCCGCTGTGGATGCAAAAATCTGGTCTGGAATGGCTACACCGTCTGGTTTCAGAACCGCGTCGATTATGGCGGAGATATTTAATTTTGGCGCCAAAATTTGTCTGGAAAGTGCTTTGTCAAAAAATGACCATCGGTAAGCGCCTGTGAAATTATCTGTTCTTACCGCTGCTTTTAATATGGACGCTCTGGTGGAGCAGACCCTTAAATCAATTAGTGGTCAAACAAAACGACCCGAGCTTATTCTTATTGATGCGGCGTCAAGCGATGGCAGTTTGGCGATTTATGAGCGCTATAAAAATACCATTGATGTATTGGTTTCCGAACCAGATGACGGCCAGTATCACGCCATAAACAAAGGCATGAAACTGGCGACCGGTGAGATATTATGCTGGCTTAACGCCGATGACATTTTGATGCCATGGACCGCATCGGTCGTGACTGAAATCTTTGAGAAATACCCTGATATAATGTGGATTACCGGCTTGCCGTCTTTTCTGAATGGCACGGGGCAATTGGTTCAGGTTCAGAAAAATCTGGCGGCATTTCCACAAAAATCAATTGCTGAGGGCCGTTATTCAGGCTGTTACGCTGGTTATTTACAACAAGAAAGCATGTTTTGGCGGCGTTCGCTTTGGGACAAAGTTGGCGGGCTTAACACCGAATACAAATTGGCCGCTGATTTTGATTTATGGACAAGATTTGCAAAAATAGCGCCTTTGGTGCCTGTCGATATTCCGCTGGCGGCATTTCGAGAAAGACCCGGAGCGCAGCGTTCATCAGAATTCGCAGATCAATATGTTTGGGAGGTTAAAAAGGTTTGCCAAAACCTTCAGCCTGCCAATTTTTTCTGGCGGTTTTTTGCAAACAAGGGCGTTGTGCTGCAAAATATCTGCCGGATGTTCAGGCTCAAGCGAAGCCGCGCTATTATTTATTCGCGTAAAAAAATGGCTTGGCAGCAGGTCAATTCCATACGCTCGGTGTCGCGGGTGACGTTTCAGCAGCTTTGGCACGAATTTTTGATGCGGCGGCGATCATGACTCCGATTTTTTTGTTTTCCTTGCCGCGATCCGGTTCAACTTTGTTGCAAAATATTCTGTCAGGCCACAGTGAAATCACCACGCGCGCAGAGCCATGGATTTTGTTGCCATTACTATCTGCGCGTAAACAAAATCATTTGGTTGCTGACCACGATCATTCGGTGTTGATTGACGCATTGTCCGATTTTTGTGAAACCTTGCCAAATGGTGAAGCTGATTACACCGATGCTGTCAGGAATTTTGCGTTGGAGCTGTATGGTAAGATCGGAAACACGACATATTTTTTGGATAAAACACCGCGTTATTCTTTGATTGCCCCTGAAATTATCCAGACCTTTCCTGACGCAAAATTTGTATTTCTATGGCGAAATCCATTGGCAATCATGGTTTCCATGATTGAAACTTGGGGGCAAGGAAAGTGGAATTTGTATCGGTATTATGTCGATATTTTCAAAGGGTTAGACCTGTTACTTCAAGCAAGGCAAACGCTGGGTGACGGGGCAGTTGACCTCAGGTTTGAGGATTTGTTGAACACGCCAAATTCGCAGCTTAAACTAATTTCGGACTATTTAAGTCTTGAAATTACGTTGCAAGATTTGACGACGGACAGCCCATATTTGAGTGATGCCAAGATGGGTGACCCGGGACTTGGTAAGAAATTTGATAGCCTTTCTAGCCAGCCCGTGAATGCTTGGAAAGCCTCGGTTAAAAACCCGTTGCGCCGCCATTGGATGCGGCGGTATTTACGGCAGATTGGGCAAAATAAACTGGCGTTAATGGGGTATGATCTTGGGGCGCTTATGCATGAACTTGATCAGACAAACGGCGTTTGGAAACATTTATTCAGCGACGCTAGGCTGATGACTTATGGCTGGTTTTACCGTTGGTTTAATCTGCCGACATTGCGAAAAAAAGCGGCCGGCGCGCGTCCGGTTCTTGTGCAAAAATGACCTCCGCTTGCAAACCAGCACATCAGACAACCGGGGTTGATCTGGCTATGGCGCTGGTTTTTCTGGCTTTAGGGCTAAATTTTTTGCTGTTGCTAGACCCAAGCGACACTAATTTTGGTCTTGGATTTCGCGTCGGATTTGCGCCTATTTTGTTGCTTTGTTTCGCCTATATCAGCGTATTTCGGATAGATTTTTCTGACCGTTTGGTATCAGGGCTTGATATAGGCGTGTTTTTATTAATTTTGATTTCAATCATCGGCGGGCTTTGGTTTCAGTGGCAAAATTCAATTAGTTTTGGCGAAACATTTGGTCGATGGGGACTTTTGGCCCTGACATATTTTTTGGCAAAAGGCATTTTTCGGGCAAAACCAAGGGCTGATTTATTTATTGAGCTTTTTCAAAAATACGTCTTTTGGGCTGGCATGGTCATGTTTTCCTTGCTTGTTTTGTGGCGGCTACAGGTTTTTGAGGGTGTAAACCAAGCCAATCAAAACCTGTTTCACGAAGAAATATTTATTTTGGCTGCGTTGCCGTTTTTGCCTTCATTTGGCCAAATATCCAGAATGGTCTTGGCGATCATTGCTGTGTTTGCCGGTTTACTGACCTTCAAAATAAGTGGGTTTCTGATTGCTTTGCTGGTGATATTTGGCGTTATCCTGCAAACCTGCAAAACATGGCGTTGGCAATCGAACGTGGCTGGATTTTTTTTGGCGGTTGCTGCGCTGATTTTGGTTGTATCGCTAGCAATCATAACAATCGGCGACCAATTGCCAGACGGAAACGTCGCGACCCGCTCTGTCACTTATGCATTTAGGCTGCAACAATTCATGGCCTCTCCGATTGTTGGGAATTTCTTTCAAATGCCTTCAGAAATTGATGTCGGCTGGGGCGATATCGTTTCCCATTCTGATTTTCTTGATCTTTTGGCAGGGCTTGGCATTGTTGGCGCAATGCTTTTTACCATACCGATTTTTGCTTTGCTGATCAAACCTGCGACGCAACAAATGGATAGTTTGTTTGTCAAACTTCTGATCCTTGGCTTTTTAATCGTGGCTGCCATCAATCCGGTTTTGATGAACCCGAACACCGCGTTTTTATTTTGGCTTTCCGTCGGGTATTTATCTGCACTCAATTCCAGAAAAGTGAATAAAACCAATGGCTGAAACTGAAAAACGTCATGTCTCATTTCCATATTTGCCGCCAAGCGCTGAACTTCGCCAAAAATACCCCGATATATTTCGGCTAGACTCCGCGCTTAAGCCTCGGATGCTTAAGCGCATTTTTGATGTGGTATTCTCTCTGTTTGTCCTTTTGTTAGCAACTCCGGTGTTGGCAGCAATCTGGCTTGTATATAAAATTGAAGGATTGATAATTCCCGAAAATGCCGGACCGGTCTTGTTTTTTTATAACGCGGTCAGTGCTGGGAAAATCATTCGGAAATTCAAAATTCGTATTATTAAACAACGCTGTATTGATGTGGAACTGGCATCAAAAAATGACTGGCACGCTTTTCAAAATGAATGGAACCCGGAATGTCGCACCATAACTGGTCGGTTTGTCAAGAAATTCTATCTTGATGAATTGCCGCAATTTTTTAGCGTTCTTTTGGGCGAGATGAGCGTGGTTGGGCCGCGGCCTTTGGCGGTGCATCATTACAACCGTGATCTTGCCCAAGGCAATGTAGCGCGAAAATTGTTGCGCGGTGGAATTTTGGGCTTGGGACACATTCGCAAAGGCACCAACCAGATGGGCGACCCGCAGTTTGAATATGAATATATCGACGCGCAGCAGAATTTTGGCCCTATACGCGCCTTTTGGCTTGATGTCTGGATAATCTGGCGAGGCTTAAGGCTGGTGGTAAAAGGCGGCGGCCTTTAGCAATTTTAAAATTTCCATTGGTTAACCGTTGAAAGCGGTGTTAAGGATTTGTTTTATCTATTTTTATGTGTTTCCTAATAATAGGATTTAGGAGCGAACCCTGTATAAATTCCTGACCAATTTGCCACGCGGCTGGAAAATTGCCATTTTGTTTGCGTTGGACATAGCGCTTATTCCGGTTTCGCTTGTGTTGGCGCTTGGCTTGCGGGTTGGTGAATGGATTGCGGTTGACTGGATCAAAAGTTCGGTCCCGCTTTTAATTTTCCTTTTGGCTCTCGCACCTGCTTTTGGTCGGTTTCTTTCAGTTCACCGCACCAAATTGCAAAGCTTCGGTAATTTCGATTCACTGCGTGTTGGGTTGTTTGCCGCGTGTCTGGGCATTTCCGGCGCTGCAGCAAACTGGGCTTTTGGATTGGGCGCGCCGCGCACGGTGCCGGTTATTTTTGCGTTCATTTTCTTTGTGCTAGCCATCTTTATCCGCTTGGCGGCGCAGTGGTTTTTGGTTTGGTTGGGTGGTCGACGGTTCAAGACCACGCCGGTTGCGGTCTATGGTGCTGGGGCGGCAGGATTACAGCTGATATTTGCATTGCGCCAATCACGTGAAATCAGACTGGTTGCGATTGTTGACGATAATTCCAGCCTTCAGGGTGTGGCGATTTCGGGATTGAGCGTGCAAAAACCCGATAATCTTGCGCGCTTGGTTGAGCGTGGAAAAATTAAAAGAATTCTGCTGGCGATGCCGGCGGTGTCGCGCAGTCGCCAAAAAGAGATCATCAAAAAATATGGCCATCTTTGCGAAATTCAGGTTTTGCCGTCCTTTATCGAGTTGATGGCGGGGGAGGGGCTGGTTGAAAGCCTGCGCGCGGTTTCATTGGATGATCTGATGGACAGGGATACGGTGTCATTGAATGCCCCCGAAATTACTGAGGCTTATTCGAATAAATCGGTGTTTGTATCGGGCGCTGGCGGGTCCATTGGCTCTGAACTTTGTCGGCAGGTTTTGGCGGCCAAGCCTTTAAGAATTGTTTTGTTTGAAATGAGCGAAATTGCGCTTTATTCAATTGATCGGGAACTGCGTGGTATTGCAGGGGGCGATGTTGAAATCCTGCCGGTTCTGGGGTCGATTTGCGATCAAAGGTTGGTGGAAAAAACTTTGCGGGATTGCCAAATTGACACAGTCTTGCATGCGGCGGCGTATAAACACGTGCCTTTGGTTGAGGAAAATGAACTGGAGGGCATTCGAAACAATGTGTTTGGCTCCAAGGTGCTGGCAGAAGCGGCAATAACGGCTGGGGTTGCTCGGTTTATTCTGGTTTCATCGGATAAAGCGGTGCGACCGACAAACATCATGGGGGCAACAAAACGCCTTGCTGAACTGGTTATTCAAGATCTGCAAACCCGTAGCAATGTTACCAATTTCTCGATGGTGCGTTTTGGAAATGTTATGGGGTCTTCTGGGTCGGTCATTCCATTATTTCGTGAACAAATCGCCAATGGTGGGCCGGTCACTGTTACCCACAAGGATATGACTCGCTATTTTATGACCATCCCCGAAGCAGCGCGACTGGTCTTGCTGGCCGGTTCTTTTGCTGAGGGCGGCGATGTGTTTGTTCTGGATATGGGTAAACAAATCAAAATTATCGATATGGCAAAGCGCCTGATCAAATTGTCGGGTCTGACCGTCAAAGACCAAAATAACGCTGATGGTGATATCGAGATCGTTTTCACGGGCACCCGACCCGGCGAAAAACTGTTTGAAGAACTGCTGGTGGGCGACAATACTTTGCCAACCAGCCATGACAAAATCCTGCGCGCCCAAGAACAGTTTTTAAGCCGCAACGAAGTAAACGAATTTTTGGCCGGACTGACCAAAGCAATCGACAATAGCGACGCAACGCAGGCGCGAAAGTTGATTGCCAGATGGGTCGAGGGGTATCGTTGGCCAGTAAGTGACAAGGAAAACCCGATATGAAAAAACGGGTATTAGTTGTTTTTGGCACGCGCCCCGAAGCTATTAAAATGGCTGTGCTTGTTAAAGAATTACAGGCAGATGACCGCTTTGAACCACAGGTATGCGCAACCGCGCAACATCGCGAAATGCTGGATCCGGTGTTGGAACTGTTTGATATTCAACCGGATTTTGATCTTGATCTGATGGTCAAGGGGCAATCTTTGCATCAATTGACGGCGCGAATAATGTCAAAGCTGGTTCTGGTGTTTGATCAGGCGCGCCCCGATATTGTGCTGGTTCAAGGCGACACAACCACGACCATGGCCACCAGCCTTGCCGCGTATTACGCACAAATTCCGATTGGTCATATAGAGGCCGGATTGCGAACCGGAAACCTTTATTCGCCGTGGCCCGAAGAAGGTAATCGCAAAATCACCAGCGCCATTTCCGATTTCCATTTTGCGCCGAGTAAAGCGGCGCGGGCCAACCTATTAGCTGAAAAAATTGCATCTGAATCGATTGTGGTTACCGGGAACACAGTAATTGACGCGCTTTTGCAAACTAATCGGAAAATCGAAAATTCAAAAACTGTGCAGAATGCGTTGACTGAGCAATTTTCTTTCATCAAGCCGGAAAAGAAAATGATTTTGGTAACCGGACATCGTCGCGAAAGTTTTGGCCAAGGTTTTGAGCGGATTTGCACAGCATTAAGCCAGATTTCGCAATCTTTTAAGAATGCGGAGATTGTTTTTCCGGTGCATCTTAACCCGAATGTTCAAAAACCGGTTAGCTCTATGCTTTCCAAACATAAAAACATTCATCTGATTGATCCTGTGGATTATTTGCCATTTATCTATTTGATGTCAAAATCAACCCTAATCCTAACAGATTCCGGCGGCATTCAGGAAGAGGCTCCGTCCCTTGGTAAACCGGTTTTGGTGATGCGCGACACCACAGAGCGCCCTGAGGCGATTGAGGCCGGTGCTGGAATGCTTGTGGGCACTGATATTGAAAAAATTGTCAATACGGTTGGTCGGCTTTTGCAAGAGCCTGATTTTTATGCGCAGATGAGCAATGTCAAAAACCCGTTTGGTGATGGCACAGCCAGTCAAAAAATTTTAGATTTTCTTGTCAAAAACTTGCGCAACCGTTCAGAGGCGGTTTTATGATCCCTTATCTTGTGATTTTGATACCGGTTCTTTTTGCCGCAATTCATATGCTTGAATTCACTGCAATTCTGGCGCGGATTGCTGGGATTACCACCCAGAACAACGTGCTTGGCTATTCGATACAACAAGCGGTTTATATAAGCACTCGGTTATTCAGCATCATGCTTTTGCCGATCTTGGGATTGATTGTCGATCGAACGGTTCCCGCACAATCTTTTCAGATGATGGCGGTTTTTGCGCTGCTGGGTGCCGCGCTGGCCAGCGTTATGGTTTTTTCAATCAAAGCTTTTGTAGTGCGGTATTTTCAACGGGTGATTTTGGCGTATGTCAGCAGCAAAAATTTCATCGGGGCGTTTTTTATCAACCGTAAATTTTCCGGTTTGGCCAAGGGTGATCTTCCAAAAATTGGTTTTTCGAAGTTACTTAAGACACCGGGTGCCAAAAAAATAATTATCCAGTCCTCGCTGGTTTATGCGATTTATGGCACAGGGATATTTCTGTCTTTTTACTTTGCGCTTTTGACGCCGGATTACAGGGCCTCGATCAGCCAACTTTCCGGCATCGTTAACGGGTTTGGCGCGGTGTTGTTGACGTTTTTTATTGAACCAAGGATCTCGCGTGGCATAGATGCCAACAGCAAAGATGCCTCCGCGCTGGTTATCGCGTTGCTTTTGGGGCGCTTGATTGGCGTTGCTGTATTATCCCAAATTGTGCTGATGACGGTTTTTTGGCTGACTTGACAATCGCAACCGATGGCTTGATTCTGAGCTTTATTGATCAACGCCCGAGCATTGATTTCCTGATGCAAAACCGATTGAAAGACTGCCAAGCTTTTATGAATATTCTATATTTTTACCAACATTTCTCCACCCGGAATAGGGCGGGCAGGGCATGACAATGATATGCGGCAGCTATGATCATGGCGACACCGGTTGAAGTGGCGAATTTGTCAGGGGTCAGCAGCAAGGTCTGGTTGACGGCATTAATGTTATCGAATTCAAGCTGGAATACTCAAATGATGACTGGTTTTTAAAGCGCAGCTTGGTTTTTCTGAAATTTGCTTTATTTGGTATCAAAATTGCGATGTTCAGAAAATATGATTTGGTTTTCGCCACATCGACGCCGCTTACTGCGGGTATTCCTGCGATTTTTGCGCGCTGGCTACGGCGTAAACAATTTGTGTTTGAGGTTCGCGATCTTTGGCCGGAATTGCCGCGCGCCATGGGGGTTATTACCAACCCCGTGGTGCTTGGAATGATGTCAGTGCTGGAATGGGTTTCTTATCGCTCCGCACATCGGTGCATCGGTTTGGCACCGGACATGGTGCAAGGTATTATCCGGCGCGGGGTTTCTGGAAACAAGGTGACAATGGTGCCAAATGCCAGCGATATTGACATTTTCCAAGTTGATAAAACCCAACACTGGCGGCCAGATTCTGTTTCAGATAGTGATTTTATGTCGGTTTATACTGGCAGCCATGGGTTGGCCAATGGGCTGGATAAAATTCTCGATGTTGCCGAAGAAATGCTAAAGCGTAGGAAAAAGGAATTCAAGTTTGTGTTTGTTGGCAGCGGCAAATTGAAACCGGCGCTGGAAAAAGATGCAAAAACCCGAAATCTGACAAATGTAGTATTCCATGATCCAGTGCCTAAACACCAACTGGCAGGGCTGCTGGGCGCGGCGGATATCGGCATCATGTGTTTTGCCGATGTGCCTGCATTTTATTATGGCACTTCGCCCAACAAGTTTTTTGATTATATCGCGGCGAGCCTGCCGAGCATTAATAATTACCCCGGCTGGATTGCTGATCATATCAAGCAAAGCAATTGTGGCTGGGTGGTGCCTGTCAATGACGCAGCTGCTTTTGCCAACGCATTAGAGCAGGCACAGACAGGACAAGCAGAATTGAACGACATAAAAATCAATGCTTTTGCATTGGCCGAACGCGAATTTGCCCGCGACAAGCTTGGTGAAAAATGGGTTCGCTGGGTAACCGAGGGTTAATGGGATGAAACGGTTGGTTGACATTGTTGGCAGTTTAGTCGGTTTGATTGTTTTTGCGCCAATAATGCTGGTTTTGTTTTTTGCTGTCAAAAAACAGTTTGGCAGGCCAGTGCTTTATAAAGCAACACGGCCGGGTCAAAACGGCAAAAGCTTTGTCATGCTGAAATTTCGAACCATGCGGGATGCCTTTGACAATCAGGGACAGGCTTTGCCCGACGACCAGCGGCTGACGCCATTTGGCGCTAAGCTGCGCCGCACATCGCTGGATGAGCTGCCAGAGCTGTGGAATGTGTTAAAAGGCGATATGAGCCTTGTTGGTCCACGGCCATTATTGATGGAATATCTGCCGCTTTATGCCAAGTCAGAAGCGCGGCGGCATGAAGTGCGCCCCGGCATTACCGGCTGGGCACAGGTGAACGGGCGCAACGCCATTTCTTGGCAGGAAAAATTTGCCTATGATGTGTGGTATGTAGATAACCGGAATTCTTGGCTCGATCTAAAAATCCTTGGTATGACCATTAAAAAAGTCATAATCAGAGAGGGGATTAGCCAGAATGGCACTGCCACCATGACCAAGTTTACAAGCACAGAAAAATCAGGTGCGGACAAATGAAATTTATTTATAGTTATGGTGGGTATGCGCGGGAAACGGTGCGCAACATCCGACAAAAGTTTCCTGATGAGGATGTATTTTTTGTCGATGATATGCCCATCGATCAGGCGATCAGTTATGAGCAAGCCCGCAAGCTGGCGAAAAATCAGGATGCGACTTTTGTTATTGCCTTTGCCAATGCAAAGTTGAGGAAACAAAAACCGAACAGGTGATCCGTGACGGGTTTGCATTGTTTTCCAGTGTTGCACCCACCGCGATTGTTGGCTCTGATGTGTCGATTGGCCAAGGTTCTATCTTGTCTGATTTTTCAATGGTGACTGCTGATGCAAAAATTGGAATGTCTTTTCAGGCCAATATATACAGTTATGTGGCCCATGATTGCGTTATCGGAGATTATGTAACTTTGGCGCCGCGTGTGTCAGTGAATGGTCGGGTGCATATCGAAGACGGGGTTTATATCGGCACCGGTGCCTCGATCTTGCCCGGAAGCGCAGGCAGTTCGATCCTGATCGGCAAAGGCGCAATTATTGGTGCCCATGCGCTGGTGACCAAAGATGTGCCCGCTTATGCCACAGTGATTGGTATTCCGGCCAAAGTGATTGGCGGCTGAGTGTGAAAAACAATTTTTCAGCGCCATGGCCGCATTTTTCCGAAGCCGAAATTGATATTGTCGCGCGGGTTTTGCGTTCAAGCAAAGTGAATTCATGGACCGGCGAAGAAACCGCATTATTTGAGCATGAGTTTGCTGAATTTGCCGGCACTAATAAGGCCATTGCTGTTGCAAATGGCACATTGGTGCTTGATTTGGCGTTGCATGGGCTGGGCATTGGTTTTTGCAACGGTGGATCGTCTTTGGACGAGGTGATTGTAACGCCGCAAAGCTTTATGGCTTCGGCATCGGTGATAGTAAATGCTGGGGCTATTCCGGTATTTGCCGACGTTGATCTGGATACTCAGATTGGGGGATGTTGCGGCGTGGTCGTTTTGTCAGGATAAAATCATGTCAACCATCGGCGAGGGCGGCATGGTAACGTGCAATGATGAAGATCTGTGGCGGCGCATGTGGGCCTTTAAGGATCATGGTAAAAGCTATGAAGCGGTATTTGAACGCCAGCATCCGGACGGGTTTCGCTGGCTGCACGAAAGTTTTGGCAGTAATTTCCGACTGACAGAAATACAATCAGCGATTGGACGGTTTCAGTTAGAAAAAATGCCGGAATGGCATGCAGTACGAAACTGAAATGCCACTGGCTTAAGGCTTGCTTTGCAGGAATTTGTTAAAAAAGGCTGGTTGAGAATTCCTCAAATCCAGTCGAACGCCATCGCCAATAAAATTCGAAACGAAGCCCATGACGTGCATGGTTATTACAAGTTTTACGCATTTTTTCAGCCTGAAAACACTGGCTCAGATATGACACGAGACCGGCTTGTTGAGCATCTCAGGAGTTATTCCGTGGTGTGTATGCAAGGGTCTTGTTCGGAAATCTATCAAGAAAAAGCCTTTATAAGCAATAATATTGGCGGTAATACTCCCATATTTAGGGATACTCATAAGTAGAATTTTCTCGTACTTTAACGAAGGAGATTTTATTATGAAGAAATCGAGATATTCAGACAGCCAAATCATTGGCATATT